>MFXT01000026.1:3759-130742 GCA_001788955.1 Candidatus Peribacteria bacterium RIFCSPHIGHO2_02_FULL_49_16 | reverse complement strand
AATTTGCTATTATGCTACCCTTCTGGAGGGTTTTAGATGGTTGCACCACTCCTTGACAAGATCGGCAAAGCGGTTTGAACTTTTACGTATCATGTCCACCACACTTCGCTCGCTGCGGCGAGCTTCGCGTGGCAAGCCACACTATTTCATTAGGCAATCTTTTTGCTTTTTCTATGAGGGACGGACAGTGATTCGTATATGTGTCGAATAGGTATTTTCTGATGATGAAATTTTCGAAGAAGCGTTGTGAGACAGTTTTTTGAATGTTCTGTACATGTTCCTCCTAAGTCGCTTCCGGCATCGGCATAACGAAATGTGGTTCCGTCATAGAGAAGATCATTGATGAAATTTTGTGCATGGTATCCGTTTTCATCGATGGTTTTTCCGATGCGTATCAGTTGTTCAAGAAGTGATGTCCAGCCTTCTTTTTCATGCTCGATGATCTGCAATGTCTCATAAAGATTGTTTGGATACAGCCTTGAGTAGATTGTTGCTGTATCGACAATGAATATTTCAATGACTGGCACACCTAGTGATTGAAGATCTTCGAGTCTTTGCACGTGTTCCAATGCTTTTTCATGACATCGGGGCGCGCCCGCTGTTACTGCTTTTTTGAACACGGGGATATGAAGAGTATTGCCCTTATGATCACGGAGAAAGACAATGTCCTGCTCTATCCATCCTTCACTTCCGAGCTGTTCGTATGGTTGAAGAGTGATGTGTAAAAGATAGGTTCCTTTTTCTAAAAAACATTTTTTATAGGTTTCAGCTTCATTTTCCATAAATTCGGACACATGAGTATCCAATTTCAACACACTCTTTGCCTGTTGTGATACATGCATGCTGCACTGATGAATATGGATTTCAGTGTTTGAAAATTGCGGAAATGATTGTATTTCTTTCCATCCCAACAGGAGGTCTTCCTCCAGGTTTTGCACAAATTTTTCTTGCATCTTATTATATATTACATTATAATATCTTTTCTATCAAGATATGGAATGTACGTTGATTCTCCTCCGGCCAGACACGATTCAGCGTCGTATTTGCGGCGAGATTATTAGTGATCTTGAAATGGAAGGACGGATTCGTGCCATGAAGATGATCCAGATCACGCATGAACAAATGCGGAAACACTATGCGCATATCCTTGGTCAGCCATTCTATGCAGAATTTGAAGAGTATATGCTCTCCGGTCCGAGCATGGCTTTGATCCTTGAGGGAGAGGAGGTAATTCGGTCTGTGCGCGATCGTATCGGGAGTATTGATGAACCAAAGACGATCCGCGGTCGTTTTGCGAAAAGTCGAACGCGTAATGTTATTCACGGTTCGGATAGCACCGAGAATGCAGTGGAAGAAATTCGGCTGTTTTTCGTACGTGAGGAACTGCAGGAATTGGGTTTTCCTGTAGATTGATATCAATGTCTATTGATCCACATCGAATTCTTTTTTCTGACAATCATCTTCTTGTGGTGAGTAAGTTGAGTGGCGAACTTGTGGTAAAAGGAAAAGGAAAGGTGGGAAAATTACCGCTTCTGGATTTTTTGAAGAAGGAGTATCCGGGTTTGCAGACGATTCACCGCTTGGATTTTGAAACATCCGGCACTGTTTCTTTTGCGAGGAACAAAATTGTTGCACAGAAGATCAGAGAATCACGATTTACGGGTTGGCAGAAGAATTATCTGACATTGGTAAAAGGGATGCCGAAGAAGAAAGGAGTCATACGTCTGCCGCTTCCGACAAGACGAAATCCGAAGTCAAAAAATTCAAAACAGATTTTTGTTGAGGCTGTGACCAAATACTCGGTGATCGAAAGTTTTGGGGATGTTTCACTGGTGGAGTGTGAAATCGAGACAGGGCGGCATCATCAAATTCGTCGACATTTTGCGATGCTTGGACATCCATTAGTGCTTGATGAAGAGTATGGTGATCGAAAATTCAATCGACTCTTTGTGCGGGAATACGGCTTTCGCAAATTTTTTCTGCATGCCAAAGCTCTCGAATTTCCGCATCCGATGACAGGAAAAAAGATTCATATCGAGGCACTCCTGCCGAAGGCATTTGAGCAGATGTTACAGAGGTTGTACGATGCAGTCGTATGAGAATTTTATCCGGAATGCAGCCGTCGGGTGAGGCACATATTGGAAATTATTTTGGTTCGATCAAGCCAAATATCGATCTTCTTGGAGAAGAGGAGAACATTTTCATTATTGCGGATCTCCATGCGCTGACCTCGGTGCATGATGCGGATACATCGCGGCTTTATCGCCAAAATCTCGTGCACGATCTTCTCGCATGTGGATTTGATCCGGAAAAAGGCATTCTGTTTTTTCAATCCGCTGTGCATGAACATGCAGAACTCCAATGGATATTAAGCTGCATCACTCCCGTGGGTCTGCTTGAGCGTGCCGTCAGTTACAAAGATAAGGTGCAAAAAGGAATTGATGCGAGTGTAGGACTCTTTACCTATCCCGTTCTGCAGGCAGCGGATATTTTGCTCTATGATGCGGATACTGTTCCTGTGGGGCAGGATCAGAAACAACATGTGGAAATGACGCGCGATATCGCGCAGAAATTCAATCATCGGTATGGCGAAAACATTTTGAAAATTCCCGATGTTCAGATTCACAAAGAGGTTGCCATTGTTCCGGGAACAGATGGTCAAAAGATGAGCAAAAGCTATGGAAACACGATCCCGCTTTTTGCCGACGAAACTATGATAAAAAAGGCGATTTCCGGGATTGTGACGGATTCAAAGGATGCGAATGATCCAAAAGAACCGGAAAGTTGTACGATCTATCAGCTTCACAAACTCTTCCTTCTCGAAAAAGAGGCCTCTGTATTAGCCGATGATTACAGAGAGGGTGTTTCGTATGGTGATGCTAAAAAACGTCTCCTGGAGGCATTTATGGACTATTTTGGCCCGATGCGTGAGAAGCGGAGGAAACAGAAGGATGTGGATATGAAGATAATAATGGCGGAGGGCGCCAAAAAAGCACAATCTCTTGCAAAAGGCACCTTAGAGCGAGTGAGGCACGCCGTAGGATTGTGTTAGAAGGCATATTTTGATATAATAATGAGATTCTTATGAAGAAGAAACAACAATATCATCTGTGGCGGTCTTCTCTAGGTGCATGTGCTTTCATCGTTGCATTTTCCGTATTTGTGGGAACATTCGGCGGAGCGGGTGTTGATCTTGGAGCGCAATATCGATCACAAGACTACTATGGACGGAATATCGAGGATTTTGATGGAGAAGCTTTTTACAATCGTGTTCGCAATTATCATACGACGACACGCGTGGAGCGGCGTCGAGATTATGCGGATATGCGCGACAAATGCCGTGATGTCAATGCGGCGGGTTTAGCTGTAGAGTGTCCGGATATCAATGATGTGAACGCGATTCAAGAATTTCTAAAAAAGGATTTTTTCGTCTCCTCTTCAGATGAATCGAAAGAGGAATCGCAATCGCTCCCTAAAGAGATAGAAGAGAAACTTCACGGTGCCGCACCGGATCCGGAACTTACCTATGGTGATTTGAATGCGGATTTTCGTACATTACTGCGTCAATATCTTCGTGGGCAGATCTGTCCGGAAGGTATGGATAAATTCCTGTCTGGCTTTCACATGCTCTGCCAACGAATGATAAACGAAGGCGTTCAACGTCCCCGTCGTATAGCACAAGACCGTGCAGCACGAGCACGTATTCGGGCGATTCTGGAATCACAAAGAGTTCCGTAGAGCCTAGAGAGTCGGCAATCGATATTGTTGCAATTTGTGGTAGACGTTTTTGTAGTGTGGGAGAGCTTGCTCGACAAGATTCCAATAGCGAACAGAATGATTGGGAATACGACAGTGTACGAGTTCGTGAACGATGACATAGTGCAAGAGTGACGGAGGAACAAAAAGGAGGGCGGCATTAACCATAATGGTGCCGCACGGTGAACAGCTTCCCCACTGGGATTGTGCAAAAGAGAGTCGTACATTTTTATATCGGACGCTTGTTTTTTCGAGATTTATTTGTTCGACAAGTCGTTCCACGCGTTCCTGTTCCGCTTTGGAAAGCAGCGACCAAAGAAGGCGATGGAGGGCTTCGCGACGAACATGTGGACTCACTGTAATCTGCCAGCCATCTCCTTTTTTTACAGTTTTCGTTCGTTTTCCCGGAAGGAGTGTAAAAGTATATCGCTTCCCGGTTGCGATTTTCACTGTTTGATTCTGACCACCGTTTAAGAGATGTCTGAAAGGATGAATAAGCTTTTTGTGGCGCTCCTTGCGAACCTGATCCATCATGCGGTCGAGGAGGTTTTGAATATGTTCACGGCGTTCGCGCTCCGATAGATTTTTGGCGAGGCGAATGATGATGGTATTTTCACGTAAAATGGCGCGAGAATACTTATTTCGCGTTTTTTCGATGCGATGGCGGATACGGGGATCGTTCATCGAGGTTGCCCATTATCCATAAGCAAGAGGTGGGGAGGTATTGCGCTTTAGAACTCTTTATATTGTAAATCTATTCTCGGAATGAATTCATAAAAATTCTTAGGCATTGCGTCTAGCAAAGAATGCAATCTTCTTGTGCAGTATATCTATGTCCTCATTGACGAGAATATGATCGAAGAGTTCGGCGCGTTCTTTGAAGAATTTGAGCTCTTTGACGGCATTTTTCAGCCGTTCGTGGATTTGAATATCGGTCTCACGGCCACGTTTGCGGAGTCGAAAGAGGAGATTGCTCAACATGGCGCGACGGCTTTTTCCGGGGGGGAGAAGGCCAAAGGAGAGGATCGCTCGGCGACCGAAACTCTTCGCAAGCCCTTCAAGAAGGTGCATTTCGGTGACGACGACGGGAATGCGGCCATTTTTCCAGATTGCTTCGATGTCACTTCTTCGGTATCCGTAATGGCGGTCTTCGTTTTTTGAGAGGATTTTGGCGCAGGTTGCGAGCTTTCCTTGTTTGCCGAGCAACATAAATTCTTTGTTGGAAACATAATAATATTCACCATCATCTCCGTGTTTCGGTTCACGTGTCGTGAGAATGGGTACGCGTTGCATCGAGCGGCTGCAGACTTTTTCAAGGAGTGTGCTGACAGTGGATTTACCAACGCCCGAGGGACCGGTAATGGCCAGGATATAGCGGGGGAAGACACTTTCGTCGAATGTTTCTGCGTGTTTTTCCACAGCGAGTTCGTAGGCGATTTCATAGACGCGCAGACCTTGAGGAGTGACATGAGAGAGGATCATACGGGGAAGGACGCGGTAGCCGATAAAAAGGCAATGACCGGCAGGGTAGCAAGTGGCAAGCTGGCCGAGAACTCGAGAGCCGTCTTCTAATTCGATGAGGGCGATGGTGCGTGGTTTTTTTGGGAAAGGATGAGGTGGGTGGGCGATTGTGGTTATGGAAATGATCGTTCCGGATTGAAGTTTTCTATTACGAGTTTTGATGGCGCGATGAATGGAGGGAGGAGAGAACATTTAGGTTATAGATGGAGCGGAAATATTTTCTAAAATATGCACGCAGCATGTGGCACAGGCGCCGCCAAAGTTGTGTGCGAGTCCGTAGCGGGTATTCGTGCTTTCTAATTGTTTTCCGATTTCTATGAGTTGTTTTACACCTGTTGCTCCGACGGGATGGCCGCAGGCTTTGAGGCCGCCGCTCGCATTAATGGAGGTGACAGATGACAGGGAAGAGGTGATGGGTTTTGTATACCATTCGATGCCTTTGCCTTTTTCTGCAAATCCGAGATCCTCAAGGTTGATGATTGCGGCAATGGAAAAACAGTCGTGATGTTCGATGCACGAAATATTTTTTATAGTAATTCCTGCTTCTTCATATGCGTTTTTTGCCGCTTTTTGTGTTGCAGAGAAACTGGTGAGAGACACGCGATCAGTGATACTTACTGTGTCATTCGCGAGTTTTGATGCGGCAATGCGATACGAACTTTTCTTTTTTGTGCTCAAAATACACGCGGCTGCGCCGTCACTGACCGGTGAACAGTCGAGCATATGGAGAGGGTCGGCAATCAGCGGACTTTTTTCAACTTCTTCCGGTGATATGGCATTTTGAAATTGGGCGTGGGGATTTTTTGCAGAGTAGTGGTGATGCATGAAACTTACGGCATTCAGCTCTTTGCGCGTGAGGCCATATTCATGCATGTAACGTTTTGCGATGAGACCGAATATTCCCGGGAATGTCAGACCGCAGGGTTGATCCTGTTCACTATCTGCCGCGCTCATGAGGGCTTGAGAAATGATTTCGGCATTGATGTCGGTCATTTTTTCTGCTCCAACGATGAGGATCGTATCCGCGCGTCCGCTTTCGAGAAGCGCGCATGCGGTATGAATGGCAATAGAACCGGATGCACAGGCTGCTTCGACACGCAATGCGGGTGGTGTATGGGGGAGGAAATTGGAGACGAGTGCGCCGAGATGGGCTTGATTATTTATAACTTCCCCGAGCATATTTGCCACGATCACCATGTCGATGTCGAGTGCCGTACATGGTGCATTCTTCAATGCGATGTTTACGGCCTCCTCTGCAAGAGAACGCAAACTTTTATCCCACCATTCACCAAAGCGTGTTTGACCGGAACCGATGAGGAAAATGTCTCTTTGCATACGGGTGATGGGGATTTTAATAGATGTTTGTCATTTTTGCATATTGACTGTACGAGACATATTCCGGTTGACGTTCTTCTCCCGGTAATTTCAATCCATCACGGACCATAGTCATAAGAAAAGCATCCGATCCGGCGCCGGATCCATAGGAGACAAGGAGGATCGTCTCATTTTTCTTTGCCTTTTGCAGCACATGTACGAGTCCGAGGAGCGAACAAGCGCTGTACGTATTGCCGATAGCGGGGACAATGAAACCATGTTCGATTTGTTTCTCTGTGAGTCCGAATTCTTTTACGATCTTCATGGGGAATTTGGTGTTGGGCATGTGAAGAATGACGTGATCGATAGCGGCAAGCTGCATAGTGTGTGTTGTAAGCATGCCTTTGATAGTCTCGCGCACATGAGCAAAATATCCGGGTTCTCCGGTAAAACGGCCGGCATGTTGGGGGTGGGGTGATCCTTCATTGCGCCAGAAGTCCGGAGTATCTGTTGTAAAAGAGAGTGTGTGATCGATACGACAGAGAGCTTTCTTATGTTTTTCGGCTCCAAGGACGATGGCTGCAGCACCGGCGGCGGCGGAGTATTCCAGTACATCACCCGGCTTTGCTTGCGCACGATCGGTGCCGATTGCGAGTCCATATTCAATTTGTTTGCTTCGCACGAAACTGTCCACGATCTGCATCGCAGCCGTTCCCGCTTTGCAGGCGAATTCCAAATCGGCTGCATGAGAGAAGGGATGGAGCTCAAGAGCAGAAACAAGCATCCCGCTCGTTGGTTTCACAGCATACGGATGACTTTCCGATCCCACAAAACACGCGGAAATATCTGATGAAGAAATATCGGCGATCTCGATAGCTTGCTTCGCTGCTTCAAAAGCAAATGTGAAACTGTCTTCATGATCTGCCGGTACAGTTTTTTCGTGTATGCCAAGAGATTCTACGATGTGTTTTGGATCCTGTTGCCAATGTAGAGCGATGTCTTTGGTTTTTATACGATATTTGGGGAGATACTGGCCGAATCCAATAATCGCTGAATGTGTTTTGGCAGGCATGAGAGAAGTATAGATTTAGATACGAGTACGTGCGAGATCTTGATGGGATCGGGCCAATGTATGGCTTGCTTGAGCGGCTAGCAATGAAAGTTCACCGGCGAGGACCGCCGCGCCGATGATTTCGGCGAGACGTTTTGCAGGTGATAGATTATAGGATAGAGAAGAAAGGAGGAGACGGAGTGCTTGAGATTGGGCGGGGAGTCCTGTACCGCCGCCACGAATGCCGACGAGCAGTGCCGGAATGCGTACTGCTATGCTGACAGATGAAGAGTGAAGACTGAAAATTGTGTTTGTCAAAGAGCCTTCAACTACATGTGCGATGTCCTGTCCTGTTGCAAGATATAGAGCGGCGATGATATTGGCGGCGTGGCAGTTTTTTCCGAGAGCTCCGGCGATTTCTGATCCTACTTCCAGTTTTGCATGCGCAACTTCCAAAAGTACTTCTGGCGTGGTCTTGAGTACAGATCGAATAATTGCTTCGGAAATAGTCGCTGTGGCGGTAACTTCATATCCACGTCCTCTATCCCGTGTTCGCACACTCGGCTTCTTATCGCTATCCACGTTTCCGGCGACAGTGATGAATTGCAGATCAAAATGTTCCTCCATCCATTTGCCAATCGCCTCCGCCGCAATCGTAACCATGTTCATGCCCATCGCTTCGTCCGTATCGGCATAGATGGTGAGAAAAAGCAGATCCTCATGCGTATCAATATCGTACTTCACAATCTTCAGATGACTACTCGTCGCTTCCCCTACACCCTGCCACTCGTTTGCGTGTTTTTGTATTTCTACTGTTTTCATTTCAGATGTGTTTCTGCTTTCTAATGTCTGATTTCTTATTTTCATTGCAATGGATCTTGTTATTCCATGATACTTCGCTTCCGTTTTCACTGCTCCAGAAAGACGTACTGCCTTGCAACCCCTATTAATACTTGCAATGAGTGCCCCTTCCGTTGTTGCCAGTGGCAAATGTGCTTCAATGCATTCTCCTGAACTCAATGTGACAGGAAGCGGCCCGGCATATCCGATGGGAATTGGCACATGACCGAACATCTGTTCGCAGTTTTTTTGATCGGCATCACCGAGCTTCATGGGATCAATAGATACTGCCGAAAGATCTGCGCACAATTCTTTTTCCAGATATTTTCGTCGTTCTTCAGGAGAGAGTTGACGTAGATGCATGCTGACAGTGTGCACCACTTCCCACCTTTGTCTCAAATACCGTGCAATGCGGCTGATTGTGTGCGTACCGTGCAATGCGATCGCGGGACTCTTCGGTACAAACCAGATGAACCGTAGGTCCGGCGTCCATGGTGAAGAGGACGGCGAGATGCTCTTCTTTTCGCAATGTTTCGATTTCTCCGATGATGCGATGAGTTTCTTGGTTCAGGTATTGGAGAGGGGGATTGCTGGTTTCGGCGACTTTATGGAGATCAAGGGCATCTTTTTCAGAGACTCTCTGGAGCTTTTCAAAATCCCGCGTACGGATGGCATTGATACATTCTCGTTGCCTGCGAGACATTTGGCGCAAGCGTTCGGCGTAGCAGGGGCTTGTGTGTGCGAAACGATGTCCCTCTGTTGACCCTACTTTCTTTTCCTCAAGGCTTGGCGCAATGACAATATCGTGGAGCGGCCAATGGTCATTATCGGCAATCTGCACTGCTTTTGCGCTGTCAATTGTGTCACCAATTCCTGCGTCTATTGCGACAAATCCTCCCTGAATGCTGCGACAGGCGGAACCGGACCCAAGGCGGGCGATAATAGAGATTTGCTCATCAGTGAGTTCCAGCCCTTCTCTTCGGAGAAGCTCCCCGTATGCTTTTGCAACACCACTAAAGACGGCGGCGGAGGAAGCAAGACCAATGGCAGAGGGAATCTGGGATCGAATTGATAATTGATAATTGCTTATCGACCACCCTGCCCCCCGCAGACTCTTCTTGGAAAGCCTTGGAGACGGCTGAATAATTGATACTTCAGTCTGAAGAGTTGCAAGGTAGCGGTTTACAAGTTCACGGTGGCAATGAAAACGAGCAATATTTTTTTCAGAAAGTGTTTTTTCTGACCCATCGACGTTCCAGGATCGTACAGAGAATGTTTCTGCGGGTTCGATGGAGATTCTGACAGTGGGTGAATCGAGTGTCATGGAGAGGGAATCGTTTGCCGGAAGGCGTAGATTTTCATTACGATTTCCCCAGTACTTCGTGAAGGCGATGTTGGGAGTGGAGATGACGGAAATCATAAGAAGAGACAATTTTAATTGTGTTCTGGGCTATTGCAAGAACAACGCCACCTCCACCCGATGTACTTCCCGCACCAATGACTTTCGCAGCGCCGCCGGATTCTTCTATATCTGCGATGAAATTTTGAATCTTTTGCGGAACGACGCCAAGAATCATTTGTGCGCGGTGATGAACTTTGAACACATCTGTGATGTCTTCTCCTTTTAACAGTCGTTCGGTGCAGTGGCCGATGGTTTGAAGAGCGGCCGAGATAGCGGGATCACTCATGCGAGAACGAACCCATGAGACGAGCTCGGGTGTCGTTTCACCAGGGTTTCCGGTATCGATAAGACAAAAATGATGAGAAGTATCAATGAATTGATTCAATGATATATTGATAGATTTTGGTGGTGAACCTTTTTGGAAGAGAATTGGTTTTTCGGTCCAGATCACTTCAAAATCCAGGCCACTGTGGCCGGGGTTGAGAGTGTCTTCGATGGAAGAAGCAATTTTTTTTATGTGTGGAAGAGGGGAATCTTGAAAGAGACAGCGTGTTACTGCGATGACGAGGGAAGTGGAAGCGCCCATGCCGCAGCCGAGAGGGAGTTGGTTTTCAATTGTCACACCAGATGCTATTGAACCGTGTTCTTGGCAGAGAGCAATTATGTGGCAGAGGGAAGAGAACCATTCTGTAGGAGCTTTTTCCCACACTACTTCTTTTGAACGTACAGCACGCATTCCAATTTCAGCGGGAATTGCTATTGCGGGATACCCGAAAACCACTGCATACTCACCGGAGAGGATGATTTTTCCGGTAGCGACTCCAACAGAATTCATCCGCCAAATCGTCGCCGCCTTTGATGATACTTGTCAAGTATCTGCTCAAGATCCGGGATACCAAAATCAGGAAAGTGTTTCTCGAGGAAAAACCATTCCGCATACACGCTTTGCCAGAGAAAAAAATTACTGGTGCGATATTCACCAGAGGTACGGATGATGATGTCGATATCAGATAATTCTGGATGATCAAGGGAGGAGCGAAGCTTCTCTTCAGTTATTGTTTTGCAGTCATTTGTTTTCTGAATTGCACGTAATAACTCGTCTTTCCCTCCATAATCCAGTGCAAGATGTAAAGTAAACTTATTATTATGTTTAGTTTCTTTTTCAATATCCGTTATTATTTGAGTGAGTGATGCAGGAATGCGCTCTTTCCTGCCGGAATGCAGAAGGCGTGTTTGTTTTTTGAGCATATCGTCACGGTTCTTCTGAAGATAATTTTCGAGAAGAGTCATGAGTTTATTGATTTCTTGATGATCACGTTTCCAATTTTCCGTAGAGAAGCACCAGATAGTAAGTGTTTCTATATTTTCCTGTTCTCTGCACCAATCCGAAATAACGCGAAAATTTTCCATAGCCTGCGCATGACCGTCCCATGGATGCCACCCCTGTGCGCGGGCCCAGCGTCGGTTGCCATCGGGAATGATGGCGAGATGCAGTTTTTCGTCAGGCATGCGCGTACTGTAGAGCTATATTTAAAACCTTCGCAAACCACGGAGTGTAGTTTTTGGGATTCTGCAGAATATCTTTCTGGAGCCTATCAATAGGCACCCATTTGCAGTTTTCGACTTCTTGAGGGTTTGGCATGACTCTGATGCCTGTTCCCTCTCCAATAAGTACGGTGTCATGCTCGTATTCCACTCTGCCACTCTTCGGATCCTCTGCGTAGTAGACGAATGATCCTTTTTGATGAAGAGGACAGGTGAACCCGAGTTCTTCTTGTAAACGCCTTTCTCCGGCTTGAATAACGTCTTCGTCGGGAAATGGATGACTGCAGCATGTGTTGCTCCAAAGACAACAAAAGAGAGGTTTTTTATCTGCACGCTTTTGAATGAGAATCTCTTGCTTGTTCTTTTGAAACACACAGATGGAAAATGCACGATGCAGATGTCCGGGCGCTGCATGGGCGGCAAAAATTTCCATGACACCGATTGCGCTTCCTTGATGATCAACGAGGACCACGTCTCGGTGCATAAGTTTTAGTATAGCACATCCAAAAATATGCGGGAGAAAATAATCCTCCCGCATAGAGAGTCACCACCTGGTGACTACTTCTTTTTGTTTCAGCAGTCCTTTTTTAGCTCTTTTCCGTCTTCCGGTTTCTTGTGTTCGGATGTACATCCGATGAGAGTGACGCAGAACACGCCAAACACAAGATAGAGCAAAGGAAACTTGCATGATGCGACGATCACACGCAGAAAGAACATATGTCATCTCCTTTCAAAAAGAAGGATCAACATAAAGAATCGTACAAGTATTTTTATGGACATGCTAAATTTTTTCCATTGCAATGTGTTCTTTCGTGACAGGGAATAGGGGATAGGGAACGATAGGATTATTGTGTGTCTATGCTGCGATCAGATCATTGGCAGATATGGCTCATAAAGGTATGCATTATTCTTCTGCCGTTCCTTGTCTTTTTCCCATCATTATCGAATGACTTTGTTGCGCTTGATGACGAGCTTCTGATTATTGATAATCCAACGGCCAAGGGATTGACGATGGAGAATGTAAAGCGGGCATTTACGACATACGATCCGGAGCTCTACATACCACTGACATTGCTGACCTACCAGATTGAGTATTTGTTATTTGGCGAATTCAAACCATTTGTTGTGCACGCGACGAATCTGATTTTGCATATAGTCAATGCGCTGCTGGTGACAGTATTTGTGCAGTTACTGATGCGAAGATCAACTCACCTGTTCCCTGTTTTCTGCGGTCTTCTCTTCGCAATTCATCCATTAGTTGTGGAGACTGTGGTGTGGGGAGCGGCGAGAAAAGATCTTTTATCAAGCTTCTTCTTTTTAGTGAGTATATGCAGTTATCTCAAATGGAGGGAAAATGACAACCTCCACATATTCAGTCTCCTCGCTTTCACTCTCGGCCTGCTCTCCAAAGTTTCCGTTGTTCTTTTGCCTATTGTTCTTCTTCTGACCGATTGGCTCTTTTCCGGTTATATTGATCGGAAAATGATAAAAGAGAAATGGCCTTACTTTGCGCTTTCCACGATCTTCATTCTCATCGCACTTTTTGGAAAACGGGCACAGGTGACAGATATCGGGATCATCGCCCTTTTGCCGTTTGTCTCTGTTCCGTTTTATCTGCAGAAATTTCTGATTCCCATAAAACTTGCCATTCTCTATCCGTTTACGGATGGCGTAGAGCTTTTGAATGTGCGCGTGCTCCTCGGCGTATTGCTGATGGGAGGTATCACGGTATGGGCATGGATGCAGAGAAAAAAAAATCGATTGTGGATGTTCGTATGGTTGCTCTTTTTGCTTCTCCTTCTTCCTTCATTTGCCAATGTGCTTAAAGGGAGCGACAGCGGGTCGTTTGATATCTATTTTGCATCTGATCGGTATGCATATCTTGCGATCATTGCGCTTTTGATTCTTGTAGGAGTTGCCATAGAGCGATGGCGATATCTTTTCTTTGTGATGTTGCCGATTCTTCCATTTTTTATGTGGCTCACATATCAGCAATCTCTCGTTTGGCAGACGAGCGAGAAACTTTTTCAGAATGTGATTGACAATTATGGTAATTCACATCTTGCATACAATAATCTTGCGGGATTTCGAGCGAAGGAGAAAAGACTTTCTGAAGCAGAGGATCTCTATCGAAAATCTCTTGCCGTGAAAGAGAATCCGCGGGCGCTCTTTAACCTTGGCCGCGTGCTTGTCGTACGGGAGAAATTCGGCGATGCCATTCCGTTTTTTGAGCGTTATATTGAGCTTCAACCCCGTGATGGGCATGGGTATTCGCAATTGGGAGCCCTTGTGCTCATACAGGGTGATATGCGGCGAGCGACAGAGCTCCTTGAACGTGGGCTCGAGCTGGATTTCGGCATTCCGGAACTCCACTATAACCTCGGTGTTGCCTATGAACGACTTGGCCGTGCATCCGATGCCCGTGCTTCCTACGAAAATGCGCTCACTGTCCATCCGGGATACGCACTGGCTCTGAAGAAATTGGGAAGAAAATAATCTATGAAGAGATTGCGAAAGAATCGCAAGAGAGCTTATTATCGAAAGCCTATGATGCAGTGGAAGGTCAATCCGCACCTGAAGAATCTTCAAAAAGATGTGCTATACCATTTTGGGTTGGATACGACGATGGATTTGCAGAAGATGTTCGGTGATGTTCAGGTTGTTTGTATGATGGGTAGTCCTGTTCGCGCAGAAAACTTTGCGCGGATCACAGCGAAGAGCCTATTTCTTGATTCTTCCGTGGAGGCGATAGGGAAGACGGAACGATTTTCTCTCTACAAAACAGGGCCGATCATTTCGGTTTCTCATGGCATGGGTATGCCATCCATTCTTATCATGCTCCATGAAATCACGAAACTTCTGCACTATGCAGGATGTGAAAACACCGAGTATATCCGTATTGGGACATCGGGAGGAGTAGGAGTGAAATTGGGAACGGTTGTGATTTCTGAAGAAGCGCTGAATGCGAATCTGGAACCGTGGTACGAAGAAGTCGTTCTTGGACAGATGCAGCGCACACCAACGCAGTTCGATCAACGTTTGGTTGATGCGCTATTGAAAAGCGCGGGTGATATCCCCGTCGTCACCGGAAAAACAATGAGTGTGGATGATTTTTACGAGCAACAGGGACGCCTTGATGGCGCACTTATTCCATCATTCGGTCATGTGGAGCAGGAGGAATATGTGCGAATGTTGTATCAGAGCGGCGTGCGCAATATCGAGATGGAAACGTCTGCAATGGCTGCGTTTTGTCATCGTGCAGGCATCCGCGCAACTGCCGTTTGTGCCACGGTCGTCGAACGGTTCTATGGAGATCAGGTGGAATGTTCACCAGAAGAACTTGATCTGTTCAGTCGTCGGGCACAGAATGTGGTGGTGAAGTATCTTACATTCCTTCTCCCGTTCACTGTCGCAGTCGCTCTTGCCGCCTGCAGTCCTACGAGTCAGCAGAGCACAATACCGCCAGAGCAACAACCACAGACAGTCGAAAAAAACGCGCGTATCATCCAAGTCACCTCTGAAAACTGGAAGTTCAGTCCGAATGTGATCATGGTGAAAAAAGGCGAGAAAGTGCAGTTGCAGGTGACGGGTGTCAGCGGCACCCACGGCTTCACAGTCCCTGGTCTCGGGATCAATGTTCCTGTCGCACCGGGTCAGACGGTGATGATCGATGTTCCGACGGATGACGTTGGCGCACATAACCTTTTCTGTTCCATCCCCTGCGGTTCAGGACACAAGGATATGAAAGGACAGATCGTAATTGAGGAGTAGAAGAGATCTGCCGATAGTGGCATGTTTTCCGTGTCGTTGCTAACGTACATGGTATGAAACCTCTTTCTCTTCAAATGTTCATTGACGGACGGTGGGTTTCTTCCATGAGCAAGAAAACCGATCCGATCATCAATCCTGCGGATGAATCGGTTATTGCACGAGTGCCGCGCGGCACAAAAAAAGATGTGGATCATGCCGTAAAGGCGGCGCGTAAGGCTTTTGAGAATGATTGGCGCTTCACAACGGGAGGAGAGCGCGGCGCACTCCTCTGGAAACTCGCTGATCTTCTGGAAGAGAATGCGAAGCATTTTGCAGAGTTGGAGTCGCGCAACACCGGAAAAACTATTCGGTATGCGACGGAGTCCGATCTTCCGATGGCAATCGATAATCTTCGTTTTTTTGCTGGCGCCACCCGATGCCTCGAAGGAAAGCCATTCGGAGAATATGCGAATTATATGGAGAAGAACCGTCGCATGCCTCTTGGGTCCAGCTGGATTCGCCGCGAACCGCTCGGAGTCATTGGGGCGATCGTACCGTGGAATTATCCTCTTCTTATTGCCGTCTGGAAAATCGGCCCCGTGCTCGCTGCAGGCAATACGTTAGTGATCAAGCCCGCTTCCCTGACACCAATAACTTTGCTGGAACTCGCAAAACTTGCAGAGAAGGCGGGATTTCCAAAAGGAGTTCTGAACGTGGTGACGGGACCCGGCAAGGAAGTGGGAGAAGCGCTTGCTTCTCATGGGGATGTGAACATGATTTATCTGACCGGAAACATCGAAACGGGGAAAATCCTCATGAATCGGGCGACAAAAAATATGAAACGTGTGCATCTGGAACTTGGGGGGAAAGCGCCGCAGGTGATTTTGCCGGATGCGGATATTGAGGCCGCCGCTCGCGCCGCTACCGCGGGAGCATTTTGGAATACTGGACAGGATTGTACGGCGATCACGCGCGTGTATGTGCATGAGGATATGCATGATGCATTCCTCAAACTTCTTCTTCGTGAAGTGAAGAAAATGGTTATGGGTGATCCGTCCAAAGATACAACGGATCTGGGGCCGCTCGTTTCGGCTGCTCATCGTGACCGTGTGGAACGTTTCATTCGTGAAGGAAAAAAGAAGGCTCGATTGGTGTGCGGAGGGAATCGGCTTGGCGCAAAAGGATTTTTTGTGGAGCCGACAATCTTCACCGATGTTCCGCACACATCCGATCTTTGCCAAAAAGAAATATTCGGGCCCGTATTGAGCATCTTCCGTTACAAAAAGGTGGATGACGCGCTTCAAAAAGCCAATGACACCATATATGGACTTGCTGCATCCGTATGGGGAAAAGACATGACGACTCTTATACGCAGCGCAAATATGCTCCAATTTGGCACCGTCTGGATAAACGAACATGGAGCGTTGGTATCAGAAATGCCTCATGGTGGATTTAAACAGAGTGGTTTTGGAAAAGATTTGTCGCTGTATGCATTGGAAGAGTGCACACAGATCAAACACATCTACGTAGACCAAACGGGTCTTGCCAAAAAACCATGGCATGCCACGATTTACCATAAAGCCTGATGAAGAAGCCCTGTATCGGAGTTCTTGGGGCCGGTGCGATCGGACAATTGATTGTCACGGACCTTCTGCAAACCTTCGATGGTTCCATCGTGGTGATGGGACGCCATCTTTCTACAATGAAGAAGAAATTTCCGGCATCGAAGAATTTGCATTTCCGCCGCGCGGATGTGCAAAAAACAGAAACGCTCGCCAAAGCATTGCGCGGCATTGACCTTGTTATCCATGCCGTGCATCACGAATATAATGAAGCAGTCATGAGAGCATGCCTTAAGACCAAAACACACTATCTCGATTTGGGAGGTCTCTATCATTACACGCTCAAACAATTTGCATTTCATGCGCGATTTCGTCGCGCCAATCTTGTTGCCGTGTTGGGTATGGGTGCTGCTCCGGGAATCACGAATATTCTGGCATCGTATGGAGCCTGCGAATTCGATAGAGTGGATCATGTGGAAATCCGCATCGGTGTTTTTGATCAGTCGGTGTATCGGAAGATATCGCCTCTCGCTGTTTCCTATTCTCTGCAGACTCTTCTTGAAGAATGTTCATGGCCGTCTGCGGTATGGAAAAATAATACAATGACATTTGTGGATCCGATGTCCGGTCGTGAGTCTTATAAGTTTCCCGCACCTGTCGGTTGGCAAAAACCGCAGTACACGATCCACTCGGAGCTGGCGACGCTTCCAAAGACTCTGCATGCAAAGAACGTGTTCTTCAAAATCGCATTCCCCGATATTCTGGTGGAGAACATACAGATTCTTCGTTCCGTGGGTTTGCTCGATGAGAAGAATCTCAAGACGACAATGGCAATCCTCAAAAAACTGCCTCCATCAATACCGGAGACCTTTGAACAATATGAAATCATTCAAGTGATCGTGCGAGGAATGCGTCATCGAAAGAAGTCGTCTGTTCGTCTCGAAGTCCATGTGCCGACGTTGGGAGAGATGATTGAGAAGGATACGGCGGCGCCTGCGTCAATTGTGGCGCAGATGGTCGTACGAGGAGAATGGATAACATCCGGAGTCTTTCCTCCGGAATTAATTGTGCCGATTGAACTGTTTTTTCAGGAACTTGCCCATCGGGGAATGTCCGTACGGAAAAATGGGCGGAAAATATTCTAATCATTGAATATGACATTCGATTTTGTTGTCATCGGCGCCACGGGAGAACAGGGATCCATTGCATCCCGCGACCTTTTGGAAGCGGGATATCGTGTGCTTCTCTGTGGCCGCCGACCCCGCACGATCAAAAAATTTCTGAAAAACAAATGTGCGCGTTTTGCGACCGTCGATTTACGGAATATTGCGGCGACAGCAAAAATCATTCGTGCGTCTGGGAGCGCGATAGTCCTCAATTGCGCAGAACTGACATGGAATTGCCATGCGATGGAATCCTGCTTGAGAGCGAATGCGCATTATCTGGACTTGGGAGGGCTCCATGAAATGACGAAGAAACAATTTGCATTCGACGCCCGGTTTCGCAGGAAGAAGTTGACGGCACTTCTTGGTTGCGGATCCACGCCCGGAATTGCCAATGTGATGGTGGCGTATGCCGTGATGGACTTCGATCTCGTGGATCATATTGATCTTGGTTTTGCGTGGGATTCGAATATGAAAACGTTCGTACTCCCGTATTCATTCGAGAGCATCATTCACGAACTTACGGTGCCGGCGATTGTTTTGGAAAACGGTCGTTTCGAAGAAGTTCAGGCTTGTTCTTTGGAAGGAATGACGTCTTTTCTCGGGGTAGGCCGTCAATCGCTTTATTGCATCGTACATTCGGAAGTTTTCACGTTCCACCGATATTTTGTGAGCAAAGGTCTGAAGAGTGTTCATTACAAAGCCGGCTTTCCTTTACATTCGTATACGGTGATCAAGACACTTCTGGATTTGGGATTTGCTTCCAAGGAACCGCTTTGCCTTTCGGGAAGTAAGATTATTCCGCTCGATTGGACGAGTGATGTCTTACGCCGCATCCCACGTTCAAAACAGTACAAGGAAACGGAGGATATATGGGCGAAGATCTACGGAACATCCCAAGGAAAGCCGAAACGGGTGGAGATGGATTGTTTGGTCAAAACCACTCCGGGATGGGGGAGTGCAGGATCGAACGTCGATACCGGACGTACGGCTGCCGTTATGGCAGCGATGTTGCATAGAGGAGAGATTACGATGACCGGCGTTACCGCTCCCGAAGAGTGTGTTCCTTCTGAAATCTTCTTCCGGGAGCTTTATAAGCGCGGCATGCGCGTGTATAAAAATGGAAAACCCATTCACATATAGATGATGGAGAGCGTTCGGTTTTTGGCGCTTAAAAATGGTACTTTGTAGCTTGTCTTAGCTACATTCTCCCCATTTAACATGTCAAAGTTCAAAAAAGGGCTTCGCAAAGCCGTCGTCCACATTGTCCTGCCTGTTCCTCCAATCATGTCTGGAAAAAGGGTACACGCAGAGGAATAAACCGATTTCATTGTCAGGATTGCCATACACGTTTCAATGTAGATTTTCGTAGAAAAGATACGGAATCTCTTCTCAGTCTTCATCTGAAAGGATTGAGTATTCGATCCATTGCTCATCGTATTGGCAAAAGTCTTGATCGAACATACACAAGGATCGTAGAAGAGTTGCAGCTTCTTCCGCATAACAACGATGTGACGCATGACTACTGCAACAGAAAACGCTTCTGTGGCGCTTTGGTTGTGGATGGAAAGTACGTGAAGGTCAAAGGGTACGAGAGAAAGATTCCATTTTTGTATGGCATGGATTACACCACACATGATCTTCCCTGCTGCCTTCTTACCAACTCAGAAAGCTTTGAGGTATGGATACAGTTCTTCACGAAACTCAAGAACATGGATTATCCGCTTGTTGCTGTGACCTGCGATGACAACGAAGCCATTCGCATGGCTGCACGCTATGTGTTTCCCAATATCGTTACACAGCTTTGCCATGTACATTTTTTAGAAAACATCAGGAAACAACTTCAGGTGCGCAGCGACGAAACGTTTAAGAGTTTCGTCTCTGATCTCGAGAAACACATCTTTCATGTTCCTGTTCTTGGGAAAGCTAATCTCGAACGTCATATTCGCTGGAGAGCACCACGGCACTACGATGATCCAATCAAGATTGCGACATTGAACCATATTTTTGCCCACGCAGCAGAACTTACTGCATATGTTGATGCCAGAAACTGGTACAAAGTTCCCTGTCCCAAAACCACGAACATCATCGAAAGTTTCAATAGCCAACTGGAAGGCAGACTCAAAACCATTCAAGGTTTTGAGTCGTTCCACACAGCAGAACGCTGGCTTTCTGCGTGGATTCTCCGTAAGAGATTCACACCGTTTACCGATTGCAGAAAACCTTTTCAGAAATTAAATGGAACATATTCTCTTGAACATACCCGCAGAGGAAAAGTGAAATTGCCAAACCTTTTTCAGACATAAGAAAAAAGGCGCCCAAAACCGAACGCTTACTAGATGATGGACATGTACTTCGTGGAGCGGGTAACGGGGATCGAACCCGTATATCCAGCTTGGAAGGCTGGCGTACTAGCCATTGTACTATACCCGCTTACATGGTCTCACCAGTTTATCGTTGCTTGAAGTGCAACTCAACAGAGATCTCCGTGTACCATTTCATCTATTGGATGCATGGAGCATTTTTTCTTTCGATATTTTCTGCCATGGATGACAAGAAAGGATGCGGCACAAGATGAAGAAAGTGCCGGTTATACAACCGTGTTCTTGCAGCATGTATTTACCATACTGCGAGCATGTGGGATGATGGCGGCAATATCCGTAAGGATAGAGTATGCGAAGCGGCCCATGGTCGGGTGACAGTGTTTTTTGGTACAGTAAAATCCCGCATACAATGAGGTTGCGAGAAAGGGTTGAGATATGGCGTAGGAGATTGCGCATGGAGAAGATAAAAGATACGCTCATTCCATCATGATGGAAGTTTCTGATTTATTAATGAGTGTGTATGTCGTTGTGGGGATTCTTATTATCGTGATCTTGTATCATGTCTTATTTGTTGTGGTGAACTTACGTAAGGTGATGCGACGCATTGAGGGTCTTACGGCAGAAGTAGAGGCAGTGATTCTAAAGCCTTTAAGCATGGTGGATGTCATCTTGGAGTGGGTTATGGGGCAAATCGAAAAAACGAGTGTTTTGGAAAGAGGGAAAAAGGGAAAGAAATAGTACTCTCACCCCGTAGGGAGAAGGATCTTAAAGGATGGGTTGTTTGTCTATGAAGACTTTGATGAAAAAGCGTTTGACCATTTCGTAGGATGATATGAGGAGCTGGGCGAGGAGTCCGTTGAGATTACGAATGCGTGCATAGAGTTTGTTCAGTTTGTCTGCAGCACCGGGCTTTCGGCTGATGACAAGATGGTGTGCCTCTCTGCGCAGCTCTTTTACCTCTTTCTCGATATGTTTTTTGAGCTGCATTTGCATCAGTTCCTGTGAAGGGATATGAGCAATGGCCTCCTCCCGATTGATGAATTTTTGCGCGTCATCTGTTTTGCTTTGGCTTACCTGACTACTGTTGCCACTGCCAAGATCACTCGAGATATCTTCACTGACAGTTTCTGATGGCAGGGTAATGGAGTTGATCGCTGTAAGAAGCTGTTCCAGCTTTGCCTGTTGACCCGGTTGCGATACACGAACTTCCTCTGGCTCCTTTGAAGGAAGCGATTTGGCCAGTCCTTTTTTGGGGAGGTTCTCTGGACTCATTCTTTACTATTTTCCCTTTTTTTCATATAAATTGCAATATTTTATGCTCAATAGGCTAAAATACAGCTTTCTACGGACTTTCCCTTTTTCCCCTTTTTCCTGAATAATCTCTGCATGACTGAACGGACTATTTTCCACAAAATTCGGGATAAAGAACTTCCTGCAGATATTGTTTACGAAGATGATCTGGTGTTGGTATTCAAAGATATTCGTCCACAAGCCGCTTTGCATCTCTTATTGATCCCGAAGAAAGAAGGGGATGTTGTCGCATCCATTGCCGATATCACAAAATCGACGGAACATGTACCTGGAATGCTGATCGATAAAGCCCGGAATTTTGCCAAAGAAAAGGGGATTGATGGATACAGGCTTACCTTTCATGTCGGGAAGGGCGGGGGACAGGAAGTGTTCTATCTCCACCTGCATTTTTTATCGAATCAGAGTCTAAAAGATTAAATGGCGGCGCAGCATGTGCGGTGGATAGCGCGCAAAGTTTCTGTTGTAACGTCCAAAAATCCCTCAAGAATATGATCTGCAAAAGAAAGGTCTTGTGTAACATTAAATCCATTGCGGAGACCGACACAGGTCATACCTGCATTTTTTGCGGCATAAATGCCATGCCGTGCATCTTCAATAGCGATGCAATCTCGTGGATCCATATTGAGACGTTCTGCAGTCCGAAGATAGATGGTTGGTTTTGGTTTGCCCTCACCATGAGGAATCTCGTCTCCTGTTGTCGATGTATAGAAGAAATGGTGAATGTTCAACCGTTGGGTTGCAATATCGATCCAGACTCGTTTCGAGGAAGAGGCAATGGCAAGCGGAATATTTTTTTCATGGAGATCTGTGATCAATGCATGCACGTTTGGCAGCAATGATGCTTGCGAGTGATAAATATTTTCTGAAATGTGACACATGTGATTTTTGAATTCGTCCAGTGTCATATGCACTCCAAAATGCTCACAGAGTTTTGCAAAACATCCTTCCAATGTCATACCTGAAAAGAGGCGACTATTATCTCCTTGTTGCCATCCGTTTATATGTGCCTGTCCAAATGCATTCATTGCTTCATCCCAATATTTCTCGCTATCCACGATGACGCCGTCGAAATCGAAGATCACAGCCTTCATAGAAATGAATCATACACTATTTTCCGTATCCACTCTTCTCCGCTTCTTTTGCGGTTTTAAAGTACACGCGATTCTCTTGTTTTATTTTCTTTCCTTGTGTGGAATCTATTACGTAATACTTCTTCCCCGTTTTCGACGCCACAAATTCCGCCTCTTCCAGAGCAAAAGCCTCCTGAATGACTGGTATTTCTTTTTTTGCTTCCTTTTTGTCGTTCGAAGCTTTAGGGAAGGAGGACGAATCTTTCAAGTCTTTCGAATTCGCTGCTGCCATTTCCTCTTTCAGCTTCTGTAAAGTCTCCTTATCAATCGGCTGAAGTGCCTTAATTGAGAGGCCGATGCGGCGTTCATCGATATCGATATTAATCACTTGTGCCTCGATTTTTTGACCGATCGTGAGGACATCGGATGGATCGGTAACTTTATGATGAGCGAGTTCGGAAAGATGGATAAGTCCATTGATATCTTTTTCCAGTCGCACGAATGCGCCATAATCGGCAAAACGAACAATCGTTCCCTGCATGCGTTTGCCAACGGGATAGCGCTCCGCCACTTCCTCCCATGGATCTTTGGTAAGTTGCTTCATACTTAAGCTCAATTTATCTCCATCGATGCCAATGACTTTCACTTGCACCTTGTCTCCGGATTTCGCATGCTCGGTAGGATTTTTCACATGCCCCCAGGCAATTTCGGAAATATGTACCAGTCCTTCCAGTCCTTCGAATGTCACGAAGAGTCCGAATTTTGCTATTCCACTGACAATACCTTCCTTGATATCACCCGGACGTAGACTTTCAAGGGATTTTGCCCGCTCCTCGGCCATGGCTTCCCGTTCAGAAACGACAATTTTTCCCGCTTCTTCATCCATAGTGATGATTTTCACCGTGAATGTATGTCCGACATATCTCTGTAACCTTTGGAGAATCTCCACAGAATCCGCATTACTGACACGTGGATAGTGAACGGGGGCTAATTGACTGACAGGAAGAAATGTACGAATGCCATCGACATTGGCGAGGAGCCCTCCTTTATTTGCCTCTTGGGCAGTAAAAGGCATCGTGTGATCGCTTCCAATAAGGGTATAAAAACGATCCCACGCTTTTTTTTGGCTGGCCATTCGCAAGCTCATCACCACCAATCCTTCATCATTTTCTTCTTCGAGTACGAGTGCATTGATGGTATCACCGGGAGTGATAGTACGAAATATATTAAAAGAGTCACGCAGCTCCCGTCCGGATATAATGCCCGTTGCGACTCCTTGGAGATCGAGAAGAATTTTATTCTTACCCTTAAACACGATAGTTCCCTCAAGAAGTTCTCCGGGATGCGGACGAAGGATGGGAGGAGACTCTTGAAGAAGCTGTTCCATGACTGTATTTTTCTGCAATATTTGCATAAATATGAAAATAGACGGTGCAAGCGGAAGAAAATACAAAGAAATAATTGACATACACCCTTGCACAAGCAGCATATGTAGTTGTTATTTTGGCACCTCCGCCACTTCTTGTCAAAATATTCTACAAAACTGTATTGTCGATTGCAAGATCTTCGAGATTCTCGGGAATTTTCTCGTATTGGCTGGTTTTAGGATTATAAATCTGATAATATAACTCGATGAGTTGTCTTGTGGAAAGGCGATTGGTATGAAGGCCCATATTATTCAAACCCACTTCGACGAGTTCCATGCGTTCATTGAGTTTTTTCTTGATGGTATTGAATTCCTGAAAACGTGCTGCAGCATGTCCTGCGGTATCATACGGGTGCAGCCAATCGAAGAATTTTTCGAGTAATGTCTTTTTTCGCGTGCTTTTGTCATAGGGCACGATCACGAGAAACTGTTTTTTCATAATATCGGATACTTCCAGAAGCCGTTTGATGAATGAAATATACGCAATAGTTTGCTCTTTTAAGAGTGTATTTGTCTGTCCTTGCGCCTTTTCTCCCAAAAAATTTAGATAAGGATCGACATTGATGTGCGAGGAACGAATGGTGATTTGTAAAGGGAAGGTCAATGTATTCATGAATGCACCGTATCCGGCGATAATAGCTTCCTGTTCCGTCTCACTTTTTAGATTGAAATTTGTTGCCTCAACATTCAGTATTGCTCGCAGACCGCCGTTTTTTAAAAGGACGGTATCATTGCGGATTTCGGCAATGGGAAGGTACCTCTGTGTTGCGTTTGCCTGTTGTGATTTGCGCTTGCGGACAGTACTCGATACCTTTTTTTCTGCCTGTTTAGTGTCTTTCTTGGTATTGTTCATGATTGAACAGGTGAAGAGGGAGAAGTGGGAACATCGAGCAGTGAACTCAATTCTTCTGCTGTTGGTTTTTTCTTTTTCTCCAGACCGTCGTCCTCTGTCTTCTTTTTGGCTTTCGTATACATGTCATAAGAAATCTTCACTCCCGTGCGCGGAGTCCACACGCGTATTGTCGGTTTGATCATTTTCTCTAGAGAAAGAAGACAGATGCGCATAAGAGAGAGTCCGTATATTTTGATGAATGCGAAGGCAATGAAAATGACGGCAGGAATCAGGCTGATGACGATAAGGAAGATACTTAATCCTTGGTCACCATATGCTTTGCTTAAGCCTGTCCACAGAGCGTAGCTGATTCCTCCTCCGATGACGCAGAGAACAAGTTGTTTGAGTGTAATGGGACCGATGATGCGGTCTTCAATGTACACGTTCTGTGGAATTTTGACTGCTTCGATGGGCATAATCTCTTTATTATACCAGAAAATCAGTCTGTTTTCCATGCGTTACTCGTCATTCTTTGCCGCGAGTACCGTACTTTTCTTTTTAGTGGTTTTGTTTCCTTGTTTCTCTTTTGGAAGGAAATCCAGTTGATTATCACGTTTCTTCACCACAGAAATGCAATCTCCTGGCTGAAAAACGCCTTTCAGGATATGTTCTGCGATTTCATCTTCCATACGCTGCTGAATCACTCGTCGCACCGGTCGTGCGCCGTATTCCGGATCAAATCCTTCTTCTGCAAGAAAATTGATAACTTTCTGATCCACTTCCATTTCGAATCCCTGACCCCGCAGGCGTTCTTGGAGACAATGAAGCTGATTCTTGACAATTTTTCGAATATGTTCCTGATTAAGTGCATTGAAGATCACAATATGATCAATACGGTTGAGGAATTCCGGTCGAAGCTGATTTTTGAGTTCTGTGAGAACCTCCTGGCATTTCTGTTCATACTGCTGTTCTTCTGCTCTTGCTTCATCCTCTAGCTTGAAGCCGATTTTTCCTGCCTGCTTGGTCAGTTTCTCGGCACCGATATTGCTCGTCATCACAATGATTGTATTTGTGAAATCCACTGTCGTTCCCTGACCGTCAGTCAGGATACCATCTTCGAGTATCTGTAAGAGGAGATTGAAGAATTCGGGATGTGCTTTCTCAATTTCATCAAAGAGCACAACGGAATAGGGTTTGCGGCGAACGGCTTCGGTCAGCTGTCCTCCTTCTTCGTATCCCACATATCCTGCCGTTGCTCCGATAAGACGAGAAATATTATGTCGTTCCATGAATTCAGACATGTCGATTTTGATGAGCGCATCTTCCCGATTAAAGACTTCACGAGCGACAGTACGCACAAGTTCCGTTTTTCCGACTCCTGTAGGTCCAAGGAAAAGGAAGGATCCGATAGGGCGTTTGATATCACCGATACCTACGCGACTGCGCCGGATGGCTCGTGCCACTTTTTTAATTGCGTCATCCTGACCAATGACATATTTTCGTAGCTGCTGTTCCAGATTGGTCAATCGTTTTGCTTCGGAGCGCAGGAGTCGTGTCACGGGAATATTCGTTGTACGACTGACAACATCGGCAATGTCGTCGCCGGTAATACTGATGGGAGTTCGACGGTCTCCGTCGCGAATATCAAGAAGACGCTCTTTCTTTTCTTTCAAAAGTTGTTGTTCTTGCTTGAGTTTCAATGCTAGATGATACTTCTGCGCACGCACCGCCTTCTGTTGTTTCTGTATAAGTTCTTCCATTTTTTCATCAATACGTTGAATGTCCGGTTCCTCTGTGATGTGCATAATTTTCTTTCCGGCTGCAGCTTCATCAAGAACATCAATCGCTTTATCCGGGAGAAATCGTTCATTGATATATCGTTTGCTTAAATTCACTGCTGCCTCGAGAGCATCATCCGTGATCGTAATCATGTGAAATTTTTCGAATGACTCCCTTATACCTTTGAGGATCTGGAGGGCGTCTTCGACGCTGGGTTCCTCTACAAAGATGGATTGCAGGCGCCTGGCAAGTGCACGGTCCTTTTCAATCGTGCGAAATTCATCGGTTGTGGTAGCGCCGATGACTTGCAGAATGCCTCTGCTCAATGTGGGTTTCAAAATATTTGCCGCATCGAGTGATCCTTCTGCAGAGCCGGCGCCGATCACCGTATGCATTTCGTCTATGAAAAGAATGATATTACTGTCGTCCTGTGTGGCTTCTTTAATGATATCCTCGAATCGTTGTTCAAATTCTCCACGGTACTTGGTACCGGCAACAAGAGCTCCCATATTAAGAAGTAAGACGCGTTTTCCTTTCAAGGAAGGAGGAACGATACCTGATGCAATGCGTTGTGCTAGACCTTCTACGATGGCGGTTTTTCCGACTCCGGGTTCACCAATAAGGATGGGGTTATTCTTCGTTTTTCGGCTAAGAATATGAATGACGCGTTCGATCTCCCGATCTCGTCCGATGACCGGATCGATCTTATTCTCTTTTGCTTTGACAATAAGATCATCCGTAAAATAATCGAGAACGGGAGTTTTACTTTTGCCCTTCTTCTTTTTTAGTCCTTCCGATTCGTGTGATCCACCAGCTCCCGGCATACCGGCAATGGCACCCTGCAATCCGTGGAAGAAGGCTTCGAGTGATTGCTCGATATTTTTACTCTGTTGACGGAATTGGCTGATTTGTCCAAACATTTCTTCGACGCGTGTACGCAATTCTTCTACATCCACCTGCATGTTTTCCAAAAGCACAGTTGCGGCATTCTTTTCGGTTGAAACCAATGCATGAACAAGGTGTTCCGTTCCCACGTTCGTATGGCGATATTTATGTGCGGTGATTACTGCTTGTTCGATGACATTATGCAAAAAAACAGAGAGACCATGTTTGATATTTTGTCCTTCAATATCATTTGATTTCGTTGCTTTCAGGAGAATTCGTGCGTTTTCCAGTGTGACTCCCGCTCCTGTGAATATGGAAAAGCCCAAAGATTTAGGGATACTTAAAAGCCCAAGAAACAAGTGTTCCGTACCGATATACTGACTTTTTATTGTCTTTGCTTCTTGCTCTGCAATCTGGAGTGCGAGTTTTGCATTCGGTGTGAATCGATCGAAAGGATGCATGGAAGAGGGAGGAAGGAATTGGCACTCTAACAGAGCGAGTGCCAATCTGTCAAAGTCTTCAAATCATTCTACCACAACTTGGCATTCATGAGGAGTTCTCTGAATGGATTTTGATGAAGTTTGCAAGGTGTCTTATGATGTCTACTTATTTTGACATTCTTTCTCGAAAGATGCGCCAATCTTCAAGAAAAATAGCAATGATTGTCGTTGTGGGAATTGCAAGAAGGAGACCGAGAACGGGATGGATAAATTGAGCGAAACTGACACCGATAAGCATGGCGAAGATGATGGCGATAGGTGAGAGCCCGACGGCGCGTTTCATGATGAGTGGAACCAGGAGATTGTTTTCACACCACTGAATCACATAATACACACACGCGATGATCAACGCCCAAAGGGGTCCTTCTTGTGTGAGTCCGATCAGTACTGCGGGAACAGCGGCAATAAATGGTCCAACGTATGGAATAAATTCTGTAAAACCCGCAAGAACCGCAAGAGTAAGCGCATAGGGCATGCGTAGAATGATGAGAGCAATAAAGACAAGTAGACCGATAGAGAGTCCCAGCAGGAGTTGCCCGCGTGCCCACTGTCCGATTTTGATATGCACCGCCTCGGTTTTTCCATCGATGTACTGTCGATAGTGATGTGGAAAGAAGCTGCGCAGCCAGGCATGAATTCGCTCTTTTTCGTTTTGGATGAAAAACGCGAGCACCAGAACAATAATGGTCTTAATAAGGAAATTCAGAACGGAACCGGCAAGTCGTGTAGCAAAAAGAACAGAGCCTTGCGCAGTGATGGAGAGATTCTGACCGAGAGTCTGCAGAGCGTCGGCAATCTGGTAAACGGAAATATTTTGCAGCATCCCTTGAAAAAGATTTGTCATCCGAATATTGACTGCTTCCGAAAGAAAGGGGAGGGAAATTTGAGGATTTACAATAAACTGATCCACTTCAACGGTGATGAAGAGCGCAAGTTGTTGCAACTGCGAAGCGATGATCGGGATGAGTGACAGAAGGAGAAAAACAAAGAGAATAAGTGCGAGAAAATACTGAAGTAGGACGGCGAGACCACGAGGCACTCCTTTGTACTCCAGATAGCGAACGCCGGGATCGATGATT
Organism: Candidatus Peribacteria bacterium RIFCSPHIGHO2_02_FULL_49_16; assembly: GCA_001788955.1. Classification (GTDB taxonomy): domain Bacteria; phylum Patescibacteriota; class Gracilibacteria; order Peribacterales; family Peribacteraceae; genus 2-02-FULL-49-16. Next base: position 101,632 of record MFXT01000026.1, on the reverse strand, counting down.
GCAGCAACGAAGAAAGCGAGAAAAAGCAGAAGGATTTTGTCGTGTACCTGAAAAACAAACCACACACCGAAGGTAATGGCGAGGATAATGAATGCCGCACGCATCACACTCCATGTAGAGAGATGCATGACGAGTTCCGGAAGTTCTTCTCCATCGTCTGGGAGTGGGACATGCTTCTGTTGCTCCACATCTGCTTTTGCTTTTTTCAGCAAGTCTTGTGCTTTTTTTCCGATAATGCGCAGTGATGTAAACGTGTTTTTTTTCTTGTGTGACATAGGATTAACCGGTGAGAATGACAACAACAGTATTGACGATCGCGTATGCAAGAATACACACAAGAAGACCAACAAGCGACCAGATAATACGACTTTTCCCTTGCTCCTTGTCGCCGATTACTGATCCGATGGCAATTTGATATCCACCGATCATGATCATGATGAGGCAGATAACGCCTGTGAAACCAAGGAGAAAACGTGCGATATTTCCTAGAAAAACGAGCACGCAGGTAAAACCATCCTGATCTTTTAATCCTTCAAAAAAATTACAACCTGGAATATTTTGGGGAACGATTGACGCTGCTTCAAGGACGTTTGCATTCCATACAAAAAAACAGAGAAACAGTCCTCCGACAATGAGCAAGCGACGCATATCTGCATATTGGGGCATTTCATGGTTTTTTTCGAGTGTGTTCTCGTTGCTTTTTTACAAAAAATTGCAGAATATACACACAATGGGTCCATTTTCTTGGAAAGATGCTCCCCGGCCGCTTGTTGCCCTTGCTCCAATGGCAGGAGTGACGGACGCGTCGTACCGGCAATTTATTAAAGGTATCGCACCAGAGACGATTGTCTATACGGAGTTTTTGAGTACGGATGCGATCCATTACGGCGCGAAACGGACGATGCAGATGCTGCACTTCGATGTTGACAGAGAACGTCCGTTCATTGTGCAGATATTTGGAAAAGATGCAGATCACTTTCTCTCTGCAGCCAAAATTATTGAAGAACTTGGAGCGGATGGTATCGATATCAACATGGGATGCCCTGCGGCAAAAGTCGTATCGTCCTGCCACGGTTCCGCATTGATTCAGAAACCGGAACTTGCGCAAGAACTGGTCTATGCCACCAAGAAAGCCGTATCCATTCCTGTCAGCGTCAAGACGCGCCTTGGATGGAATACATCTGAAACACTTATTCCCTTTTGTAAAAAACTCGTCGAGGCCGGTGCCGATGCGTTTGCGATTCACGGTCGGACATATCATCAAAAATTTTCAGGGGCCGCAGACTGGGAACCGATCTATGAACTCAAACGACAAATATCTGTACCGGTAATCGGGAATGGTGATATTCACACGGCGGAAGATGCCGTCAAAAAGATCGGCAACCTTGATGGGGTTATGGTGGGACGGGGAACGTTTGGGAACCCGTGGGTTATGCGAGAGATTTGTGACGCTTTACAACGAGCAACATATAACGAGCGAACGAGTAGTCACGAATATACTGCTATTTCATTTACAGAAAAGGTTCCTTTTATCCTCCAGCACTGTGAATTAGCGGTACGATTGAAGGGGGAGGGGCGTGGGATGCGGGAAATGCGAAAACACTTAAGTAGTTATATAAAAGGATTCCCCGGTGCGGCAGAGCTTCGGGCTAAACTTGTAAAAGTGGAGAAGTTGGAAGAAGTACGGCAACTCTTGCGTGTGTGATCAGCTTATATCTGAATCTTGATTCCCGGTCCCATTGTCGGGCATACGGTGACGGAGGAAATATAGATTCCTTTGATGCCGGCAGGACGGGCATCTGTTATAGCTTGCATGAGGGTAGTGAAGTTTTCTTCGAGCTTCTCTTTTCCAAAAGAGATTTTGCCAAAAGGAACGTGAATGATTCCGAATGTATCCATCTTACATTCTATGCGTCCTTTTTTAAGCTCCCCGATGGTTTTGGTGATGTTGTCTGTCACTGTTCCAGCCTTAGGATTGGGCATAAGGCCTTTCTGACCGAGTATTTTGGCGACTTTTCCAAGCTTTTTCATCACTGCCGGTACGGCGACAGCAGCATCGAATTCGATTTTCCCTTTTTCTATCTGCGCAATCAGATCTTCATTGCCGACAATATCTGCTCCCGCTGCTTTTGCGTCTTTTGCGAGTTCGTCCGGAACAAAGGCGGCAATACGTACAGTCTTTCCGGTGCCGTGCGGAAGATTGACAGTTGTGCGTACAAGTTGATTTGCCTCTGTCGTATCTGCCTTGATGCGAATATGCGCTTCGGCTGTGGCATCAAATTTTACCCTACTGACCTTTGTTAAAAGATCCATTGCCTGTGAAATAGGATACGATTCTTTCTCAATCAGCGTGCGTTTTTCACGGTATGTTTTTCCTCGTGTCATAAAAGAAAAGAGAATGTGTTGCGAGCGTCGATTTTTCCGGTTTTGTCCAAAAAAAGCAAGGACTAGGCTTCTTTTTTCCTTTTTCTCCTTATTTTCTTCTTCTTGGGTGCTTTTGCTTTTTCGGGTTTTGAGGGCGTCAGCATTGCTAAACGTATCTTTTTATGATGAAAGAAGGGAGGTATGGAAAGAGAAAATTCACGAGTGGTCCACCAGAGTACGAGTCCGTAGAGTGCAACAATGAGATGGATAAGCAGTATGTCCGTTGTTACCGTACCATTGAGGAGAATGTGCAGGACAAATGAGATCAGTGTGAAGAGAAAAATAATGAAGCCAATAAATTTCCATGCGAAGAGATAGACAGTACGTATGACCAATACCGCAGATTCCGGGAGGTGGTGTGAGATGTGATCATGCCACAGAAAGACAAGACCACCGATCGCAAAAATGAAGAGCAGGGCGGAATATGTGAGGCTGGCTAAAGGAACACGTGTGAGAACGGAATACAGGATCGGCAATCCCCCAACGCTCATAAGAATAATACCCGTGCTCTGTGCAAAATAGCAGTACATCGCTTCACCGATATCTTGTGGCTTTGCAGCGTCGCGCGCGAGACTCGGAATCAATATCAATGCAAAGAGCGCGAAGAGGAGAAGAAGACTGGAGATAAGAGCAACAATACCGGCGGGTCCCCAGATTACGGTGATAAACTCTTGGAACATACGTAGAAAAGGAAAGAATGTTCTCTAGATTAATCAGATTGCATGCATTTTGCATGAGAATCACGTTGCGTTTCGTAGAACTTTATTCGATGGTGACACCCATACTGCATGCAGAACCTTCGATAATTTTTATTGCTGCAGCGAGATTTCCCGCGTTGAGATCAGGCATTTTGATTTCTGCGATTTCCTTCACTTGTGCTTTGGTGAGTTTGCCTACTTTGATTTTATTCGGTTCGCCACTTCCTTTGGAGAGTTTTGCTTTTTCCTTGATGAGAGCGGATGCAGGTGGTTGCTTGAGAATGAAAGAAAAGCTGCGATCATCGTAGACCGTGATAACGACGGGAATAAGCTGACCCATGCGGTCTTTTGTCTTATTATTAAATTGATTACAAAAACCGCCAATATCAACACCGGCCTGTCCGAGTGCAGGCCCGAGTGGAGGAGCTGGGTTTGCCTGCCCTCCGCGTACTTGTACTTTGATAAGTTTTTGAATCTGTTTTGCCATAAGAGAGTGACGATATTTTTAAGAATTTTCTTCCGAATGTCAATCTTGGATCCCTAAAAGGTTCTTTATGAGGTCCTGCATAGTTTCTGTATGTTCTTCTACACTATGAAATTCGTAGAGAAAATCTACCGATGCTCCCAAAATCATGCTTTCAGAATTCAAAGCCGGATCATAGAATTGAAGAAGAAGAGATTGGCCTTTGTTGCTGGTTTTCTGTTCATCTTTCAGATTCCGTACATCCGGTGAGAAGGAGAGAGAGAGCGTCTGCTTCAGTGCAAGAAAGAGATCAAATGCATCTTCTGTCCGGACGAATGAAATTGAACCGATGCGATCGTGCTCTTGAAGAAGAGTGAATTTGTGAATTTCTTCTTGTGGAAGGAGTTGATCAAGCATGTGTGCCTCCTCCGTACTGTGAAAGGCGATATTGTTTTGTGTGAGCAGTTTTTGTATGTGTACAGACGCCTCTTCCAGATTTTCGAAAGAAGAATCCGATTGAAGAAGAAGAGAACCCTGAAATAGATGATCGGCTGCTGCCGCACCGATGAGGCTTGTGAGAATGATGCCGGTGAGAAGGGTACGACTATAGCGTGACATCTTTCGAGTGCAGTGTAGCGCATACTGTCTACGGATACTTTGCGTCTTTTTAAGGAAAGACAGTACCATAGCTCCGTGGCAGTTCAACGCGCAAAGCGGCAAGCCGAACTTACGGATGCGAAGCAAGCACCTCTGGATTATGAAAATGCGGAAAATAGCTTGCGACCGACATCCTTGCATGAATACATCGGACAGACGCGCCTCAAGCGACATCTTATGGTGCATATTCAAGCTGCATGTACACGCAAAGAACCTTTGGGTCATACTTTGCTTCATGGTCCTCCTGGTCTTGGGAAGACAACGCTTGCTTATATTATTGCACAGGAAATGCGCGCGCAGATTCGCATCACGAGCGGACCCGTCATCGAGAAACCGGGAGATCTCGCATCGCTCCTCACGAGTTTGCAGAAAGGAGATGTTCTTTTTGTAGATGAAATACATCGTCTGCGACCACATCTGGAGGAGGTGCTCTATGGAGCGATGGAGGACAGCGTTCTCGATATTATGATTGGCAAAGGGCCGAGTGCGCGTCCGGTCCGTTTGCAATTACAGCCATTCACTCTCGTTGGTGCGACGACGAAGGCCGGGGCGATGTCCGCACCGCTTCGTGATCGATTCCTCCATCATTTTAAATTGGGATTTTATGAACTCCCCGAAGTGCGGCAGATCATCAATCGCTCTGCACGCATTCTGGAGGTGCGGATTGAGAATCAAGCCACGCATCTTCTTGCACAGGCGAGTCGAGCCACGCCGCGCATTGCCAATCGTCTTGTGCGTGCCGTCCGTGATTTTGCGTTAGTACAAAAACAAGATGTCGTAACGATATCGTGTGTGAAAGATGCACTCCAGTCACTGGAGATTGATGATGAAGGATTAGATGCTACCGATCGTGCCCTGCTGCGCGTGCTTGTGACCGATTTTAACGGGAATCCTGTTGGACTCTCAACGCTTGCAGCGATACTGGCCGAAGAGCAGGGAACAATTGAGGATGTATATGAGCCGTATCTGATTCAACAAGGCTTCATCCAACGTACACCAAAGGGACGCATTGCAACGAGAAAAGCGTATGAGAAAATTGGAATGGTAGGCTCTTAGCCTGTTACGAAAAATGCATCGATAGTCTGTGTGATTTTTTCTTCAAATCGTTTGCGTGAGAATTGTTCGGCCTGTTCACAACAGGTTTTCGGATCAAAGGAAAGAGGAGTGAATGTTTGCAGTGTTTCGGCAAGAGATTCTGATGTGGGCTCTTCGAAGAATATTCCGGTTTGTCCGTTGATGATTGTTTCTAATGCGCCACCGCTTTTGTATGCAATGACCGGTGTTCCACAGGCCATGGATTCGAGCGGAACGAGGCCGAAGTCTTCTTCGCCGGGAAAGAGTGTTGCAGTTGCATGCGTATACAGTTCACGAAGTTTTTCATCGGTTTGAAACCCAAGAAACTCTACTGTCTGCCCCGCAATTTTTTCGAGGTATGTGCGATGTGAGCCGCTGCCGGCAATTTTCAATGGGAACTGCAATTGATTACAGGCTTCGATGGCAAGCTCAATACGTTTGTAGGGAACAAGTGATGAGACGATGAGGAAGTATGAAGAGATTGTAGGCAGATACGTTGTGGGTCTGTTAAACCAAAAATCGTCGATGGGCGGATAGACGACGGAGCTTTCTCGTCTCCAATATTTCTCTATACGCTTCTGAACTTCTTTGGAGGCGGCAAGAAGTTTGTCCGGTCGGTCTGCAACTTCGCTGTCCCATGTGCGAAGTCTATGAAAGAGGCGTGAAGCATAGGCATGTTTGAGCGAACCGAAGAGTCCCGTATGACTGCGTTCCAGAATATCATGCGTTCGATCCCATAAGTATCGTGCGGGCGAATGTACATAACACAAATGCTTTGGTTGGCTATTGGTGATGATTCCATGGACGAATGCGGAGGAGGAGGAAATGACGAAATCGAATTCGGAGAAATTCCACGTTTCAACTGCAGTGGGGAAACGGGAAAGATGGAGGTGGTGATTATTGCGATACGTTGTAGGAAGTTGAGCCATACGCTCCTTGGGAAACCAATTTCCAAGCTTCTTTTCATCATAAAGAAGCGTATAGATCGGGGCATCGGGGAACATGGCGGCAAGAACGCGCAGAACTCGCTCGGCACCGCCTTTCATCGTGAGGAGCTCATGAACAAGAGCGATACGCATGCCAGGGAGTATACGCAAAAGGCCGATGGAATGATCGGCCTTTTGTAGAGCGATCTGAACGTCAGATTGCTATCTTTTGCAGCACTTTGAACAATTGATGAGCATGTAGACGGCACTCAACCCCACAAGGAGGTAGACGAGCCATTCCACCTGTGGCCAGTTGCCGAGAATCATATTCACGACATTCCAGTTCTGGCCCATATAGCCTCCGAGGCCCACGAGGCCCCAGTTTAGGCCTCCTACGAGCATAAGGACGCCGGCGACTTTGCCGATTGGCGAATTACCGCACATACTGATAGTAAGGGAAGAAATAAATATGTGTTTCATTGTAAACAATTTTTGTTCATTAAATATTGCGAGAAGAGATTTTTATGTTTTTCGATACACGTTCATTATACGTTCACTTCTGTTCTTCTCACATCATGCAATTCGATTTTTTGGCTTGTGGTAGATATAAAATATCTATCATACTTCTTCACTTTCTCTGAAGGTCGCGTCAAGAGATCCTTGTGGAATACTGACTGTACCTTTTCGTGTTTTTCTTTCTTTCTTTCTATGCCTGAATCACAGGAGGTCTATATACCTCAACATATGCAAGCATTTGGAGAAGCGCTTGTATCTTCGCAAGATGAGTTCACGCGCAACCTTCCCATTAATCGTGCTCTCGAAAGATGTCGCAGGGACATACGAGATGGGTACGTCTATCGCATATTCCCCGGCGAATCGGGGATTGTAGAGTCGTAGTGGTGCCCTCGACAGGAATCGAACCTATATCTCCAGCTTCGGAGGCTGGCGGTCTATCCGTTAACCTACGAGGGCAGTGTAAAGAACTTTATCGCATTGCGTGTCGTTATTCGATCCACTTCCTCCAGAGAAATTCCTTTCGTTTCCGCGATACATTTCGCGATTTCGAGGACGTTTGCGGGTTCATTGCGCACCCGTGTACCTTTCTGTACTCGGAGAGCTTCGGGGGGCAGATACGGAGCATCCGTCTCGATCATTATCTGATTGAGTGGACATTCGCGGATAGTGTGGCGGATCTCGTCGGACTTTGGATAGGTGGCGATGCCGGTGAATGAGAGGAAATATCCTGCATCAATAAATCTTTTCACGTTTTTCCACTGTTCCGTACAGCAATGAAGAACGCATTTTTCTGGACATGTTTCCCGAATGATATTCCACGTGTCTTCAAGCGCTTCACGGGAGTGAATGACTGCAGGAAGGCCAAGTTCTTTTGCGAGTTGTAATTGTTCTTTGAACGCATTTTGCTGAATCACCTTTGGTGAATTCATATAATGGTAGTCCAACCCGATTTCTCCGACAGCAACTACTTTTGTGGAAGATTCAAGAAGTGATCGAAGCTTGATGGTTGGAGCTTGACCATTGGTCATTCGCCATTGCGTGGCGTTATGCGGATGAACACCAACGGTTGCAAAAATATTCGGATATTTTTTGGTGGCATCATGAAGTCTCGAAGAATACTTCATGGCAATCTCGATGCACCTCTCTCCTTCCTCCAGCGTATCGGCAATCGTGATTATGTGATCAACGCCCGCATCACGCGCGTGTATAATGATCTCCTCGAGATCATGTAAAAACTGTTTGTCTGCAAGATGGCAGTGGGAATCGATCATTCATCGATAGATTAGCAAAAGCTCTGTTCCCTACTAGCCGAAGTGCTTATAGTACAGGTTATATGGGTCGGTAGCTCAGTTGCCCAGGCTTTGCCTGCAAAGCCGTTATACAAAAGGATGATGCTCGGTTGTTCTTTCATTGCTTCACAGAACGTTTGTACATGGGTCGGTAGCTCAGTTGGTAGAGCAGTGCCCTTTTAAGGCATTGGTCGAGGGTTCGAGCCCCTCCCGACCCACCAACCTCTCAGGTTGTCCACCATAGCCTCGCCAGAGCGAGCGGAGGTGGACTTTTCAATCAAGCCCTCCTGGCTGACGGCTTGCAGACCGAAGTCACGACCTGCCCCTCGTAGCTCGGAGAACGAAGTGGGGAGTGCGAAGGTTTGTTGGCAAGCCAAATGCGCTCGAAGAGGTGTCGGTGTACCTGCATTGTTGCATTTTACCCGTGTCGTTGAGCCATGTTCGCTGTCTTTGCTCCATTGACAGAAACCTCCTTTAGTTATAAATTACACCAAGGTGTTCTTTCAGAGCATCGTCAAGGTTTTTGGATCAGAGACAAGCATTCTGCGCCCTTTTAGAGGGCATAGGCTGCTTGTCTCATTCCGAGCAGGTCCGAGCCAGCGGCAATACTGGTTTCCTCAAGCTCCCGAAAGGAGTTGTCTCATGGGTATCAGTCTCAAGCGACTGGAGAAGAAGAAGCTCGATCTCGGCATCAACAAGTTGTCGGATGCCGGAATCGACGTGGAGCGGTGGCTCGCCATGTGCGATGCCGACCCCACCACGATGCAACGTCTCGTGTCCGTGTGGCCCGTCCGCCTCTCGTCGTTCGTCCACGACGCCAAGACCGTCTGCGGTATCTTGGGCCTCCCCAACAACTGCAAGGAGGAGACACCCAAGGCTGCCGACGGCGAGGTCGTCGTATGGTACGGCTGCTGGACACTCGGAGAGTTGGTGGCGACCGGCAAGGTCGTCAACTATCTCTCCAAGGAACGGGAAGCCTGGAAGGCTCCGGCGGGCTACTACCACACCCGCATCCCCGTGCCGGCATCCAACCGGCTGACGTGGGACGAGCAGGCGGGAGATGAAAAGCAGAGTCTCCTCGCCCGGCTGTACGCCGCATTTCAGGCCCTGCCCACGCCCGTCGGCGCGACCGCGCTGGCAGCGCATCTCGGCGTCACCGGCGAAGACCTCCTCAAGGGGAACTTCTGCCGTTGCGCTGAAGCGCTCCCGGATGGCAACCACGCCGCACTCAACGTCTACGAGGGTCGCGTGCTCGTCGACCGCTACTGGGATGACGGCCCGGACGGCTACGTCTTCCTCGGGGCCGCCCGGAAGTCCGACACCTTGAAGTCTTGAGGGCTTGCGCCTTCTTGATGCCTTGAACCTCCGCGATATTTTTTCGCGGGGGTTCTTTTTGATACACTGCATCTGTGCATCGCTCTTGTAGCCGGGATTACGGTTCCGTCTCGCTGTGCACCTCGTCTCTGTCAAAAAGAGGGTCCTTGAAAAAGTCATTCCTATTTGGAGCTCTGAACTAAAGGAAGTTAGAACTCAGATGTTTGGTTAGAACTGTGGGTGGCCGCACCACGTGATTGCGCGCAGCCACGTAAAACGGCTTCGCCGTCACGTGGCACGTAAAATTTGCTGCTCGCTTTCGCTGCGCGCAATTTTACGTGGAGCGGGATACGGGAATCGAACCCGCATCTCGAGCTTGGGAAGCTCGCATACTGCCACTGTACTAATCCCGCTAAAAAAACGTCCGAACCGCAAGACTTATTGTAAGGGAAAGGGATACTGGGGGAAACTGTAGGTTTCCCTCAGAAGGTGGAGCGGATGACGGGATTCGAACCCGCGACCTTCGCCTTGGCAAGGCGACGCTCTAGCCAACTGAGCTACATCCGCATGATGACGATGATGAGAAGAGCAGTATATCAATCAGTTGGCTAGAGCGCATCAGACGCCATTCTTACATGGCTCGTCCGAGACGGACTCGACCCAACTGAGCTACATCCGCATGATGACGATGATGAGAAGAGGCGGACTCGACCCAACTGCTTGTCCACCGTAGATCCGCCGCAGGCGGACGAAGGTGGAAGCTCTGTCCGCATGATAACGATGATGAGAAGAGCGAGCCTGCATCCTACGACGAAAGACGGTTCTCTGGCAACGTCGCGTGTTTATTGTAAAAACAAGCAAAATTTGCTATAATGATCAGATGTCTTTTTGTTCTTGTTTGCGGCCTCTCCATTTGTTTTTTGTGCTTCTTGGCATCTGTTTTTCGATCGGAATGGTAACAGAAATCGCATCTGCAGCTGATTTTTCTGCATTTTGTACGGGTGTGCCTGGTGGATGCAAAATCGATATCCATGCGCCGCCATATAGACAAGTGATACAAGGAGTGGGAACCATTATGCTTCGTGTTGCTGCAGGTTTGGCCGTGATCTTCATCATCTGGGCAGGATACCTCATGGTCTTGAGTATGGGAGATGAATCAAGGCTTTCACAGGCGCGGCTCTCCATTGTTTATGTGTTGGCGGGCTTGCTTCTGGCATTTGCCTCCCAAACATTTGTTGCCGGTATCGCGACTTTGCCTCCGCTGGAAGGAGACAAGATCAAGATTGACGTGTCACTGATGGCACGCGCTGCGGATATTCTCCTTACGATTTTCAACGTCTTCTTTATTTTCTTTATTATTGTTGGAGGTATTCGCATGCTTCTCGCTCGCGGGAAGCCCGACGAATTTAATAAAGCGCGGCATATGATAGCATGGGTGATCGGCGGTGCCATTATTCTGAATGTCGCTCGTGTTCTCGTACGAGCCGTTGTCGGTATTTTCTAGAATTCTATGCGTATTGTTGTTGTCCTTCTTGGTCTCCTCTGTGGAGTTATTATACTTCCTGCTTCTGTGCTTGCAGCGAGATTAGATAATGCAACAATACCTGGAATAGGCGCCATTAAATCGGCGGCGTGTCCTGGTCCTGTACAGATATTTTGTGATGCGGGAGAAGGATTACTAGCGAAACTGACAACGAGTTTTACGGGACTTATTGTATCCATCGCGACTGGAATTGCGATTTGTATGCTCATTTACGCATCCATTCAGATGATTACGGCGCAGGGGAGCGAGGAGAAGTTAAGCAAAGCACGAACGTTTTTCATTATCACACTTGTTGGTGTTATGCTGGTTCTTGCTGCCGAACCAATTGTGAGGGGTATGAATAAACTGCTCGAACCACTATTTCGACCGTGATACAGATCATAGAGTGAATGAGATATGTGCTGTAGACTGCCCACGTGGCTCGACAGTACATCACCACTGCCATTGATTATCCAAATGCAGCTCCTCATATGGGGCATGTGCTGGAAAAGGTTCTTGCGGATGTGTGCGCGCGATGGATGCGTCTTCAAGGAGATGAAGTGCGGTTTCAGGTGGGGACTGATGAACACGGCGTGAAGATACAGCGAACAGCGGAGAAAGAAGGGATTACTCCAAAGGAACTTGTTGATCGCAACACGCCGTTGTTTCGTGATCTCTTTGATCGGTTGCAGATTTCATACGACGATTTTGTGTGCACGACCGATAAAGAGCACCACTGGCCGACGGTGATCGCACTCTGGAAACGCTTGCAAGAGGCCGGTGTTCTTCAGAAACGCAGCTACACAGGACTCTATTGCAGCGGATGTGAGCGATTTATGACACGGCGTGATTTGGTTGATGGCATGTGCGAGAACCATAAAATTGCACCGGAAGAGGTGATGGAAGAGAACTGGTTTTTTCTCTTGAGTAGAGATACTTCGTGGTTGAAAGCGCTTCTGAAAGACCGAAAAAACGGGTACGTTCTTGAACCGGAATTTCGTGCAGCCGAAACACTTTCTCTGATAGAACAGGGGCTTGAAGATGTGTCTTTCTCTCGTCCAAAGAAGAGTTTGTCATGGGGAATTCCCGTTCCGGGTGATGAAGAGCAGACGATGTATGTGTGGTGTGATGCATTGACGAATTACATTTCGACTCTGGGATATTTCACAGATCATGAAGACAAAAATTTTTGGGAAAATGCGAAAGTGATGCATGTGATAGGCAAAGATATTGCCCGTTTTCATGCGCTCTGCTGGCCGGCTATGCTCAAAAATGCCGGTCTCCCCGTGCCACCGCCGCAAAAATTGTTGATTCATGGCTTTCTCACGAATGAAGGTCAAAAAATGAGCAAGAGCTTAGGCAATGTGGTGAAGCCGGAAGATGTAATAAAACACTATGGCGTTGACCCCTTGCGGTTCTATCTTCTCCACGAGGTCCCCGTTGGACGGGACGGGGATTTCTCATGGGATCGTTTTGGGAAGCTTTACGATGCGAAGTTGCGCAATGATATTGGGAATCTCCTCAATCGTGTTCTCGTGCTTTTTCAGAAAGAAAATGGTGTACTGGTGGATTTTGGAAAGCCGGATTTCATTACGATGAAGTATGATATGTATAAGAAAGCAATGGATGCATTTGATTGCAGTGTGGCACTTCATGAGGCGGTACAGATTGCCGTGGACAGTAATCGATACATCGACGAAAAGAAGCCGTGGGAATTAAAGGGAAAAGAGAAAGCGAATGTTCTGTCGCAACTTGCAGAGGCTCTACGATACCTTTCTCTTACGCTTTTGCCATTCATTCCCGAAACCGCACAGAAGATATCCAGACAGTTGAATGTTCCCTATGCAGAGCGAATGCTTCAGAGGGATTTCGTCATTGGTGATCTGAAAGCATGGGGAGTGTGCATAGATTGGAAAACCGTCGGAAAGCCGGAGATTCTGTTTCCGCAGGTCGAATAGTATGATGAAAATACCGGCTTGTTTTTTCGCTCCAATGTTTTTATTATACCTCTGCTCTCATCATCGAAGCCAAGGAGTAACTGCTTTGAAGGTACAAGGAGATCGGGGGCGTTTCTATTTTTTTCACCATATTTTCTATGTTCGATCCCATGGCAGATTTACAGAACGATGTTAGAAATTCTTCTATGGAAGAAGGTGCGTCTCCATCATCATCATATTCTCACGGTGGCGGACGAGGTTTTGCACAGGATATACATTCAGTCACGATCCACGCACGCCAGCGCACATTTTACATCGATCTTAAACAGTCGTCGAATGGCAAGTTCTTCAAAATTTCAGAAAAGTCCCGTGGCGGCCAGAAAACGACGATCATGTTTGATGCGGAGGACCTTGACAAGTTCATCGAGGCTTTGCAAGAAATGAAACAACATGCATAAAGAAAAAATTCTGCACAACCGTTGGGTATGAAGGACCCAACGGTTTTTGGACAATTATTGTCCCATGTTTTCTGTTGGTATGACGTCGCTATTCACTGCCGGATTGCTGATGAGAAGCAAATAAACGAGTTTTGCCGCTTCGGCGCGAGTGATCGATTGATCAGGGCGGAATGTGTTATCGGGGTAGCCTTCAATAAAATGGAGTCCATATGCTTGTTCTACGTATGGCGTAAACCATGCGTCCGATGAAATATCGGAAAAGGGTGTTGCAGCGCGTTCTTCATTCATCCACACGATAAATCGTGCTGCACGAAGAAAGATCTTTAGCGCCTCTGCACGATTTATAGGATCATCCATACGGAATGTGTTATCGGGATATCCATGGACAATATCTAGTCGGTATGCTGCAGCAAGGATACTCTGTCGAAATTTCCCATCATCGGTTTGGGGATTTTTCGGCACATCGGAGAAGGGGAGTGGTGCAGTCGCATCATCCGTTTTGGGTTGCGTGCATGTGGAAAAGAGGGCGATTTTCAAGAGTTCGAAACGGGAAATGTTGCGATCCGGAAGAAAGATGCGTGAATCGGATGTCCCATGCTTATATCCCTCGATAATGGGAGTTTTATGAGAAAATACGTATGTGTGTTGTAAGTGCCTCACGTAGGGGAGAGACCAATGTCCTGTAAGATCATCGAACGTCGGCGCATCTTCTTCATATATGAGACATTCATATAAATTGGGATCTGTACCATCGAGTACTTCCTGACCATCAGAAATACCATCATGATCGGTATCTATTTGTCTCGGATCAGTTCCATAGATGAATTCTTCGGTGTTACGGAGTCCATCATTGTCCGTATCGAGGTTTCCGTCGTTTTGTTCATTCGATGAGAAGTGATAATGCTGTTCCCACTCGTCGGGAGTGCCATTGTTGTTGGTGTCTTTTGTAAAGGCTTTTTCGAGAGGAAAAGGGTCGTCTCCATCGGAGAGACCGTCTCCGTCGGAGTCGGGATTTTTAGGATCCGTTCCAAGAGCAATTTCTTGCCCATCAGAAAGTCCATCGCCATCAGTGTCTGGATTGAGAGGATGAAGGCCCATGGCAATCTCCTGTCCATCGGGAATGCCATCGCCGTCCGTATCCTTCTTTAGAGGATTGGTGCCAAGCAAAAGTTCACGAGCATTGATGAGGCCGTCTTCATCAGGGTCTGCGGTTTGATCGTCTTTGGGATCGAGCGGATCACGACCCGAACGGACCTCTGCTCCATCCGCTTCGCCTCCACCATCAGTATCGGCATCGAACGGATTGGTTTCTCCCGCATCGAGTATGCCATTTCCATTGATGTCTTCTTCCGTATCAAGAAGACCGTCTCCATCTGTATCGCCAGACAGCAAAGGTGCCGCGTATGTTATTGATGTGATTGCAAACAAACAGAGAAGAAAGATGACACGTTGCATATCAGGATGGAGTAGGTCGTCCCCGTGCCCATGCTGCACCGGTCATCGGTTTTTTCCCGGGCGGTTGCACAGTGACGAGATAGAGGATTGTATTTTCTGCACAGGGAATCGGATATGCATGTTCCATTGGTTCAAGCGCAGTTTCGAGAATTTTTACTGTCTGATTGAAGAGTGTGACGCCCGGCCAGGGGACAAGCGCGCGCACGCTGCGATCAATTTCTTCTGCCGTCATGGTTTCCGTCTGTACGTGACCGTCTGCACGTGTCAATTTATGACACATGGTCACCTTAGTCGGGTCTTGTGATTCAGGATGTAAAGGCTCTTTCAGAGTTTTCTGAAGAAGTTCTGCCCCAAGCGTGGAAAGTTTGTCGCGCAGAGTGACTGTGGTTTCCCGCGGATCGAGAAAAAGAGATTTCTGTGCGAGGATCGGACCGGCATCGAGTGCATATTCCATGCGCTGGATAGTGACGCCGCCGACCGTGTCTCCGTGCAGAATGGTGTGTTGAAGAGGAGATGCTCCTCTCCATCGTGGAAGAAGAGAGGCGTGGATATTTACAGGAGCAATAGCAGGAATATCGAGAATCTCCTGCGAGAGGATTTGTCCATAGGCGACAACAACAAGAAAGTCTGGACGAGATGACAACTGATCATTGATAGATGATAGCTCCTTATTCATATTTTTTGGTTGCAAGACTTTGATGCCATATTTTTCTGCAACGTGCTTCACCGGTGGTGAGTGAAGATTTTTATCACGTCCGATGGGTTTGTCGGGTTGTGTGATGACAAGTTTTACATCAAATGCGGGATCACTGCACAGAATGTGCAGTGATGGGAGAGCAAATGCCGGTGTGCCACAGAAGACGAGAGAAAATGGATGCATATGTTGTAGCAATATTCATGAACAGTGTACCTCTAAAATACTCATCGAGTAATCCACATATATTCTTTTGAACAGCAACATGAGATATGTGTGCATGCGGTTGTGTGCACGTATCATGATCTCTTTTCATGATTCTTTCAGAGCGTATTGCACGGCAGACTCGTACACTTCTAGATAATGGAAAACGTATTGTTTGTGTTTGTCATCGCAATCCCGATGGTGATGCGATTGGTTCGCTTTTGGGATGTGGTTTGCTTCTTCGGCAAGAGTTTTCCAATCGCGATGTACGACTCTTGTGTATTGATCCGGTTCCCGAATCACTCTGTTTTTTGTTATCGTCCATGTCCATCGAACAATCGGTACATCTGACGTCTGAAGATGTGATTCTTTTTCTCGATTGCGCCGAACCGAGCCTTACGGGCATTCATCATCAGTATCCGCATTGCTTCGATCAGTCGTGGAATGTGATCAATATTGATCATCACGTATCAAACACACGTTTCGGAAAAGTAAATATCGTCATCGAAGAATCTGCATCAACATGTGAAATTGTGTTGGCATTGGCAGCAGTGTATAACTGGCCTTTGACCTGTGAAATTGCAACCGATTTGCTTACGGGTGTGTATACGGATACCGGCGGATTACTGCACAGCAATACTACAGCAAATGTCTATCGGACGGTATCGGCGCTTTTGCGCTCGGGTGCGCGACATCAGCTGATCGTGAATTCACTTTTTCGGATGGCGAATATGTCCATGCTAAAACTGTGGGGGAGAGTGTTGGAAAAAGTGACGGTCAGTGATGAAGGGGCAGCTATTTCTGCGGTGACGGAAGGGGATTTTCGGGCGACGGGCGCGAAGTATTCCGATCTTGCCGGCGTGATCGATTATGTGAATGCCGTTCCGGGCATGCGCTTTTCTCTTGTATTGTCGGAGCGGGATGGAAAAGTGAAAGGATCACTGCGTACTCTTCATGATGATGTTGATGTCAACACGATGGCTGGTCGTTTTCATGGCGGGGGACACAAGAAAGCGGCAGGCTTCGCCGTTTCCGGCCGGCTGCAGAGCGAAATGCGCTGGAAAGTGATGTCGACCGATCAGGTTTCTGCCGAAGAAGATTCTTTACCACGTTCTTCTAAAGACGAAGTAGATTCTTCCGGTGGCAGAGGTTTCGGTTCAGAAACTTCTTTTTCCTGATTCGCCGTCTCTTCTCTCTTTCGCTGTTTTTGTGCAGCAACTTCCCCAGGTTTTGTTGTAATCAGTGCCGTTTCTTCCGGACCGGCGATAAATTGAGTCGCAACATGCTTGTAGTCTGCAAAAAGAATTCCCTGTCCTACGTCAGAGTTCATAAGAAGGTATTTTTCTCCCTCGGTAAGATAGAAAAGTTTTTGCAAATTATCGACCGTTGCCGGAGATTGTTTCATAAGAATTTGCAATGAGGAGTTTGTGATAATAGGTCGTCCATACGGTGATTCCACGAAATCATCCACATCCTGTGTAATTGTGGTAATGCCGAGATAGTATTTTCGTGCGCGTTTCACGATTCCGTAGAGGAACCGTGCGGAGTCTTCATATTGCATGAGATTCCATGCTTCATCAATAATCAGAAGTCGTTGCTTAAATTCTGAACGAATGCGATTCCACAAAAAATTCAGTGCGATGTAAATTGCAATGGGACGCAGTTGTTCTTCCAGATCGCGGATCTGGAACACAATCATTGTGTTGTCGAGTTCGACGTTTGTAGGTTGATCAAAGATTCCCGCGAAGCTCCCTTCTGTATATTTCTGCAGCGTTCTTGCCATGTTTTCACCACCATCCGTTGTCATGAGTACATCGACAAGGTCGTGCATAGTCGGTGGTTCCATTTCTCCGGGGTTCTCTGTGGTAAAGGCGATATTCTTTAATGCGTATGTATCAAGAATGGCTTTGTCGAGAACACCGTCTTCGGTGGGAGAAAGTGTGCCCAACATCAATTTAAAGAGTCCATGCAAATTGATCACTGATGCACGCAATGTTTCACCAACTGCAGCCTGTTCCCCGCGTACCGCTTTGGGGAGATCAAAAGGATTGATGCGGAATTGGCTCTGGATCGAAAGAGGAATAAACGATCCGCCGACAGCTTCACAGAGATTGGTATATTCATTCTCCGGATCGATGACAAGAATATCGATTCCCAACATCAAATATCGAAGCATTTCCATTTTTGCCATGAAGGATTTTCCTGCACCGGAAATGGCAAAAATATTGGAGTTTGCATTGGGAAGTGTGAAACGATCGAAGATGACAAGACTGTTATTGTGACGATTCACGCCGTAGAGAATGCCGCGATCCTGCGTAAAGTCGCTGCTGCTGAATGGAAAACTCGTTGCCACGGACTGGGTGTTCATGTTGCGATTAATTTCAAGCTCATCAAGACATAAGGGGAGTGTACTCGTCCAGCCGTGTTCCATCTGGAAGAACGCCGGTTTTGTGAGAACGAGTTTTCCACCGAGGACTGCTTCAACTTCCGTCTGCAGTTTTTTTAGATGCAATTCATCTTCTCCATATATCGTTATGTACATGCCGAATTGAAAAAGTTTTTCCTGACCGCGTGCGAGGAGATCGCGAAGTTCTTCCGCATCTTGAAGAGCGGCTTCCAATGTGGGATCGCGCACGATACCACGCTGTTCCAGCATGCGAATGGATGAGTGCAGTTCCGTCACTTTTTTACGCAACATTCTCATGATCGCTTTATTGTTGCTGGGATGAATAAAGTGCGCTATTTCAAGTTCAGCATCAAAATTCACCAGTTGCGAGAGCCAGTTGGGATAGATGAAATTCGGCCAGTTATATACATAGAGTGTGCGCGCATATTTGTCATTCAGCACGAGATCGTTGTGTTTGATCTGCATGGCGGCAGGCGCAATAAGATCAAGCATTTTCTGAATGCCTTCTTCGTAGTATTTCAATGCCTCTCGTTCCTCATTGGTGAGTTTGACCTCTCCTTTTTCTGTCTGTACAGCACTCGTTTTGGCTTCCAATCCAAGTACATCATCTAGTAGAGCACGTAGTGCCTTCTCTTTTTTGTGTATATTTTCTGATAGCATAATCTCACTATTTTGCCAGAAAAAGCGCTATTTCGCAAGCTCCTTAAAGATCCGAGAAGTCCAGAAGACCACTTTTTGGCTTTCTAAAGCTATTTATTTTCCCATTGCTTTTTTCAATGATTCCAAGTTCCGCCGTACCGGGGAGTTCGGTGATTTTGATCCCCGTGATAAGCGCTTCTCGATTCTTTGCAATGGCTTCCAAACGCTTTGCAGCGACAGAGAGGAGATCTTCGAGAGTATCGGCAATACTTTCCATTCGCTGCGCATGCGCCTCTGCTTCTGCCAACTCGATTCGCATACGGACAAGCTCTTCCTGTAGGATTCCTACAACCGAAAACTGCTGTTCAATCAACTGTTTGTTTATGTCCCTCTGAAGTTGGTTTACACGCGTTTTTTGCATACGTATCTCTGAAGAAAGATCCTTTTCCTGCGATCGTACGCGTGTAAGGGTATTTTGTACTTCTTCTGCAAGAGATCGTAGATGTTCCGTGTATTGATTGAGAGCTTGCGCACGATCAGTACTTCGATTAAGCATATCGATTACATTGATCTGTAATTGGTTTCCCAGCTGCTGCAGGATGGCAATATCTTTATCAGTCGTGCTCTCTTCGGTGAAGAAGAGAGTGAGAATATCAATGGCATAGAGAGCTCCATGTATGGTGGGATTTGGATAGTGACCTATAGAACGACCCACGTGGACGCCTAAGCTGGCCGCAGGTCGTTGCGGCATCGAAGATCTGCGGAAAATTTGCAAAATGTATTCCGCAAAAATCGTGGCATTTTTTGCATTTTTGACGGTCTGCATGGGTGGCTCTTCTGTAAAAGAGCATCCACTAAAGAGTACAGCGCACAGAATGATGGCAAGGAGATGACGTATGTGCACGAAAGAGAGTATACCGT
Organism: Candidatus Peribacteria bacterium RIFCSPHIGHO2_02_FULL_49_16; assembly: GCA_001788955.1. GTDB lineage: Bacteria > Patescibacteriota > Gracilibacteria > Peribacterales > Peribacteraceae > 2-02-FULL-49-16. Next base: position 82,034 of record MFXT01000026.1, on the reverse strand, counting down.
GAATATGGTTTGAATGGTATTCTTTGGCCACGTATGTTTGATGAATTATCACAGTGTACCACGCGTGTGCTCGCAGACACGTATTCGATGACGGATATTTCTGTGGAATGGGATGTTTCCGGTAGTGTTGAGCATGGAGATGTCTCCACATCGATTGCGCTTCGTCTGGCTACAAAGATAGGGAAATCGCCACGCGATATTGCACAGGTTATCTGTACTGCGATTGGTATGCTTCCTTTCGTAGAACGATCAGAGCTTGCCGGGCCGGGATTTGTGAATGTGTGGTTTACCGTAAAGGAGCTTCTTCGACAAGCGCAGATCAGCGTTTCGTATAGTGAACCGATGACTGTACGTACAAAGGAAGCACCGGTTATCGTGGAATACTCGCAGCCAAATATTGCCAAGCCCCTTGGTGCACACCACCTTCTCTCCACGATCATCGGTCAGGCAATCGCTAACATGCACCGCCACGCCGGCTATCATGTTCTTACATGGAACTATACGGGTGATTGGGGAACACAATTTGGAAAGTTGGCTGTTTCCTATAGGCGGTGGGGAGATGATCGTCCTGTGAAAGAATATTCCATTGATGAACTTTTGAATCTCTATGTGCGATTTCATAAGGAGACGGAAAAAGACATTTCTCTCGAGGGCGAAGGACGTGCGGCATTTCGAAAACTGGAAGAAGGTGATGCAGAGCTGCGGGCGTTCTGGCGAGATGTGGTATCGATCACAAAATCTTCTCTTTCCGCGCTATACGATCGCTTGCATGTTCATTTTGATACGGACATCAGTGAAAGCTTCTATGAAGGAAAGATGCAACCAATTCTTGAGGAAGGAGTGAAGAAAGGTGTATTTACGGAAGGAGAAGAGGGTGCTCTCATTGTAGAATTTCCCGAGGACACGCATCTTCCGCCGTACATGGTTCGTAAAAGTGACGGAGCAACGCTCTATGCGACACGTGATCTGGCGCAGATGCGCTATCGCATCGATATCTATCATCCGGAATCTATTCTGATTTGTACAGACCGTGCACAAGAATTGCACTTTCGTCAGCTCATTGCGACATGTCAAAAATTACAATGGGTATTGCCTCATTTCTGCAATGTTCTCGTTGGGCGCATGCGTTTCGCGGATGCAACGATGAGCACGCGCAAGGGCACTATCATTCGACTGGAAAGAATATTGGATGAAGCAGTAGGGCGTGCCATGTCCATCATTAAAGATCGCGGGGATTTAATCCAGACAGATGATCCGAAAGCGCTTGCAGAGATGATGGGAGTAGGGTCAGTGGTCTATGGAATTGTCAGCCAAAATCGCAATGCGGATATCACCTTCGATTGGGAAAAATTTTTGCATTTTGATGGCAACAGTGCTCCCTATTTGCAATATACATACGCCCGTGCGCGATCCGTTGTGCGTAAAGGAGAATGGAATGGATCGCCGACAGATGCTCTTGAAACGGAAAATTTTACCGGTCATGAGCGCGATCTTGTCAATACTCTGATTCAGTTTCCCCGTGTGCTTGAGGAAGCGAGAATGGAATATATGCCCCATATTCTTGCACAATATCTCTTTCTGTTGTGTCAGCGGTTCAATGCGTTTTACAATAGTGATGCTATTCTGCGCTCATCTCCTATAGAACGTGAGCGTCGTCTGTTCCTTACGTCTTCCACTGCATCTCTTCTTAAAACAGGAGGAGAGCTCCTCTGTCTTCGTTTTCCGGAATCCATGTAACGCTTTGTTTGTATGATACATATTCATTCGTATCGGCATATTACTCTTTGTATCAGTGTACTCCTTATCGGGTGTAGTGCCTCGAATGCAGGACGTGAAAATGATGAATTTGCATTTACCGCGGAAGATATCGCGCGTTTTCGGGAGTGGACGAGTACGGTAGAAAATGATGATGGATCTACTGCCCCTTTTTATGAAGAGGAAAAAGAACAAGAGGAAGGAGTACCGTTTTTGAAACCCCTTGGTCCGCAGATGGAACCGGAAGATGGCGTTGTAGACTTGTCTCTTCTTGATGCGTATGGGGTATTGCGATCGGGTACGGAGACTCAAAATGATCTCTATAAAGTGAACAATGCATTTCTCAATGTTCGTGCGAATCCTTCGATAACATCAGAATCTGTGGCGCGTCTTGTTCGGGGAGACACCCTTCAGGTAATAGAATTTGTCGATGCAGCATGGGCGCGTGTTCTTGTATCATCCCTCGATCGTGAAGGATATGTAGCACAGCGTTATATTGCACGTATCGCGAGTGATCAGAATCTACAAGAAGAAAAAGAAAAATTCTCCGGTGTATATTTTGTAGATTTTGCATTTTTGAATGTACGCAAGGAACCTGATGCAAATAGTGGAAAGCTCGGTGAGCTTGCCGGACAAGCTTTGGTACGTCCCATCAGTATGGATGACACATGGGCACGTGTGCCGTTTGAAGGGAAAGAAGGATATGTTGCCGTGCAATATCTTTCACCTTTTCTACCAGCTATCGTCGTTCGCCAGGATCACTATCGTCTCCCGATTTTGCGATTCGATTTATCCGATACAGAGATTACCGATTATCTGTCAACACATATAAAACGTTTGCAGTCCGAAGGAATGCGATTTATGACAATGCGACAATTGTATGATTTGCTTTTGCAACAAGAAAAACAGGATGTGCGTCTTCCGCCCAAGAGCGTTATACTTGCATTGACAAATGGCACGACAGAAACGGTGCATGCCGCAGCGAATCTCTTACAGAAGCAGGGTGTGCTTGCAACGTTCTTTCCTCTCTTAAAGGACATGGGCAAGTCGTATATAACCGAGCAGGATGTGCGCATGCTCCTTGCGAATGGATTTGATGTGCAATCCGGAGGATGGAGTGGTGAGGATTTCCGTTCACTCACGAATGCGCAGCTTTCCACCGAGATGTTGCAAAGTCGTCATATTCTTGAGAAATTTACGAATCGCATGCCAGTCGCTATTGCGTACCCAAGCGGGGGAGTGAATAACCGCGTGGCCAATCAGGCGGAAGATGCAGGGTATCTCTTTGGTATCGGCGTTGCTTCCGATATGAGTTTTACGCGAGAACAATTACTGCGTCTGCCGAGTATCCTTGTACAGAAGACCATGAGTGCAGATTCGCTCATGGAGCGTCTCTCCAATTACTGATGAGTATTCTGTTCCATTATTGAGCGAATTTGCAGGAGAAGCTGCTCTGTACCGCCTCCAAAACGATTCGTGACTGTTTCCAGTGATTGCTGCAGGAGTATTCCAATATTCTCGTAAAGATACCAAATGCTTCCCAAAGCGATGAGGATGGGAAGAAGAATAATTATTGTGCGGATGATGTTGCCGATGGCGCGCCACCGATCACGCCTGTTCATATGTTCTATACAATCGGCGATGACGGTGAGTTTTTCATCAATGGTCATCTCTGTGATGGTTTTTTTCTGCTCCTTGCTCATGGAATGAAGTATACGTTTTTAGAAACCACGTTTCCACTTTCGAAGTGTTTCAAATCCTCGTGTGAGGTAATAACTGCTCTTCAGTGGGATGTCGATACAATGCATGAGCTCAAGAGGATAGCCGCCGAAGCCGATTTTGAATGTGGTTACTCCGGCGAAAGGATGTTTTTTAGGTTGTAGACCTCTTGGAGCAACACCCCAAAAGTTGTAGAGATGATCGCCATGCGTGAGGGCATCTTGAATGGCAGTCCATTGGAGCAGGTAACTGGCGGGAATTTTGGGATATTTGTGCGTGCTTGCACCGTGATGGTAGCTCGTTTCGCCTCCGAAGTGCATGTGGATGGAGGAGGCGATGGGTTCTAAATTGTAGGTTGCTATATATAATGTGCAGGTTACATCTGTGCGTGATTTTTTATGAAAATTTCTGACTTGAGCTTCGAAGAATGCATTGGTGTAGGGAGTGAAGGAGTGGCGTTTGCGTGTTTCTTCGTGGAGTTTGAGGAAGATGGGAAGATCGCGAAGCGGGTCATCGGATGCGCGAACTTGGACCCCTTCTTTCTCGGCGCGACGAATAAGGTTCCGCGTCGTTTTTCGCATGTCTTTCAAGATATCCTCCCCTGTTTTTTCTTTCAGATCGAGGAGCCAAATGTGTTCTGCCAAGAGGTGCAGAGGGGCAGATTTTGCATAGGGAATTTGGTATGGAGAATTGTTTTTCCAGAAGGGACTTATACGAATAAATGAACAATGGTGAGTTGATGCACTGTCTTTTAATGCTTCCATGAGCAAGCGTACAGTTTCCTGTCTGCAGCTTGCTGCTATTACTGGTCCATACGGTATAGCCAAATGCCTTCCTCTCCTCGCCGGTACCACATGTCCAAAACACGTTCCCACGATTTTGCCATCTTCCCATATTTCCAGTCGAATAGGCTCTTGACCAAGATCCCGATAGACTTCTCCCATTTCAAAACTTTGCAAGAAAGGAGAAAAGGGTTGAGATGCGAGAAAGGAATTCCACGTCTGCAAATCCGTTGCTGGTTGAATGGCGATCATTGATGAATGTTTTTAAGAGAACGTATAAGCTTCTGTGCTTGTTTGTTGGTCATTGTGGGATGAGTCGGGAGATTCAAAATGTGTTTTTCGATGGTCTTGGCATGAACACTTTCTGTGATGATCGTACAGCCGGTCCAACCGTCATGGAGATGGATATTATATTTTTTGAATTGATTGCGAATGGAATCTGCGTTTTGAATGAACAGGGGGAATTTTTGCAGGGGAAGATCTTCGGTGATGCCATCAAGCGTTTTCCAGTTGTTGTCTTTGCATGCTTGCAAATATAACTGTGTCAATATTCGACGATGGTCATTGATTAGCTGAAGTTTTTGGAATTGTGCAACGGCGATTCCGGCAATGGCATTGGGGATTTCGTGAAAAGTCATGACCATGTGCCCCTTTTTTTCGTTGTTTGTCATAATGGGGACAAGAAGACCGAGTTTTCCGCAAAGCCATAGAAACATTTTTCCAATTCCAATCCCATACAGCGGCCGCGCAAAGGAATATATAAGAGGATAAAGCAGGAGACGGATCGTTTTGGAATGTGGCATTTGGAATGTATTTGGCATGTGGAATTTGCCTGCCATCCGTGGCCCCTTTCTCACAAGTGCTCCACCGGCAATCCCAGAAATCGCCTTATCTCTTCCAAAACTTAAGAAGAGATAGTCTCCATATTTTCCGATTTCTTTGGGTCCTTTGACATCGGGAATGATGTGAGCGCAGTCTTCGATAAGGGGAATCGCGTACTCATCACAGAGTGTCCGGAGTTTTTCTGTATCTGCGGGAATACCGAAAGTGTGCTGACAAATGATTGCACGTGTGCGATTGGAGATGAGGGGCTCCACAGTTTCTTTTGTGAGATTCAACGTTTCCGGATCAATGTCAGCATACACAGGTTGTGCCCCTGTGGCATGAATGGCATTCGGGATGACGGTACAGGTATAACCTTGTACGATAACTTCATCGCCTTCTTTGACCTTGAGGGATTGTAAAAGTGCGAGAAGTGCTTCGCGTCCGGAGGCGAAGAGCGTCACGTCTGCATCGAAGTACTGCTCAAGCGCTTCACGAAGCTTCTCCTGTTCTTTTCCCTTTCTCCACTTCCATGGCTGCATTGCCAACCAAAGAGCATGGAATACATAACACGTATCGACGTGAGGAGCGAAAGTGTGATTGATAGGAGAAGATAAATTGAGCATTGAAAATTGAAACTTATGAAAGGAATTTTTTTATTAAAGATGGAGGAATGCGCCCGATGCAGCAGAGAAGAGAATGAGAGGATAGGTGACAGGGGATAGGCGACAAGGGTTTTTGAAATCCTTTTGCAAAGGCTTTGGCAGCAGAGGAGTTGACAATAAGAGCTTTGGAGAAGACGGAGGTGGCAAGAGTGCCAAGTTCTTCATGGATGCGATCAGATTCTTTTCCCAGTTCGATGATGCCGGAGGCGAGGAGGATTTTTTCTTTCTGGGGCTGGATTCGTGCCCATTCGATGGCGACGCGAAAACTCTCGGGACTGCTGTTATGCGTATCGTCGAGGATCGTGATATTCGATTGCTTACGAATAGAGAATGTATGTTTCGGCAGAGAGAACGTCGCGAGTTTCTCGTTCACTTGTTGCTCGTTTACACCCAAGAATTTTGCCACCACTATTGCAATATCTGCATTAAAGCGGGGATTTTTTAGAATTGTTTTTTTTTCGATGACATTGCATGGACATTGGCATTTTTTTCGGAGAACATCGAGAAAAGGCGACTCTGCATTGATGAATGCACGGCCGGAATGGGGGAGAGCATCGAAGAGCTCTCCTTTTGCATCAACGATATGTTTCTGTGATCCGAAGAGGCCGAGGTGTTGAGAACCGATCATGGTGATGATACCGATTGTTGGTTGAGTCATGGAGCAAAGAGTGGCGATTTCCCCTTTGCAGTAGGCACCCATCTCGATAATCACGACTTGTTCGGACAATTGTTGTACATCGCATAATTTTTCTATTATCCAGTTTGCGACACCAAGTTCGGTATTGACGTGCTCCGGGGTAACGAGAGGTTTTTTGTCCTGCAGAAGATGTGCGAGAAGTTCTTTTGTGGTTGTCTTTCCAACACTTCCCGTGATGCCGATGACAACGAGTTTAGGAAACCGCGAGCGAAGAGTTTTTGCTTTTTGCAGTATTCGATTTTTGAGAAATCGATCTAGAGGAAGGAAAAGGGTTAGGGCCAGAGTGAGGATGAGAGGCTGAAAAATTGGAACAAAAATAACGAGTAACCTTTCGACTACTATATATCCGATTATTGCAGTAATAATGACGGATGTTCCCATGAGCATGATGGCTTTCTTCGTCCATACGGGATAGCGTTGTTTTTTGAGAAAAATCTGCAGGATGTTCAATCCTGTGAATGCGAAGAGGATGAGTAGAATGATAGATCCATCATTGGAAACGAATATGTGGAGGACTAAAAGTAGCAACAGAGCCGGTCGTACTTTTCCCACCAGTTGTCCCCATCCTGTTTCTCGTACATGCTCGCGCAATCGATCCCATCGCCATTCCTTCATTTGCCAGAGTGCGGCAAACGTGAGGAGAGGAGAGAGAGAGGCGGTGAGAACGAGAAGGGTGAGGAGAGCAGAGGTCATTTCTGACTTATTCTAGCGCGAATCACCTTGGCAATCTCCTCTGCGCGATCCCGATGCACACGGTGGCTGGTGTGGGAAAAATGGTGGAATTCACTGTTTTTTATGGATTTGTGCATCAGAATGCCGTCTGCAAGCGGCGTCATTCGGTCGTCTTCTCCCCAGAAGATGTCTGTCGGACAATTGATCTGTGCCAAATATGGTAGGATATCTTCTTTAGTGACGTTGATAAGCGTTTGGCGCATGATCGGGCTTGCGCGTTCATAATTGTGGACACGGAAGAGCTTGTAGAGAAATTTCTTTCCTAAAGGCGCAAGAAGATGGAATCCTGGGATAGAGAGCACGAATTTCCCTGTTTTTGCAAGTGTAAGGCCAATGATACGCTTGGTGTGTTTTGGACGGCGAATGCCTGCCGCAGCACAGAGGAAGAGATGCGTGATAGGTTGTAGGGATTGATTGTGCGCGATTTTTAGGGCGATGCGGCCGCCATGAGAATGTCCAAGTATGTAAAGAGGTTGTAGGTTGCAGGTTGTAGGTTGCAGGTGACGAGCCAGCCACTCTTCAGCCCAAAGGGCATAATCATCTGTGTTCCAGGGTCGTGGGGGTTCTGATTCTTCTCCAAAGCCGGGGAGATCGGGTGTGAGGATGGTGATATCCGCATCCTTCAATGCTTCCCGTAATTCTGTAAATGATTCTTTCGATCCTCCCCATCCGTGTAAACACAAGAGAATGGCTTTCTGTTGCTGCATACAAGAAGAGTAGCATGGAAAAGTTCCTCGCGTACAATGAAGTGCGATGTATCAAGCGCTGCGTATGTTCTCTGAAAAATACGGAACCATGGTTGTGGGAGTGTTTTTTCTCGTGGTATTGGTGATCGGTGTTTTGGTGCACGATAATTATGGAATTTCTTGGGATGAAAAGACGCAGTATGTGATGGGAATGGAAGCATACGAGACGGTATTTTATGGGAAGGAATGGACGACGGATCCCGGGCGACGGTATCACGGTACGGTTTTTGAATTGTTTCTTTACACACTCGAAAAGGTTCTTTCGGTGAAGAATGCACAGCAGGTATTTTTCATGCGGCATTTTGTAAGTTTTTTGGTGTTTTATCTCGGTGTGTTTTTTCTCTATCTTTTGGGAAGAAAACATTTCAAGAGTTGGTTCTGGGGCCTTCTTCCCGCAGTGATGCTTGTTTTGAGCCCGCGGCTCTTTGGTCATGCGTTCTTCAACTCGCGTGATATTCCGACGATGTCACTTTTTATTCTATCGATGTATACGCTCTTGTGTTTTTCCGAACGCAGGCGTCTTTTGACCGTGTTTGCGCACGCGCTTGCATGCGCGCTCCTTGTGAGTTTGCGCATGACCGGCGTTCTTCTCCCTGTTCTGACAGTCTTGTTTCTTTTTCTGCAGGCATGGGTTGGGAAATCCGGAGGAAGAAGTGTGCGTCTTCTCCATGCGTTTCGATGGTCCTTTTTTTATTGCGTTCTGTGGTTTGTTCTCACGATTTGTTTATGGCCTCTTCTCTGGACGCATCCTTTTGTACATTTTCTCGAAGCGTTCCGCTATATGAGCACAAAAGGACCGGGAGGTTTCTATATGGGAGAGAAATTGGGTTACAACCCGTGGCACTGGATTCCGGTCTGGATCTTCATTTCGACGCCACTGCTTTATACGGCGTGTTTTCTTCTTGGGTGTGCGTCTTTTTTCATGCGTTATGCACGTTCTCTTTCAACGCTCATTCTCAAAAAACAGGAAGAATTTCTTTTTCTTGTCTGGTTTTTTGGTCCTATTGCCGCCGTCATTATTCTTCGCGCCGGCATCTTTGATACGTGGCGCCATCTCTTCTTTATTTATCCCGCCTTTTTACTCATTGGTGTTATTGGCGTGCGCTGGCTTATGCAAAAACTGAAAGCAGGAAGCAATGGGCTTGCCGCTTACGGCTTGCCGCTTACGGTTTCCAGTCTTTTCATCATAAGTTTTTTCATGACTGGCATCTTCATGATCCGTAATCATCCACTGGAATATATCTATTTCTCGATTCCAAACCGCTTTGTGGAAGGAAAATTCGAACTGGATTATTGGGGACTCGCGTACAGAGAAGCTCTCGAATACATTTTAGAGCATGATGATACGGATCTTATTCCTTATTATCCCATCAGCAGCCCCGGATATGCGGCATTTCATATGTTTACTCCTGAAGAGAGATCGCGTTTGTTGCTCATTTTGTGGGATAACTTTCAGCCAAAATATATTATCGATACGTATCGGGAGACGGAGTATCGAAAGACGCTTCCAGAGGAAACGAAGATTCATACCATTTACGTGGGTGGCATCGATGTCCTTGGCATCTATCAAGTTTTTGACTGGCAGCCGCAGGAAATTGAAGATCAGTATCATATTCCCAATGATTTTATCTATTTTCTGTTCCCACAGGAGAATTTCGTTATGGATATGAAGACGGGTGAGCACGGGTTTTTCTCTAAAGAGAAGTAAGGATTGCTTGTCGAGTCGAATGGTGGGATGGGTCATCAGAGATCATATCTTTTGGTGGTCGAACTGGACATAGGATCTATCAGGATCAACCCACACATTCGCACTTCTTTGGTAAAACCACTGTTAGAGCCGCACATGACCAAAGGCGCATAGGGATTCGGCACTCACTTCGCCTTGTCGATGATCGACCGCACGATGGCATCAACTTCCTGCGGCATATTTCCCAGATCGACATGCGGGAAGAACTGCGGGAGGACAATGGGGCGCATCCCAACGATCCAGACTTTCCCCTCATGGACATACACGTTGATCTTGCACGGCATACAAAGACCGATCTTGGGATCGGTTCGGAGAAACTCGCTCGCGTACTTTGCGTTACAGAACTCCACGATCTTGTACGAATCACGGTTGATACCTTTCTCCGCGAGTGTCGCCTGCACGTCATGAACGTGAAGGACGCGCATCCCCGCCTTCGAGATCTCCTCCTGCACGCTTACGAACGCGGAAGCGAAGTCTTTGCCTGTGATGACTGTGTAATCGAAGTCCATGCGTGTATACTACGGGACATTCCTTCCTCACACCATGCTCCACCGCCTCTCCGTCGCTCTCATCACCGGCACACTCCTCCTCTCGCCCATCGCCTCCGCACAGGAAGCGATGATGGCACCCTCCGGCGATCATACCGCGCAGGAGGAAGCGGAGGGGAAAGAAGTCTGGCAGAAGATGGGGCGGGAAGAAGTGGAGTGCAAGGATCTTACCGATGAGCAGTTCGCCGCTCTCGGTGAATACTTCATGGGGGAGATGACGGGCGACGCGCACGAGGCGATGAACGCCATGATGACACGGATGATGGGCGAGGAAGGCGAAGAACAGATGCACGTTGTCATGGGCAAGCGAATGAGCGGGTGCGGAGGAGACGGAACGCTCCCTATGGGGAACGCGGGGATGATGATGCCCATGATGGGGATGATGGGTGGCGGCAAGATGGGGGGAGGCTGGAACAACAACTCTCCGATGATGGGAAGCTGGTCAAACGGCGCTACTCCTGATACGATGTCGTCCATGATGGGATACGGGTTCAGTGGCTTCGCGCCCTTCGGCATGATCTTCATGATCCTCTGGTGGGTACTCATCATCGCCGGGATCGTCGCGCTCGTGAAATGGCTCTCGCGCAGCTCCGGTACGGCGGGAGGAAACTCCGCGCTCGACATCCTGAAGGAGCGATACGCCAAAGGAGAAATCGACAAGAAAGAGTTTGATGAGCGCAAAAAGGATCTCTCCTGACACTTCATGAAGCTGGGCATCATCCTGCAATCGAACGAACCCGAGCGCGTCTGGAACGCGCTGCGGCTCGCGATCACGGCGCGGAAAGCAAAGCACGACGTGCGTATCTTTCTTTTGAGCGAGGGAGTGGAACTCGAGCGCATCCCCGACACGGAACGCTTTGGCGTTTCCAAGAAGGTCGAAGAGTTCACCGCTCTCGGAGGTCAGCTCCTTGCCTGCGGAAGCTGTCTCAAGAACCGATCACAGCCCGAAAGCGCGGCTTGCCCAGTCTCAACCATGACCGACCTCCTGCGTCTCGTTGAGGAATCGGACAAGGTGCTGACGTTCGGGTAGAAGTAGTTCCAAGATTGGCAAGTATATTTTACGTGGTGCCACGGGGAGGGATCGAACCTCCGACCTCGGGCTTATGAGTCCCGCGCTCTAACCAACTGAGCTACCGTGGCAGTGATAGAAATTATGGACTATGATGTTGACTTACGGAAAGTTTTTTAAGATGATGAATTCTCTTATGAAACGCTTTTCTCTCCTCTTTTGTCTATCTATTCTATTTTTTGCCTGCGAGAGGCAGTATACAGAGAATCCGGATCCAAATCACACGCATGCGGATTTTGCGGTGTGGGTGGATGGGGAGAAGGTGGATTTTTCAGGAAAAGAACATATGTCCGGCTTAGAGGATGATCATGATCATCTCCATCCGTATTTGCATCTTCATGATCACATCGATCGTATCATTCACCAGCATAAACCCGGCCTGATTCTGCGAGATTTTTTTGATTCATTGGATTTCACATTCCAGCGAGATCGGGAATGGCGCATGTTCGTGAACGGTGAAGAGATGGAATTTGACCTGGATTACGTATTTGAAGACATGGATCAAATTTTTCTTACAACGTCCTCTGCGAGTGCACAGGTACTGTATGAATTGGAACAAATGACCGACGATGCCTGTCGCTATTCACAAACCTGTCTGTGGAAAGGAAAGCCGCCTGCGGAGAATTGTATCGCAGACCCCGCGGTTCCATGCGTGGCACCATAATAAGGTGATCATCCTCTCCACCCTACGTATGCCAGATATCCTGCGTACAAAAAGAGCATGAGGATACCTTCTTTGCGATCGATGACATGTCCCTCTTTTTGTTTCCAAAATAGGAGGCGTCGGTGAATATGACCGGTGTGAACGGTGAGAAAGAGAACGATTGTTGCGAGAATCATAGTGAGGAGATCAATGTTCAGAGCCGGTTCAAATATCAGTGGTTTAATTGTTGCAGAGATCCCGAGAATCCAGAAAATATTGAAGATGTTGCTTCCGATGATGTTTCCCACAGCAATATCGGCTTTTTGTTTCATTGCCGCATTAATGGAGGTGGCAAGTTCGGGGAGCGATGTTCCGATGGCAAGGACAGTGAGTCCCACAAATGCCTGTGAGATGCCAAGAGTTTTCGTAAAGAGCATTGCACCATAGACGGTAAGCTTTCCACCACCGGTAAGCATGATGACGCCGAGAAGAATAAGGCCAAGAGAAATGAAGATATTTTGCTGTTCACTTTCATGCTCGTCTTCCACTTTTTGCATGCCAAAGGTATACCAAAGAAAAATGAGGAAGAAACCGAGGAATGTGATGCCGTCCGTCCGACTCAATTGTGCCACAGAAAAGTCATCGATGATGTGATCATTTACCATGACAAGAAGGACACATGCCGCAAGCAGGGAAAGTGGAAGCTCTTTCCATACAGTCGATGTGTGCACATGCAACGGGGCAATGATTGCGGCTATGGCGATGATAAGGAAAATATTGCTGATATTACTTCCGAGAATATTTCCGATGGCAAGATCATTTGCACCGTTCATGCTGCTAAAGACATTAACCACGAGTTCGGGAAGGGATGTTCCGAAGGCAACAACCGTAAGACCGATCGTCAATTCGGAAACGCGAAGATGACGTGCGAAATTTGTCGCACCACGAACAAGCCAGTCGGCTCCTTTAATGATGAGGGTAAGACCGGCGACAGTGGCACCGATTGTGATAAGCATAGAGAGCAGTGTACCGCAGGGTGCGCGGATAACACATTTCCTGTTATACTCTTTTTATGTCCGGGAAACAGCAACCGAAGAAAGCGGCGGTTGGCAAGCAAAAAGATCATGAGTCTACGCATCTACGTGCGGAACTCGAACGTTTTAAAAATCTGGCGGCGCGTGCCCAAGCGGATGTGCAGAATATTCGTGCGCGACTGGAACGGGAGGCAGAAGAACATCGGCGCTACGCGCTTCAGGATGCTCTCATAAAGATGCTTCCTGTCTTGAACTCTTTTCAGCGGGCAAAAGCGCATCTTCCACAAGATTTGGCAGATAACGAATGGGTGAAGGGAGTGTGTAGTGCTATTCATGGACAAGAGCAATGGCTGTCCACGCTTGATGTAAAAACGATTGATGTTCTTGGAAAACCGCTCGATCCGACATGTTGTGAGGTTCTCGCTGTGGGGCCGGGAGAGGAAAATATCGTCCTCGAAATTCTCGAAGAAGGATATCTGTTTGGTGAAAGAGTTCTTCGGCCGGCAAAAGTGAAAGTTGGGCGTATGGAGTCTTGATTTTTTTGACTAAAGTCAGTAGAGTCCGCGCGTTTTTCCCCATATCTACAGTATGTCCGGTACAGGAACCAAAAAGATCTCCCGAACTGTGCATCCCGATATTTCTGCCGTCCGTATGCTCGAAGAGCAACAGAAGGGACGTATCGAAGAGCAGAGAAAGGCGTTTCTTCGGAAAGAGGAGGAACACACACGCCTTCTTTTGAAGAAAAAACAGACGGCAATTACCGAAGAGGAGGAGGCGCTTTCCGTGCGTATTTCAGAGGAAAAACACCTATTGCAGCAGGAGTTGGATGCACGAGTACGGGAGGCATTCGCTACGACAGCGAATTTCGAAAAGTCTTGTGCAGGAAAGATAGAAGGAGTGGTGGCATCTCTTGTGACACACATACAGGATCCTGCTTTTCTTTCATCATTGTGATCTATGGCTGTCCTTGCGATGCAGAAAGTGGCAATCCTCACACATATCTCTCAAAGAGAGCAACTTATTGATATCCTGCATGAGGAGGGAGTTATGGAGATTATCGAAGGTGTGGGGGAGCCGTCTGTTGAAGTAAATTTTCGAAAGGCGGAACTCGATTTTGCGATCACTCTTCTCAAAAAATTCGCGTCGCAGGATGCGCTTCACGCTCTTCGTCCACCTTTCACTGTGGAACAAGTAACGCATGCGGCATTTCACACGGATGTGTGTGGTATCATTGATCGTTTGCATGTGCTTGGAGAAGAAGATGCGCAGGCGGAGAGGGAAATACAGCAGCAGCATCACTTGCGGTCACTTCTTCAGCTTTGGCAATCATTATCATATTCTCTCGATGAACCTCGCGAGACGGAAACCACAATTCTTCTCTTTGGAATGATTCCACTGAAGCACATTCTGTCATGGAGAAAAGACATCGATACACACTGTCCGCAGAGCGATATACATATCGTTCACGAGTACGCCGGTGTTGCGTATGTTTATGTTATTATTTGGAAAGCAGATCACGCGCTTTTTGAAGAGCACACAAAGAAATGGGGGTGGACTTCTGTGGAATTGCCACAATTGCCGGGAAATCCGCGTGCTCTTGTACAAGAGACAATACTGAAAGAAAAACTTTTCTTGCGTAAAAAAGAAACACATAACGAAGAACGCAGACAATTGGCCTCGGAACTTCCTAACCTTCTTCTGGCTCAAATGTATATGCGGTGGATTGATGAGCGTCATCGGGCGCGTTCTTCTTTGGATGAAGGATGGGGATCGGTCGTCCTTACGGGCTGGGTTCCCCGTTCGCGAGTTGCATTTCTCGAACGCACAATCCAAGCCAGTGCTCCTGCGACGGCAATTTTGCGGCTGCCCATCGTAAAGGATGAAGAGCCGCCGGTGCTTCTTAAAAATCCCCGATGGATCACGCCATTTCAGAGTGTGACGAATTTGTACGGACTTCCTTTATCGTCTGAATTTGATCCGACAGCGATGCTTGCACCGTTTTTTGCGCTATACTTCGCACTTTGTCTGACGGATGCGGGATACGGCCTCGTTCTCGCGCTTCTTTTTGGCGGCGTTCTTTTGAAACTACGCAAATCACCTGAAGAAATTCCTCTTTTGTGGTTGCTGTTTCTTGGTGGCATCGTCACGTTTTTGATAGGCATTCTCTTTGGCGGATGGTTCGGACTTCTTCCCGAACAGGTTCCTTCTGTGTTCACCAAACAGACAATAGATGGAACGGTGCTCTTTCGGGGACAAATCTGGAATCTGGGTGTGGAGTCCGGCATTACATTCCTGCAGAATTTATCGCTCGTTCTTGGGATCACACACCTCTTTTTTGGTATCTTTCTTGCAGGGCTCCATAAGTGGATTCATGGCAAGCGTGCCGCGGCTTTGTGGCAGGATTTCACGAGCCATGTTCTTTTGGGGACTGTGCTTTTCTTCGTATTTGCACCCGAGTCTCTCACAGATGTGGCACAATACACGTTGTATGCCGCCATTGCGCTTCTTGTGTGGGGGAAGGGATATGGAGCCGTGTGGTATCTGCGTCCGTTTATAGGGCTGCTTGGCGTCCTAAATTTTGCCGTGAGCATGTTGAGTAATGTCTTGAGTTACCTGCGCATCCTTGCACTCGGGCTTGTCACGGGCGCACTGGCACTTGCGGTGAATCAATTGGCCATCGAACTCGGGAAACTCTTTCCGCTGTTTATCGCGATTCCGGTTATTGTTGTCATTTTGCTCGGCGGTCATCTGGTGAGTATTGCGCTCAATACCTTGGGGAGTTTTATTCATTCAGGCAGGTTGCAGTTCATTGAATTTTTCTCACAATTCTTTGAAGGGGGCGGTCGCGCCTTTTCTCCATTTCGTCGAACGTTACACTAGTTTATTTTTTCATTTCTACCTTCTTTCCCTTTCTTTTCTATGAGAACGTCTACATCTCTTGCTCTTACTCTCGGTCTGCTCGCTCCGCTTACCGCTTTTGCACAAAATGCGGGCACGACTATGGCCGGTAGCATCCAATGGGGTCTTGCTTTTGCGTTTCTCGGCGTCGCCACGGCGACATTCCTTTCCTGTATCGGTTCGATCATAGGAGTGAGTCTGACTGGTCAGGCCGGTGCGGGTTTGCTTACAGAAAAGCCGGAACTTGCCGGAAAGGTCATTACACTCATGGTGCTTCCGGGTTCACAAGGACTCTACGGCATGGTGATCTCTCTGCTATTCATTTTTAATTATGGCGCAGTGATTAACGGTGATGTTGTAATCAGCTTGAGTCAGGGAATCACACTTTTTGTTGTAAGTCTTCCTGTGGCATTCACGTGTTTGACGTCTGCTCCGTATCAGGCAAAAGTCTGTGCGGCCGGTATGCATATGCTTGCGAAGGATGACAAGCTGGCGGGTCGCGTGATTACGATGGCGGCTCTTGTGGAGACCTATGCTCTTCTTGGGTTCCTTATCTCTTTCTTCATGCTTAATTCTTTTAAAGCTGGCCTCCTGGGTTAGTTTTTCATTTTTATCTTCTCTTATGTCTTTACAGGATATCCATGAGGCGATTAAAGCGCAGGCAGACGAAGAGATTGCTACGTTGCAGCGTGAATATCAGCATACGCTGCGGCGGCATTCGGAGGAAAATGAACGAGAAATTGCAGAAAAAAAACGGGTGTTCAGAGAGCGTTTTAAAAAAGATGTGACACAGGAGCGTATACATCGCTCCATGCAACTTTCGCTTCAGAAGCGCAATATACTTCTTCAAAAGAAGCAGGAAATTCTCTCTTCTGTCTATAATCAGGTTATAGATCGCCTCTGTGCTCTTACTGCGGACACGCTGAAACAATTTCTTTTTCATTGCATACAGCAGTGCCCGGAGAATGGCATGGTACGTCCTGCCGCCGATCATGCGCGGATTCTTCAGACGCTTCTCGTGGGAAAGAGTGGCATCGTAGTAGGGGAATCTATTACTGCGCGTGGCGGTTTTCTCTTTATTACGGGAGATCAAGAAAGAGATTTTACATTTGAACACCTTGTTTTTGCCTATCTTCGTCCGGCAACAGAAGTGGAGACAGGGGGGCGACTCTTTTCTTCTACAGTATGATAACGATTTCTCATCCTCTTATTGCACAACATTTCGCTTTCTCTTACGGGAGATTAGGTGTGCTGCAGCGGTATCTTCTCGATGAGACGGATAAGGATCGCTTGCTCGGAAGTCGGACTATCGAAGAGGCGGAACATATTTTGATGGAACTTTCGTGTACTGGTGTGATTGATCAAGGGCTTTCACACTTTGAAGACATCCTATCCGCGCTCGAACAGTGGGTACAACATGAAGTGCAGATCGCAGCCTTACAACAAAAAAAGCATATATTCGACATTGTATGGCTTGAAGGAGATAAGGTACTTCTGTCGTTTTTGTATAAACAAGAACGGGGATGGGTGAAGGATACCGGTCGAAAACTTCTTTCTGGCATATCGGTCTTCTCTGAAGAAGAACTGCGTGCCGTTATGCATGGAGAACGCCGTGACACATTTCCGAAGGAATTGGCATCGTGCATGGCTGCTCTTCGTGTACAGGATTCCTGCACGCCCGCAGAAATAGATGCGGCCGTTGCCGATGCGGTGGCACGTATTCAGGTGCGTCTTGCTGAAGAGAGCGGATCAAAGGACATTCTCGCATACACACGACTTCGCATTGATTTGACAAATCTGCGCACAGCACTGCGTGTGCTTCAGGGAACGATTACTCCGCCGTTTTCTTTCCTTTTTGGAGGAACGCTGGAGGAATCTGCTTTGGAGACAAATGCTATCGCATCTCTTCAGGGGGCCGTGGATCGATCGGCATTCGGTTATCACATGCCGCATTCTCTGGATTTTCTTGTAGAAAATCCATTACTTTTCGAGCAGGATATATCGCATGTGATTGCCGGATATATTGCTCCAATGTGGAATAAAGCGCTCTCGATCGAGCCGCTTTTTGCCTTTGCCGTGACGGTACTTTCTCAACTCAATTTTCTGCGATCGCTCTTCATTGCCAAGCGCAATAATTTGCCTGCAGAAGAACTGCGAGAGATGTTGCCAAGATTTCTATCCGGATCTCATTACGTTTCTGCATAATGTCCCATAGATATGGCATCGCCATCGTCGGTTCTACCGAAGCAGTGTCCGGATTTGCACTACTCGGCGTGCAGGTTGTTGCGGTATCCGATACGGCAAGAGCACGTGAAGAGGTTTTTCGTTTGAAAAAAGAGATGATAACAGGGGGTGACGGCGTGGAACGCAATCAGTATGCGGTGGTATTTGTGACTGAAGACCTGATGACATCCATAACTCCCGATGATGAAAAGTATCTCGTGAAAGGTGCACTTCCTGCTATTATTCCGCTCCCATCTCACAAGGGGTCATCCGGATATGGTTTGGCTCGTCTCAAACGTCTTGTGGAACGGGCGGTCGGTTCCGACATTCTTACCTAATTCTTCATTATTCAGCCGTCCAATTCTCTCCTATGTCTACTCCCATTATTACTAAAGTCTCCGGTCCACTTGTTGTTGCCAAGGGCATGCGCGATGCCAAAATGTACGAAGTTGTGCGTGTTTCAAAAGAACGACTCGTGGGTGAGGTGATTGAAATGCACGGCGAAGAAGCATCCATTCAAGTTTACGAAGAGACGGGAGGCATTGGCCCTGGTGAACCTGTGGAACGTACGGGGCTCACTATGTCCGCAGAACTTGGACCGGGACTTCTGACATCGATTTACGATGGTATTCAAAGACCTTTACAGGTGATCGAGGAACAGGCGAAGAGTCCGTTTATCACGCGCGGCATTGAGACGAAAGGTTTGGATCGTTCCAAAAAATGGGATTTTGAAGTACGAAAGAAGGAAGGAGAGATCATACAAGGCGGGGATATTCTTGGTGTTGTACAGGAGACGACACTTATTGAGCATCGTGTGATGGTCCCGCCACATGTGCATGGAAAAATCCTGTCTATCAAATCGGGCTCCTTTACCGTAGAAGACACAATTGCTGTCATCAAAACAGAGAATGGAGAAGAGAAAGTTTTATTGATGCAGAAATGGCCGATTCGTATTCCACGTCCTGTGAAGAAGAAAACATTCCCTAATACACCTCTTGTTACCGGTATGCGTATTCTTGACACGTTATTTCCTGTTGCAAAAGGAGGAGCTGGAGCGATTCCGGGTCCATTCGGTTCCGGAAAGACGGTGACACAGCAAAGTTTGGCCAAGTATTCTGATGCGCAGGTGATTGTGTATATCGGTTGCGGGGAGCGGGGAAATGAGATGACAGACGTTCTGGTCGAGTTTCCACATCTTACAGACCCTAATACCGGTGAGCCTTTAATGAAACGAACGGTAATGATCGCCAATACCAGTAACATGCCGGTTGCTGCCAGGGAAGCGAGTGTGTACACCGGTATTACGATTGCAGAGTATTACCGTGATATGGGATACGATGTTGCGCTCATGGCGGACAGTACCTCCCGTTGGGCAGAGGCGATGCGAGAAATGTCTGGACGATTGCAGGAAATGCCGGGTGAAGAAGGATATCCGGCCTACTTGGGTTCAAGAACGGCAGGATTCTATGAACGCGCCGGCATTGTGAATTGTCTCGGTTCCGATAACCGCAGCGGATCGCTCTCTGTCATTGGAGCGGTTTCTCCGCCGGGAGGAGATTTCTCCGAGCCGGTAACGCAAAATACATTGCGCGTGACAAAAGTCTTCTGGGCGCTCGATGCAAAGCTTGCTTATAAGCGGCATTTCCCTGCGATCAACTGGCTGCAAAGCTATTCGCTCTATCTGGATAATCTGGAAGAGTATTACAGAAGCAAAGTTGCGGAAGATTTTACGAGTAATCGCACCCGTACACAGATACTCTTGCAAGAAGAAAGCAAACTTGAAGAAATTGTTCGTCTCGTGGGAATGGATGCGCTGTCTTTAAAGGAACAGCTGACATTGGAGGTTGCACGCATGATTCGCGAGGATTTCCTTTTCCAGAATGGATTTGATCCGATTGATGCGCGAAGCTCTTTGCGAAAACAATATCTTCTTCTTAAATGCATTCTGCTCTTCTTAGATACGGCGCTCCCTTTGATGGAACAGGAAGAGTTTGATTTCTCAAAATTACAGAAATTACCTGTAAAGGAAGATATTGCAAAAGCCAGCTTCATTCCGGAAGAGGAGATCGACGACGCATTTTCTGCTCTGGAGAAGACGATTATTAGCCAAATCACTGCCCTCAAAACTTCCTAATCCCTCATCTATGTCTACCGCTTATAAAACCGTTACGGATATCGCAGGTCCTCTCCTGATTGTCGAAGGCGTGGAAAATGTTGTATACGATGAACTCTGTGAAATAGAACTGCCTGACGGAAGTGTGCGGTTGGGAAATGTTCTGGAGGCACGAGAAGGGATGGCAGTAGTGCAGCTGTTTGAATCTGCTCAAGGAACAACCATCGAAGGAACAAAAGTTCGTTTTCTTGGTCGCACGTTCCAGTTTGGAGTATCCGAAGATCTTCTTGGTCGCGTCTTCTCCGGTTCAGGAAAGCCTGTGGATGATGGGCCGGAAATTGTGCCGGAGATGAAACTCGATATCAATGGTGCGCCGATCAATCCCTATTCGCGCGCATTCCCGGACGATTTTATTCAAACGGGTATTGCCACCATTGATGTGATGAATACATTGGTTCGCGGTCAGAAATTGCCTATTTTCTCCGGTGCAGGGCTTCCGCATAACCAGCTTGCAGCGCAGATTGCACGACAGGCGCGTGTGCTCAAGGATGAAGAAGTGGAGCAGGGGAAGATGTGTGATCAGGAAATGGAAAGCGAGAGGGAGGGAGCAAACGAGGAGAAATTTGCCGTGGTTTTTGGTGCAATGGGTGTGACGTTTGAGGAAGCGGAATATTTCCGTAACGAATTTGAGCGCAGCGGCGCCCTGTCGCGTGCTGTTCTTCTGCTTAATACAGCGGATCATCCGGTTGTGGAACGTATTGCGACTCCGCGTATTGCTTTGACCATTGCGGAATATCTTGCGTTTCAGAAGGAGTATCACGTAACGGTGATTCTCACCGATATGACGAATTACTGTGAGGCATTGCGTGAAGTATCTGCTGCACGAAAGGAAGTTCCAGGCCGTCGTGGATATCCGGGATATCTCTACACAAATCTTGCGACGCTCTACGAGCGTGCCGGTCGAATAAAAGGAGGAAAAGGGAGTGTGACGCAAATTCCGATTCTCACGATGCCGGAAGATGATGTGACACATCCTATTCCGGACTTGACCGGATACATTACCGAGGGGCAAATCCGTCTTGATCGCGACTTAAATCAGAAGGGGATTTATCCTCCAGTGATTCCGATGGGATCATTATCACGCTTAAAGCCCGGCGTGCAGAACGAAAAAAGTACTCGTGAGGATCACAAAGGCTTGGATAATCAGCTGACGGCCGCATATGCGCGAGGAGTCGAAGTGCGCGAACTGGCGGTGATTTTGGGAGAATCGTCTTTAGGTGATACGGATAAAGCGTATCTGAAATTTGCGAAGCGATTTGAGGATGAATTCATTCGACAGGGAGATCAGGAAAATCGATCCATCTTTGATGCACTGAATTTGGGTTGGAGTCTTTTGAGAGAGCTTCCGGAGAGCGAGCTCAAGCGTGTGAAGTCCGAACATATTAAGAAGTACATGCATGGCAATTCTCGCAGTTAATCCCACACGAATGGCTCTTATGGATCTCAAGCGCCGTTCCAAATCGGCGCAGAGAGGTCATAAGCTGCTGAAAGATAAACAGGATGGACTTATGCAGGCTTTTTTAAGCACAGTGCGCCGGGCAAAAGAGCTGCGACAGAAAGTGGAAGAAGATCTTGGCAGAGCATTTCGTCAGTTTCTTCTGGCCTCTTCCTGGATGCCGGAAAATGCGATGACAAATGCACTTTCCAGTCCAAATGCAACGATGGAGCTTCATGTCGAGACAAAAAGCGTCATGAGTGTACGAATTCCCATCTTTACTCTTCGACGAGAGGGGAAAATCAGAACCTATGGGGCGCCTACAACGAATGCACTTTTGGATAATGCCATCGATACCTTTGAGCAGGTGTTTGAGTTGCTTTTGCAACTTGCGGAGATTGAGAAGCAGGTGGAGAACATGGCTGTGGAGCTTGAGACAACACGCCGTCGCGTGAATGCATTGGAATATACTGTCATTCCCAATTTCAAAGATACCGTGAAGTACATCACGATGAAACTCGACGAGGCTGAACGTGCCGCGATTATTTCGACGATGCGAGTGAAGGCGAGTATTTCGTAATATACTTCTTAAACGCCGCTCCTTTCTCTTCGAAATTTTTGAATTGATTGTAGCTTGGTGATGCTGGAGAGAGGAGGCAAATAGGTTGTAGGTTATGGGTTATGGGTTGTAGGGGTTTTTGTAGCACATGCCGGATAGCTTCTTTCAGTGAAGCGACAATGATCGTATGGATATTGGCTTTTTTGAGATCATTGGCAATACGGTGGCCAGAGCCCGGGAGGCAGATTACTGTTTGAATAGCAGATGAAGCAATGTGTTCGATGAGGTGGGTAAAATCCAGTCCACGATCTTGGCCGCCGAGAATGAGGGTATCGATGTTTCCATCGAATGCTTCGATTGCGACGATGGTGGACTCTGGGGTTGTGGACATGCTGTCATTGATCCATCGAATTCCATCATATGTTTCAATTTCTTCCAGACGATGAGGGAGTGGCGCGAAAGATTGAATGGCCTGTATCGTCGTTTCCTCTGGAAGTTCAAGATGGTGAGCAACTTTCCATGCACCGGCGATATTATGAATATTGTGTTCTCCAAGAAGCTGACATCCGAAGTCTTCTATCACTGAAACAACATCTTTTTTGTCATACGGCATGTGTTTTCCTCGTGACATCTTTGCAATGTCTTGAGTTTCTTTGGGAGTGTCTGCGTAAAAAATTACATCCCCGTCTTTCTGAAAGCGAGCGATATTCTTCTTTGCTTCTTTATAGGCTTCCAGTGATCCATGATAATCGAGATGCTCCGGGAAGAAGCTGGTGATGACGGCAATGTGTGGGCTGCAAGTGATATTCATGAGTTGATAACTGGAAAGCTCCATGACGAAGTACATTGGTTCAGAATTTTTCAAATCATCCAAATGTTCCAGTGCCGGTGTGCCGATATTGCCAAGAAGAACGGATCTTTTCTCTGCTGTTTTCAGTATGTGATGAATGAGTGAGGCGGTTGTACTCTTTCCTTTCGATCCTGTTACTGCGATCACGATATGATTCGTATGTTGTGCTTCTTCTAAAAATAATGCCGTTCCCGATGTGATCTTATCTTTGACAGCATCCAATTCGGTACAGGGTGGCACTCCAGGCGACTTTACAATTACATCAAATTGCTCCAAGTGTTTCAGATAATTTTCTCCTGTTTGGCATTTCAGATTTGTTTCACATTTTTCATTTTTATCCGCAATAGTTACTTCACATTTCTCTTTTAAAGCATTCAGAGCACTCCGTCCTTCTCTACCAAATCCCACAATGCATACCCTCTTTCCATAGAGATCTTTCAAGATCATATGATGGAGGAAAGGATAGTGGAGAATTCATTCGGTATGCTGTGGTCACAGACGGGCTTGAGAACATCCTGGACGAGTTCTTTTGTTTGACAGAGATGTGGAAGTTCTTCTGTAAAGAACCGTTGCATGACCAATGTATCGTTCCAATCGTTTCGCTCTCTGGCGAGAATAAATGCCGCCTGCATCTCTTGTGGAAGTGCAACGCATTCAAAAGGTTTCCATCCTTCGCTGCCGAGGAGTTTACGAAAGAGGGGAAGAGTTTCTTCATGCTCGTAGAGATTTTTCCCGAATATTTCGAGAACATGTTCTTTGCTCATAGATGCGGAAAAGAGTGCAAACATACATGCGCATTTGGAACACATATTGCACCACCGTTTTTCTTGATAATTTCCTGAAATTTTCCAATTGGTATTACAGCTTGTGAAATAGGGGAAATACTGCGGGTAGCGTGTGAATTGTTTGACGATCGAGAGTTCGCTTAGAGGACGAAGAAGGCTGAAATAGCGGATATCGGGCGTGATGAATTCTTTGCAGTACTGCTGCAATGCTTTTTCGAAGGAGAACCCTTTGCTCCATTGATGATTGATCTCTTTTCCTTTGTATATGAGAGAACCGACGTTTGCGCTGCGCTCGTTGCTCATAACAACGGTGGAGTGGCCGTAGAGCAGGGCCGTGAGAATAGAGAGAAATGAAACGTAAGCGGTGATCGGAACGTGGCCGTTTAAGGCGCCTTTTTCATGAAGCGTAAAAAGTTCCGGCGCGAGTGTGCGGGAAATTTCGAGGAGAGGAATTCCTGCTTTCTCCGCAAGCACAGTAATCAGCGGATGCTTTCCCATACGCAGTCCGAGGCACGCATGCCCAGAGGCTTTCAGGAGTTCTATGCTCACGAGAGAATCTTTTCCGCCCCCGATGGGAACAATAATTTCTGTGTTTTCTGGCGCAAAAGGAATGTAAGACGGTGCATCCTTTTCTGTATATGGAAAATGAATAAGATCCTGAAAATCAATATTATTACAGTAGAAGAATTCCCCGAGGCCGTTTTCATAGAGCTCATTCCAGAACAGAGCCTGGCTTTTAGAAAGCGTTCCTGATTTGATAATGATTTCCTTCGGGCAGAAGGTTTTGTAGTAACTGATGCCGCCAATCAGGTGCAGGTTGAAGAGTGCTCGATCGAAGAGCTCTGGATCAATGTTCTTTTTCCGCATGCCTTTTCGCGGAAGTTGCACAACTTCATCGAAGTGTATTTTTCCATCTATACTATAATGCAAATGCACTTTTCCCGAACGCTCGTCAAAAGCGGTGGATTCGAAGACGAAAGTGGAGTACTGATTCATAAGGGAGGATTCCATTTTACCGCTTTTTGCTTTTATCTACAGGCGGAAAACGTTAGTATTTATCAGAATTAGCCGGGGTGGCGGAACCGGTAGACGCGCGCGACTCAAAATCGCGTTCCCACAAGGAATGAGAGTTCGAGTCTCTCCCCCGGCACCATTCAACCTCTATACTTGCCCTATGAATACTTCTTCAATCACATTACCTGTCACCCCCTACACCCGGTTTCGTACGACGCTGGATCAGACGATTGAACGTTTGGGTTTATGCTCGGAGGAAATTGCCTTCCTGTCGCAGCCGCAGCATGTGCATAGATGTGAATTGACTCTTGTAAAAGATGATGGATCGGAAGCTATTTTTCCCGCATTCCGTGTGCAGTTCAACAATGCGCGCGGGCCGTATAAAGGGGGCATTCGTTTCCATCCCGATGCGAATGAGGAAGAAGTAAAGGCTCTTGCGGCTCTTATGGGCATCAAGACGGCTCTTGCCGATATTCCCTTTGGAGGAGCAAAAGGCGGAGTGCAGTGCGACCCGAAAAAGCTCACTCGTCGGGAATTAGAAGAACTCTCGCGAGCGTATGTACGCGCATTCATCAATATTCTCGGTCCATATCGCGATTGTGCTGCGCCTGATGTGAATACGAATCCCGATATCATGGCGTGGATGCGCGATGAATATGAGCGGAAGCAAGATGTCTATGCGCCCGGATTTATCACAGGAAAACCTCTGTCGTATGGCGGAATTCCAGGTCGTGATACGGCTACGGCGCGCGGGGGATTCTTCATTCTCGAAGAACTTGTGAACTTCAGCGCGCTTAATCCCACAGAATTGCGCGTGGTGATTCAGGGATTTGGAAATGCCGGCGCTCATATGGCGCTCTTTTTGCATCGTGCGGGATACAATGTCGTTGCGGTGTCGGATTCTCAAGGAGGAATCTATTCGCCCGATGGCATTGATCCATTCCGGATTCAGAAATACAAGAAGCATACGGGTTCTGTAACAGGGGAGTATTGCAAAGGGTCGGTATGTGATATTGAAAAGATGAAATTGGATCATGTACAGCGCGTGACGAACGAGGAACTTTTGGAATTACCGTGCGATATTCTTATTCCGGCCGCGCTTGATAATGTCATTACGGAAGAAAACGCGGCGCGTATTGAGGCGAAGTATGTTCTGGAGCTTGCCAATGGTCCCACGACTCCAGAAGCGGATGCTCTTTTAGATGTGCGCGGCGTCATGGTCATTCCAGATGTTCTGGCGAATGCGGGCGGTGTGGTCGTGAGTTACTTTGAGTGGGCGCAAGGCCGTTCTGGCAGGCAATGGACGACAGAACAGGTTAAAGAGGATCTTAGACGCATCATGCTCGCCGCTTTTACCGCGGTTCGGCATGAGGCACAACGTCATCGCATTTCCTATCGTCAGGCAGCATTTTCCGTTGGCGTGCAGCGTATGTTGGAAACGATGCGAAAAAGAGGATGGGTATAACTTAGTGTCGCTCCAGCGGAAGCAAGCTTCCGCTTCGCGACTTTTTGATCATTTTTGTGCGTGTATTATGGTGTATCTTTTTTCTGTAAGCAGACTCCAGTAAGCTGAGCGACATGTACGATGTCATTATTATCGGCTTGGGGTGCGCCGGGTATACGGCGGCGATTTATACGGCGCGATATAAGCTCTCCACATTGATTATTGGTGATAAAGAGGGAGGAACGGGGATGGCGGCTGCGGAGGTGGGGGACTGGCCTGGCATTATTCATATTGCAGGGCCTGATCTGATGGAGAAATTTAAGGAGCATGCGTTGAGTTTTGATGGAGTGGAACATAAAAATGCACGTGTGGAGACTGTAGAAAAGATGGATAAGGGCTTTCGTGTGACATTGCAGAGCGGCGAGACCGCGGAGGCAAAAACAGTGATTCTTGCGACGGGAACAAAGAACAGAAAACTCGGTGTTCCAGGGGAAGAGGATTTTTCGGGCAAAGGTGTAACGTACTGCGCAACATGCGATGCATACTTCTACAAAGGAAAAGATGTGGCAGTCGTCGGAGGAGGGGACGCGGCTGTAGAAGGTGCGGCAATCGCTGCGCAGGTGGCAAATAAGGTGTATCTCATTCATCGTCGCAAGGAATTTCGCGCAGAGCCGTACTGGGTGGATC
The DNA here is from genome assembly GCA_001788955.1 of Candidatus Peribacteria bacterium RIFCSPHIGHO2_02_FULL_49_16. Taxonomy (GTDB): domain Bacteria; phylum Patescibacteriota; class Gracilibacteria; order Peribacterales; family Peribacteraceae; genus 2-02-FULL-49-16. The sequence continues at coordinate 55,007 of MFXT01000026.1, read as the reverse complement.
GCGTAAAGGCACGCGATAATGTCGTGTTCGTTTTGGAGCGAAACGTCGTGGAAGTTTTGGGAGATCAGGTGGTCACGGGCGTTCGTTTGGATAAAGATTTTGAGCGATCGGACATGATCAATGTACAGGGCGTCTTCATGGAGATTGGCGCCGATGCAGATACGGTTCTGGCAAAGAAACTTGGGTGTGACATTGATGAGCGAGGGCATGTGAAGGTTGATGAGGGCATGCGCACGAGTATCCCCGGAATATTTGCCGCTGGAGACTTAAGTTCCGGCTCCAATCATTTTGCCCAATTCACAACCGCTGCCGGAGAGGGCTCCGTTGCCGCAAACAGTCTTTTTCACTATCTTGAAGAGAATTAAGCTGCAATTTCCTCTAAAAAACAAGAATACGTGCGACTTTTGAAATTTGGTGCTTGGAATTTGGAATTTCCAGCGTTAAGCTGGCCCTATGCCCAGAGGAAAGCGCACCGTCTACGCCATGATCTGCTCATCCGCCGAATGTCGGCGGCGAGTGGGAACCGTGCGTCTGCATAAACAGAATAACAAGGGCAAATCCCCAAAGGATTTTTCCGTAGAGAAATATTGTTCAGAGTGCCGTAAGCAAACAAAAATGAAACTGAAAGAAGAGAAGCACTCAAATTAGGTGATAGGTTGTAGGTAATAGGTGATAGACTATCTTTTCATGGTTGAAGAAGTGTATAGACAGGCGGCTTCGGTGTTTCTGCTTCGGGAACAATCGGTGTGTTCGTCTGCGGGATGTGATGAGAAACTGTACAGTATTCTTCTTTTACATAAACCTCGGAAAAATGATGCATGGCAGTTGCCGCAAGGAGGGGTGGAAAAAGGAGAAACAATACAAGAAGCAGGACTGCGTGAACTTCAGGAAGAAGCAGGAATTGCCCCAGTGCGTGTTCTTGGAGAAAGTACGCATGCATACTCCTACGACTTTCCGGAGTCGTACCGGCGTTTTCGTGCAGATAATGTGTGTGGTCAAAAGATCCATTTCTTTTTCGCGCTTGCAGACAAAAACGCGGCTATTTGTGTAGACGAACACGAAGTGAATCAGTATGCGTGGGTGACAGAAGACCAACTTTTATCATATATTCATCGGGAAAATTATTTGCAGATTATTCGATTACTCTTCGCAGAAGTACGAGTGCTTCTATCCTCTGCATTGTGAAGTATGCGGCTGCGCTCTCTTACTCTTGAGCAGTTTCGCAATTATTCTTCGACAGAATTGCTTTTTGCTCCAGAGCAGAAATTGCACCTTTTTCATGGGGAGAATGGATCCGGGAAAACAAATCTTCTTGAAGCGATTGCTCTTCTGGCTCTTACAAAATCCTGCCGCTCTACGAATGATGAAGATATGATTTTGTGGGATGCGACGCACTTTCGCGTGCAAGGGATGGTGGAATATGTCGACTCCACTATGAAAATGCTCGAATGTGTTTTTCAGCGCTTTCCACGTCGCAAAGCGTTTTTTATTAATGGTGTGCGTGTGAGTTCCACGCAATTTATCGGTTCTTTTCCGGTCATTATTTTTCTTCCACAGGATCTTTCCCTCTTTTCCGGTCCGCCAGCTATTCGGCGACAGTTTTTCGATCGTGTGCTCTGCCAGGTCTTGCCGGAATATTTTCGTGAGTTTTTGCAGTACAGCAAAGTTCTCAAACAACGCAATGCTCTTCTACGTAGAATTGCGCAAGGAATGCTTAAGGAAATCGAGCTCGATTTTTGGGACGAGGAGCTTGCAAAGGCGGGGAGTGTTCTGATACTGGCGCGACTGGAACTTCTTGAAACATTGAATGTGACCGTCCGAGAGGAGCTCCTTGGCTTTGGCGTGGAATGGGAGAATATAACACTTTCATGGAAACGATCGACGTCGGAGCGGTCTTTCGATTTGCTGAAGAAAGAGTTTGTACAATGCCTGCTCCATCATCGTGCGCGCGATCGTGCGCTTCTTTATACGAGTGTCGGGCCGCACCGCGACGATTGGTCCTGTGAGGTCAATGGAAGAAACATCGCGACATTCGCTTCCCGCGGTCAGCAGCGGCTCTGTTTTCTTGCATTGCTATTTTTGCAGTTATCCTATGTGGAACTTCGCTGCTTACAAAAACCGATCGTTCTTCTGGATGATGTATTTTCTGAACTCGACTGTATTCATCAGGAATGCGTTCTTCGGATGCTTGAAGGTTATCAGGTGTTCTTGAGTACAGTACACTCACGCGATATTTTTGGTGGATGTATATGGAGTGTTTCAGAAGGACGTATTCAGGCAGAGGTTTTGCCTAAAAAGTGAAGAGTGTGTTGCTCCATAAAGAGCGAGTGCCAGTGCATCCGCGGCATCATCCGGTCGTGGAATCTGTGAGAGATGAAGCTGTCTTTGTATCATGCGCTGAATTTGCTCTTTCGATGCGCTGCCATCTCCGGTGATGGCTAGTTTCCACTGGGGAGGTGATGGTTCGAGAATCTGATGAACAGTGCGTGATATCGTGCAGAGGATCACTCCTCGTGCGTGAGCAACCTCCAGGGCCGTTTGTTTATTTTTTGCAAAAAAGAGCCGTTCGATCACGGCGATGTCCGGGTGATGCTCCTTGAGGATGCCCATGATGTCATCCTGAATTTCCTGCAGACGGTCTGCAAAGAGTGTCGAGGCTTTTGTACGGATTGTAAGCCAGTCTTTAGCTTTGATGTCATATGGTGATGTTATTTCAATGATGCCAATGCCGATAGTGGCGACTCCGGGGTCGATACCGAGTATATGCATGAACTGTAGTATAGGTCTATTTCTTGAAAATTTTGTACTTTTTTGCTATAATGATAGGAAAAATCAATATGGAACCTACTGCCCCATTCTCCTTGTATCGATCTCATATTCTACTGTGTTTGCTTGCAAGCATGACGGTCTATGCGACACACGCACTTTTTGCTGCACATCTTACGGAAAAGAGCATCTTGAAAGATCCGGAAGGGACGATTGTGGCACAGGGGTTTGTATCTATACGCGTCGGAGATCTTACGCTTTCCGGTCTTGATGGGTCTTTTTTTGTAGAACCTTCTTCCGAAAAACTCTTCATCGCCGGTTTCACAACTCCTGTTGTGGTCGAAAAATCCGGTCAGGTGGTGGGTCTTATTCCGGCTGGGATGCAGTGGACATATACAGATGCATTCGCACCAGATTCTTTGGGATTTTTGGAAAAACTGAAGAGACTGCCTCCTCGGTTTTTCCGGGAGCAAGCGGTCCCTGTTGATCCTGTCTTTGTTCACCGCTTTTCAGCTATAGAACAGCGCATTGCTCTTCTGGAGGAGCTTCGTATAAATCCTATTTTGTGGCTGCTTGCGTCCTATCATCCACAGACACTTGCGCATGTGTGGATATCTGATTCTTCTGCATCTGATGTAGTACAGTTTTTACAAACAACACTGCTTCCGTTTGCCGATAGTGGGCATCCTTCTGTTCCGTCTGCTCTATTTATCGATGTTTGGGCTAGACGTCTTGATCAGGAGATATGGTCTCAAGACAATCGAGAAGAGTTTTTTACAGAGTACGTCGCGATCCTTTTACCGTTTTTAGAGCAGTTTGCCGATCGCGGATATGTTGAACGAACACAGTGGTATTCGGCTGCCCTAAAGGAACTTGCACATACGCATGCGCCCGTTATTCTCTCGTCTCTCGATGCGATTGGAATCCGAAAGGAAGTACAACAGAGAGTGTCTGATGATGTTTTTGTCGAAACAGAAACACGTCCGACACTGTCGTCGCAGGAATTGGATACGCGTTTGCGAATACTTCTTCGTGATGCAGGAGGGATGTTTCTCACATCAACACGCTTCGTCGCGAATGCTGCGCATTCCTTTGAAGTGCATTCCATCGCCTTTGCATCTGGAGCAGGGGATTCTGTGGTGGATTTCACCTACGATGCCGCTCGTCACGAAGTATCTGATATCATCCGTGATGGAAAATCATATCCTCATACTGTTTCCTGGGAGCAGTTTGTGGATTGGGTAAAACGATAAGCGAAGGATCGGTCTTGGACTTGCCTCAAAGCGGTGCTGCCCATATTGTTTCAAAACTCATGTACTCGTGGGCGATTAGCTCAGCTGGGTCGAGTATCCGCGATAGCGGTACGAGCCATAAAAAGAACGCGACGTGTCGCGCTCTAACCAGATCAGCGCTAGAATATTCTTTCAAAACTCGTGTACTCGTAGGGCGATTAGCTCAGCTGGTTAGAGCGCGACACTGATAATGTCGAGGTCTCAGGTTCAAGTCCTGAATCGCCCACCACACTTCGCTCGCTGCGGCGAGCTTCGCGTGGCAGGCCACGAGGCGGCGCTAGCGTTCGATTTCGGGAGCCTGATAATGTCGAGGTCTCATGTTCGCTGTGGCAATCTCATTTCGTCCGAATAAATATTCGTCACACTTTCTCCTCTTTCCACATGGCGGATGACTTCGGCGAGGAGGGGAGCGATGGAGAGGACAGTGAGGTTCTGGAAGAGATTTTCGGGGTGGGGAATGCTGTTGGTGATGATGACTTCCTTAAAGTTTGCTTGCGACAGACGTTCGATGGCGCGGTCGGAGAAGATACCGTGAGTGGCCATTGCGTAGATGTCGCTTGCTCCTGCATTGAGAAGAGCGCTTTTGGCAGCGATGAGCGTTCCTGCGGTATCAATCATGTCATCGAAGATGATGCAGGATTTTCCTTCCACGGATCCGATGATGTTGTGAATTTCACTTATATGATGTTCCGGTCGGCTCTTATGGAGAATGGCGATATCGGCATCCAATGTCTCGGCAAATTTCTTTGCACGCTTTGCGCCGCCGACGTCCGGCGCCACGATGACGCATTCTGTGAGATTTTTTGCGAGCAGGTATTCCGTAAAAATCGGTCGTGCGTAGAGCACGTCTGTGGGAATCGAGAAAAATCCCTGAATTTGATCGGAATGAATATCGAGAAGAATCATATGATCCGCGCCTGCCGTTTCAAGAAGGTGTGCGATGAGTTTGGCCGAAATGGGTTCGCGCGGTTCGGTCACACGATCCTGTCTGGCATAGGGGAAGTGGGGGAGAATCACGTGCACTTTTTGCGCGAAGCTTAATTTTGCCGCCTGGCACATCAGGCAGAGTTCAATGAGATCATCATTCGGAGATGTCGTTGCCGTTTGGAAGAGATAGACGTCTTTTCCGCGCACTGATTCGTCGTACTTTACGTAATGCTCGCCACAACTGAAGCGTTTACGCTGCATATTCCCCAAAGAAATACCAAGTTCATCTGCGATATGCTGTGCAAGTTTTGGGTGAGAAGATCCAGAAAACAGATGCATGATATGATGTTATCAGATGCAAGTGCGATTCACGATGCAAAAGAGCATTCCCGTACTCGATGAACATTCATCCGAAGTTTTGGGAACAGTGGAAGAACCCCTTATCCATCCGGATACCGGGAAAATCGAAGGATTTTTTATCACAACAGGTGGATGGTTTTCACCTGATATTTTTCTTCCCACTTCGCATATTGTGCGATGGGGAAAATACGTGTGGGTGCGTGATGGCGAAGCGCTTGGGCCTCTGCGAGATATTATCCGTTTGCAAATGCTTTTCGACGAAGGACGGCATGTGCTCGGCCAGCCGATTGTCACAGAAGAAGGCCGAATGCTCGGTGTGTGTCGTGATGTGCAATTTCATACGCAATTCTTTTTGGTGCAATGGTTATTCCCGCGCAGATTCCTCTGGTGGGGAACGCCGATTCCTATGAATGCAGTGACGATCATCACACAACAGTCCATTGTTGTTCGCAAGTATACGGAAGAAAAATCTCTTTCCGTAACAAAAGAGGTTGTCCTTCCGGCATCACAAATCGAACCTGCTTAAAAAAGCCCCCGGCACGAGGTTCACCCTAGTGACGTTATAAAGAGCACGATGGCTTTTGCAAAGAGAATGACGAGGAGACCGATGATTGCATAAGTAATGGTCTTTTTTGCTTTTTCTTTCTGTTCCTCCTCTCCTTGAGAAATAATGAGACGGATGCCGGCAATAACGATGACGACTGCGGCAAGAAGCGCCAGAAAATTCAGCACCTGACTGAGAATACTTGTCACTGTTGCCCGAAGATCCGGCGAACCGGGAAGAGCTGGCGGAATGGGGCCTCCGAATCCTTGAGCAGAGGCGGTGGCTATGGCGAGGTTGCTTGCGGCAAGAGTTGCGAAGATGGTGAACTTGCGAATGAAATGCTTCATAGGTTCAAAAGAAAGAAGTGTTAAGCATCTTGTACAGATTTTTGGGTAATTTTGGAAGGGATATTTTGTTGACAAAACAGCTCTTCATACAGATGTATTTATTCTTTTCGTCCGATAAAGCTTGTGACAATGAGCAAAAGTGCGGGCAGCGTGAACCAAAAATGTTGGTATGAAATCATGGTTGCCGCAAGCAGGCTTTGTTTTGCAACGGGAAGGAGAGGAGGAATGGTGGCGATACGCGGATCGAGGAGAGGAAGCTGGCCGAGAATCGTGAAGAGATTAATAAGCAGTAATGCTGCTGTGGCAAATCCCAAGATGCCGGCAATAAACGTGTCGCTGGTGTTTCCATCTTCATAATCTGCTTCCAGCCCTCCCTGCACGGCGACAATGACGATTGTAGCCACAAAAATGAGGAGCTTTGTCCCAAGAATGACGGTGGTATCGATGTCGAAACCGAGAGTTGTGAGAACAATGTGTGATTGCTGTGACATTTGTTCGATATAGCCACCAATACCATGTGCTGTAATGGTCGCAATATAACTTGCTGCAATCACTTTGATGGATTCATTTCGTCCAATGATAAAACTGTAGGTCATGACGACTGCAAAAAAGATGATGATAAGCAGATCCCATGTCAGTGTGACTTGCATGGAGAGAAGTGTACCTCTTTTTACCCTTCTAAAGGAGCCGGACATGCTTCTGTGATGAAATTTTCATAGACTTCTTCTTTGTTTTCTTGTGTGAGAAAGAAAGCGGCGGCGGCGATCATAGCCGCATTGTCGGTGCAGTAAGAGCTGGCTTGTGGCCAGCGAATGAAGAATTGAGAATTGGAAATTGATAATTGACGGAGGTACTGGTTGGCAGAGACGCCGCCGACGATATGGATTTCTTTTATTGTCGGATGTTTTTTGACGGCTTTGTGGAGTTTATCAAGAAGATGCATGCAGATGGCGTGTTGATAGGATGACGCAAGATTTTTTTGTGTATTTCTTGTTAGGAGTTTCTCATTGTGTTGTAATTCGCGTAAAAGGTATTTGAGGGATGTTTTGAGTCCTGAAAAACTGAAATCCAATGTGTCTTCGTTTTTAAGAGGAAGAGGGAATGCGTAAGCAAAAGGATCGCCGTGCTCTGCAATGTCGGCAATTGCCGGTCCGCCAGGGTAGGGGAGTCCAAGGAGAGCCGCTCCTTTATCAAATGCTTCGCCTGCGGCATCATCCCGTGTGCGGCCAAGAAGGGTATTTTTCGTATGTGATTCTCTGTACCAGAGCTCTGTGTGGCCGCCGGAGACAGAGAGAGTGATGCAGGGGAAGCAAGGGGGAGAGGTTGTAGAAGCGAGCCAGATGGAACTCAAGTGACCGAGATGGTGGTGAATGCCGATGAGCGGTTTTTTCCAGACGGCGGAAAGAACTCGTGCAGCCGTTACTCCGACCAAGAGAGAACCAAGAAGTCCGGGTCCTTTGGTGACTGCAATTGCATCAAGATTGTCCGAATGCATTCCTGTTTCAAAGAGTGCTTTTTCCAAAACTGGAATCATGCATTGCACTTGCTTGCGTGCGGCAAGTTCCGGGATCACTCCTCCGGAGTCGGCAAAGTCTTTACGGGAGCTTGCAATAACATTGCAGAGCACTTTTGTACCGTTTTCGACAATAGCTGCCGTTGTCTCATCGCACGATGTTTCGATTCCGAGGATATAGATAGGTGATAGGGTATAGGTGATAGGGTATAGGTGATAGGATGATGGTTCTGTTTTTCCAATGCGCGATGAATCTATTTGATGTAATAGCTTCTGCACAGACGTTCCTCGGACCGGTGAAAGTTATTTCTAAGAAAGACATCGTTTTTCCCTATAGGGAATATAACGATGCGACACTCAAAGATATTCTAAAAAGAATTGGCTGGCACGAAGGCGAACGTATCGCCTTTATCTCTACATATGATCCGACGTATACGCGAACAGAAGCATTGCGTGATCTTTTTGCGCGTAACAGTGTGCCAGTAGAATATTTTTTCTACAGTGGGGCCACTGTTCGATGTATAGGGGATCTCTTTCGTCTTCGCAGAGAATTTCGCTGTTTTGTTGTCGGGTTTCGGGGGCACCATATTCTCCCGTTCGTTCGCGCGACTCTTGGGAAAGAGAAACGCATTATCTTTGATGCGTTCGTTTCGGTGTTCGATACGCTGTGCTGTGATCGTCAGATCGTCGCGCCGCACTCAACCATGGGGAGATTTTTTCATTGGTACGATCGTTGGCTCTCGGATCTTTCCGACGTCGTTCTTGTGGATACACAAACACACCGGCGATATTTTGAGAAGGAGTTTCATTGTCGCAATGTCTTTCCTCTTTATGTGGATTGTAATCGTGCTCTGTTTTCTGGATGTCGTACATGGGAGAGTGATGAGGTGCGAAAGGTATTGTGGTACGGGAACTGTCTTCCTCTGCAAGGAGTGGAGAATATTCTTCGATGGGTAAAGTCTCTCAATGGCCGCCGTGATATCCGTTTTCGATTTATCGGTCCGGTTCGGGAACGATATGGGAAACACAAGGAACTTTTCCAGTTACAGAATGCCGAATTTCTTTCGTGGGTGCCTTATGACGCACTTCCGGAAGAGATTCGGAATGTCGATCTTTGTATTGGCGGGCATTTCTCTGATCGGGCGAAAGCGCGGAGGGTCATTGCAGGGAAAACATTTCAAATGCTCTCATGCGGTGCGCGTGTTCTCGTTGCCGATAATGAGGCACATGCGGAGATTCTTTGTTCTGCCGCTTCATTACATGCTGTACCCTGATATTGTGGATATGGGATATCATAATGGAGCATGACGATCGTACTTTCTGTTTTGCTTTTGGCACTTCTTGGAAAATTTCTGCTGCCGTTTTTTCTTTTCGACGTTCCGATGGGCTACGACGCCGGTTTATATCGCTATCTGTTTTTGAGCTATAGCGAAGCGTTTCCTCCATTTGTATGGCCGGATCTCGCTCCCTGGGCCCGCGAACATCCTGTCGGCCTCTTCCTCTTCTCGACGATCTTTCTCAAACTCGGCCTTCCGGTCGATTGGTTGATCGGATGGATCTGGCATGTGATGCCAGTGGCTCTTGCAGGGGTGCTGGCATGGGTGATGGCACAGCGCGAAGGGAAGATCATCGGACTGCTCGTGCTTTTTGCAGCACTGATTTCACAGGCGTATTATGATGGATTTGTTCTGATGTATTGGAAGACGGAGCTGGCTCTTTTCTTCATGATTTTCGCATTCCACTTTCTTGAGAGACAATCCATGTTTTTTTTCTTTTTTGGCATACTCACGATCATTACGCATCATCAGACTGGCTTGCTCTTCGGTTTGAGCGTTGCATCCTGGTGGCTGTTTCAGCTTCCACGATCTTGGCGCGATCCCGTCTTGCGTCGTATGACTGTTCTTCTTCTACTGATTCCTCTTATTGGACTCCTTTTCTATATTCCCCTGTGGGATCGTGCGATTTGGTCTCCCCTATACGGCGTTCTGACACTTCGGGGCGATGCGGCGCCGGGTGGTTCTTTTCCGGAATCTATTTTTTATCTGCGTCTTATGGGAATACTCCTCGGATTCGGTATTGCCGGATGGATCATCAGCTTTCGTCGGGAGTGGGGAAGTCTTTGGCAATTTGCCGTTTTCTGGTCTGCCGTCTTCATTATCTTCAGACTTGTTTTTTATCGACGTTTTTTTCTTCAGTTTGATTTCTTTCTTCTCCCTTTTGTCGCTCTTGCCATTCGTGAGGCGTGTATCCGATGGCGCTATCCCGTGATCCGCTTCGGTTGTGTTCTGTTCCTTTTGGTACAGGGATTTTTCTCAATTGAGGGGATGCGACTGCGCAGTCCCATGCATGATGCGGATACGCTTGCGACTATCGCGCATATCGCATCGGTCTTGCCGGATGATGCCTTTGTTCTTGCCATTGAGAATCGCTATGCGCCATGGGTGCGTGGACTCTTTCCAGATCACCAGGTCGGTGCCCCGGGTCTTTTTGATTTCCCATGGACGGTTGAGATGTGGCGGACATTTGTTTATGGTAATCATGAAGAACGTCGTCAGCTTCTTCAGACACTCGATGGTCCGGTGTATCTGATTGACACTCCGTTCTTCCATGAATTTTATGGTGAGAGCGCGGATCAATTCTTGCAAGATCCCTGTTTTGCACCTACGGAAGAGGCTCGTCTCTTTCGGTCTCTCTGTTCTTCTCTTTCATTATGATCACATTGTTTCCTTCCAGAATCGTCGCAATCGAGATATTTGGGTTTTCTGTGCATTGGTATGGCCTTCTCTATCTTATTGGTTTTGTATTGATGACGATCGTGCTTCCGAGATTACAGCACTACCGCGAACTTTCTCTCCAAAAAGATGAATGGAATGATCTGTTTTTTTGGATCGTGATCGGCGTCATCGTTGGCGGACGATTGGGATTTGTCCTTTTCTATGAACCGGCATATTACGGTGCATTCCCTTTGGAAATATTTGCTGTGTGGAAGGGGGGAATGTCTTCTCATGGCGGGTTTATTGGCGTAGGGACTGCGATTATTCTTTTTGCAGTTCGTCGCAAATATCCTCTCCTCGCCCTCGCCGATATTGCCGTAATTCCGGCAGCATTGGGTCTCGGACTTGGTCGCATCGGAAATCTGATCAATCAAGAGCTTTATGGACGGGAGACTCTTTTTCCGTGGGGGATTGTCATTCCCGGCGTGGAGGGACTCCGTCATCCGACGCCGATCTATTCTTCTCTGGCAAATATTCTGATTGCAGGACTTTGTTATATGCATCTTCGAAAGACAGAAAAGTCCGGTATGACAACGGTTTTGTTTCTGATTCTCTATAGCATATCCCGTTTTTTCATCGAGTTTGTTCGCGAGCCATCGCATTCGGTTATTTCTTTTGGTTCTGTTTTTTTGACTCGGGGGCAGGTGCTGACACTTTTTCTCTTTTTGGGAGGGAGTATTCTCTGGTGGATTGCACGTGGCAAAAGGTCTTGCGATGCAGAGAGCTGATGCCGTGCTTTTCAATACAGGCAAGATGTTTTGCGGTTCCATACCCCTTATGTTGAGCAAATTGGTACGAGGGATATTTTCGATCGTATTCGCACATCAGATGATCTCGTTTCACTTTGGCAATGATTGATGCGGCAGAAATACAAGGCTCTTTGGCGTCGCCATCAATGATGGAACTGTGCGAATAATCGAACCAGAATTTGTCGCGGCCGTCGATGAGAAGATAGAGATGAGATGGGAGAGGGGATAGGGAACGAATGAGCTGTTCTACGGCGAGATTCATGGCTTTTTCGGTGGCGGAAAGAATGCGAATGGCATCGATTTCTTCGGCGTCGACGATACCGATGCCATACGGACAGTTTTTGGTGATCCACGTATAGGCCTCCTCGCGCTGTTTCACATGTAGTTTTTTGGAATCGCGAATCAGTGGTGATTTCGAGCCGGGGGCGGACAAGCCAGAAAGCTGTAAGCAGCATGCAGCTGCGACGACGGGTCCGGCCAGTGCCCCGCGACCGGCTTCGTCAATGCCGATGATGATCATGGAGTCGGGTGAAGCAGTTCTCGAGCAATCTCTCTTTCATTCCAGGGAATCTGTCCTTCTTTTGTCCACATGGTGGTGTCACTTCCTTTTCCACAGAGGAGAACCGTATCGCCGGGCTGTGCTTTTTTGAAGAGAAAGCGAATCGCTTCTGTGCGATCGATGATGCGGTGGACAGAGGCCTTGCCATCCCTGGTTCCAGATATCACGTCATCAATAATCTTTTCAGGGTCTTCGGTGTAGGGGTCCTCATTGGAGACCACAACGATATCGGCAAGCGTACTGCAGATTCTTCCAATAATCGGTCGCTTCTCTTTCATGCGATCGCCGCAGCTTCCTGTGAGGACAAGAAGCCGTTTGTCGGGTGGCAGGGATGCGCACAATGCCGAAAGAGTTTTCTGATAGGCTACCGGTGTCACTGTAAAGTCGATGATGACATCGAATGGCTGACCCTCTTCGATTTTTTCCATGCGACCGGGGATTGTGGGAAAGGTTTTGAGTGCCTCGATGGCTGCATCTCGATTGACACCGATGGCTTCGGCGCATGCGATGGCGCACATCGCATTTTCGATGTTGAAGGAACCGGGAATGTTGAGTGTAAGGTTAGAGGTTATAGGTTGTAGGTGATAGGAGTACTCTTGAATGTGAGCAGAGGGGATGTTCTTCAGAAGAGGATCACTACAATCATCTTTATTGAGGACTTTTGTACCTTTGCCGTTAAGCATATAAAAGAGGATGGCTTTGTCTTTTTTGTATTGTTCAAAGGTGCCGTGATAATCGAGATGTTCGGGAGAGGTGTTTGTGATGGCAGCGACTGTAGGCCAGATGAAGTTCAGGCGCCCTTGCACAAGTCCGTGTGACGAACATTCGAGAATGGCGTGCGTGCACTTCGCCGTAACGCATTGGCGGAGAAACCGTTGCACGGTGAACGGGGAAGGAGAAGTTTTTTGTGTCGTGTTCCATTCCATAGTATCTCCTATAAGAAAGAATGCCGTAGAGAGTGCTCCATGTCTGATGTGTGCTTCTTTAAGAATATGAGACAGCATGCCGACTGTTGTTGTTTTGCCATCCGTACCGGTGATGCCGATGATGACAAGCTTTCGTGCCGGAAATCTATATGCCAGTGCAGCGCAGCATGTTTTTCCTCTGTGCCAAAGGATGCGAAGGGGATGTCTCTGTGAGAGAGCTTTTTGTAGAACTTGTACAAATATCATCCGACCAAGTATATTGCATAACCTTTCTCCATACATGAATTTTTTATGAAGCAAAAAACAAATATGCATCATAATATCCCCAGTTCACGTGGAGGATCTCCAAAAAAGCAAAATCTGTCGAATGTGCGTATTGAGCGTCATGATGATTTTCATGCATGGGCATGGAATTATCCTCCTCATGCTCTTATTCGTTTGATGACCATTCATTCCACAGGCATGCGTGGAGAAAACCTGCCATCGGGCGCAGTGCGCGATATTTTGGAATGTTTAACATGCAAAAAGAGAGAGTGGGAATCGTATTACGATCCTGGGACAATGATGTCCCCGCAAGGACGCAAAGAAAAAACAGAATATTTTGAATCGTTGCATATCCTCGATGAAATGCAGGATACATATAGACTGATTGGTGAACTTTGTTACAAAGAGCGTCTTCCTTTCGATCGTGAGGCATTCTATAAACGTGCACTGCTCTTTTTTCGTACATCTTGCCCCCAAGATGCGCTGCGAATGTTTCTCACCGAGCGGCAAGGTCATGATCTCTCATGGACAAAGGCTCTCCAAAAAGATGTCCATGCCGCATTGCTTTTCATTATCGACAGGGCGAAACCGGAACATGTTGCAGAGAAACAAAAAGAACGTGTCATCATGACTCTTCGTGAGCACATCCGTACACTCTCTCGTAATAAATTACTCTAATTCTGCCATGTATTTCGCATACACTCCTTCTGAATCGTCTTCCAATCGAAAGGGAAGCGATATGTTTCTGTTGCGCGGGTAATGGCAGCAAAGCAGTGCCAAGGAGTTTTTTCTGTAAAGAAGAAAGCGGTACCGCTTTCCTGGAGAGGATTGTAGTCATCAAGCGCCTGTGTCTCTGAAGTGATGGGAACGATGCCTGCTTTTAAGCATGCGGAAAGTTCCGGAAGTCCATCAGGATCAGAACAGAACAATGCCATATCCGCCGCCGCATGCATGTTTTGCAGAGCCTCTTCTGTATTAGGAATAATCGCGATTTTGTGCTCGTATTCTTTCTGTACTTTCGAAATATAATTGCCATAGGACTCACGTCCACAGCCACGGACAAGAATTTGAAGGGGAAGAGAAAGAAGACCGGGAAGAACACTCTGAAAAAGGGAAGCTCCTTTATCCTCGGTGAGTTCGGTGGGAATACAGAGAAGAGGAAGTCGCGGTTCGATGGGCCAGCCGAGCCCAGATTGGAGCTCTATCTTCTTCTGCACCTTCGTTTCTAGCATGAGTGGATTTTTCATGTATCTCCTCATTATACAGGAAAATACCTATTTTTGGAAGCTCCTATACCCTATATCGTATAATCTCTATCCCACGCATGAAACACCTTGTTCTCGTTGATGGCCATCACCTTATGTATAGAGCTTACTGGGCGATTCCACGAACACTCTCAAAAAGGGATGGTACGCAAGTGAATGCGGTTTTTGGCTTTGCTTCGATAATTATTTCGCTACTGAAACAAGAAGAACCGGATGCGCTTCTTTTTTGCTTCGATCTGGGAGAAGAAACATTCCGTCACAAAGAGTATGTCGAATATAAGAAAGGGCGTGCCGAAACGCCGGATGATTTTTATGCACAAATTCCCTTGATCATGGAATGCATTGATGCGTTTTCTTTTATACATACATCGCATAAGAAATATGAGGCTGACGATTTACTTGCAAGTTACGCGCGGACGGGGGTCAAAGGCGGCATGCGTGTGAGCATTATCAGTGGAGACCGGGACGTTCTTCAGCTTGCAAGCGATACGGTATGTATCGTTATTCCTCACAAAGGATATCAACAAGTAGAGCGATTGGGTCCTGACGAGGTGAAGCATAAATTTGGCATCACCCCTGATCAGGTGCCGGCATGGAAGGGACTCGCCGGTGATTCATCGGATAACTTGCCGGGAGTGCGTGGTATTGGCCAGAAGACTGCTGTAAAACTTTTACAGAAGTACGGCTCGCTTGAAGAGGTGTATGCGCATCTGAATGATCTGCGACCGACAGAACGCGAGAAGCTGCAAAACGGAAAAGAACAAGCTTTTTTTTGTCAACGCATGGCAAGACTCGTTGATGATATTCCTCCGGAACACTCGTTGGATTCGCTGTCCTTACATCATCTTCATGCAGAGAACGTATTGAGTTTCTTTCGCGCATGCGAATTCACACTTCTTTCGAAACGTTTTCAGGAACTTCTCAAAACTCCCTTTGGGAAGAGCGTATTTTCTTTTGAAACATCGCAATTGCAGGAAGAACATCCGGGACAAATGATGCTTTTCTCCTAATGAGTATATTTTGTGAACATGTGTTTTTATGAAGAAAATAACTATGCTTCCATGATGGGTTCCACGCTTTCTCTTCTTCTATATTCTGAATAGAAAAACTATTCAGAAGCATAGATGTTGAGTACTAAAGATGAACATTTTCCTCTTGCGGTATTTCCTTTAAAAAACGTAGACTGATCACCATCTCATTATTCTCTTCTTCTTTATTTTGTATGCCAAAAGAACGCGTGTTGGCCAGCCTTGATGTAGGAAGCGCCAAAATACGCACTATTGTTGCCGTTGCTGACGGGGAACGTGACCGCATTGTTCCCAGTGTCATTGGGGTGGGTATTTCTCCATCTCTTGGTATGCGCAGAGGACAGGTTATCGATGTCGAAGAACTTGTTCATAACATCGTGTCTTCCTTAGAAGATGCGGAGCGTATGGCCGGAGTGCCCGTGAATCGAGTGTTTGTCGGCATGAATGGTTCGTATATCGAAGCATTCGATAGTCGTGGAGTTATTGCCGTATCCGGAGGAGAAGTCGGTGTTGATGATGTTGCGAGAGTACTGGAAGCATCGCAGGCGGTAAGTATTCCTGCCAATCGTCGCATTCTTCATATCGAGCCGAAATCGTATGCTGTCGATGAACAACGTGGCATCAAAAATCCGGTGGGAATGACAGGGATTCGTCTGGAAGTTGAGGCACATATTATCACGGGGCATGTGCAGCATGTGAAAAATCTGGAAAAGTGCATCGATCAAACCGGCGTGGATGTCGATGGCATCGTGCCGGCGGCTATTGCTGTTGGTGAAGCAGTTCTCACGAAACGTCAGAAAGAACTTGGTGTGGTTGTGGTGGATATCGGTGCCGGGTGTACGAGTATGGCGATCTTTGAAGAGGGGACGATTTTACATTCCATGTGTTTGCCTGTCGGCGGCGAGAGTGTCACGAATGATATTGCCATCGGTCTTCGTACCTCTGTGGATACTGCTGAACGTATGAAGCTGGAGCATGGTTCCGTACTTCCCCAAGAGATCGGGGAGAGGGAGATGATCGATCTCTCATCAGTGAGTCGCACCGACACTCAAACCGTGAGCAAGCGCTACATGGCGGAGATCATGCAGGCGCGATACTTTGAAATCTTTTCTCTCATAAAAGATGAGCTCAACCGCATTGGCTGCAGTGG
This sequence comes from Candidatus Peribacteria bacterium RIFCSPHIGHO2_02_FULL_49_16, assembly GCA_001788955.1. Taxonomy (GTDB): domain Bacteria; phylum Patescibacteriota; class Gracilibacteria; order Peribacterales; family Peribacteraceae; genus 2-02-FULL-49-16. The sequence goes on along the minus strand of MFXT01000026.1, from coordinate 38,543 downwards.
CATGTTGCCGGCGGGAATGGTGCTTACCGGAGCAGCAGTGAAAGCGCCGGGAGTGCTTGAACTCGCGCGTGATACCCTTGGTTTGCCTGTACAAATAGGTTTTCCTGTCGAGGTGGGCGGTGTCATTGAAAAAGTTGATGATCCTGCGTATGCGACGGCATTGGGAGCGCTTGTGTGGGGAGCACGGGAAGGTCAGTATTTTTCGATGGAAGGCGGAGTACGCATGAAGAAAGTCGCGCAACAAGTTGGTACGTGGTTTCGCAGCCTTTTACCTTGAGTCTTTATTCTCTTTTTACCTATGTCTGATACATTTCGTTCTCTCTTCTCTGGTCAACAGCAAAAGTCATCTTCCTCTGCTTCCGGGGATGATGCACAAGATTCTTCCCGTGAGGTGCGTCCGGATATGTTCGCAGGAGCGACAATTCGTGTTCTTGGTGCAGGTGGTGGCGGGTGTAATGCAGTTGCCCGAATGGTGAGTGCCAAAATACACGGTGTGGATTTTGTGGTTGCCAATACCGATGTGCAGTCGCTCTACCACAATCCTGCAAGTCATAAGATCACCATCGGTCGGGGAACAACGCGCGGACTGGGTGCCGGATCGAATCCGGATATTGGCAAACGTGCGGCAGAAGAGAGCACGGAACAGATCAAAGCCGAGCTTGAAGGAACCGATATGCTCTTTATTACTGCCGGTCTTGGCGGGGGAACAGGAAGCGGAAGTCTTCCCATCATTGCAGAGCTTGCACGCAGTATGGGCATATTGACCGTGGGTGTTGTGACGAAGCCATTCAGTTTTGAAGGTTTTAAGCGCAAGAAGAACGCGGAGGATGCATTGGAAAATCTGAAAGGAAAAGTGGATACGCTTATTACGATCCCGAACGACAGAATTCTCTCATTAATAGACAAAACAACACCACTTACAGAAGCATTTGAAGTGGTGGATGAAGTCTTGCAACATGCCATCGAAGGTATTTCGAGCTTGATTACCCAGCACGGACTCGTGAACGTAGACTTTGCGGATGTCAAATCGGTGATGCAGGATGCCGGTACGGCGCTTATGGGAATCGGCTACGGAACGGGCGACAGCCGGGCAGCGGAGGCGGCGCGTGCCGCAATTGACAGTCCGCTCCTCGAGCTCTCCATCAATGGCGCGCAGGGCATTCTTTTCAATGTTACCGGCGGAACGGATCTCTCGATGTTTGAGGTGGATGAAGCGGCGCGTATTGTCACGGAAACCGCAGCACCAGAGGCCAACGTCATCTTTGGAGCGGTGATTGACGATAATTACACGGGACAGGTGAAGTGTACGGTGATCGCAACGGGATTCGATGCACAGGAAACATCATCGTCACCCATGCTTTCCACACCTATACAACGACATTTGAAGAATGGTGCTGAAGGAGGTATGCAGAGTAAATTGGCAGAATTACAATATCAGGAACGACAAGGGAGACAACAGTCGCTACCAAAAGACGATTCTTCCCGTTCACAATCACGTGAAGAGGAACTGGAGGTTCCGGCATTTATGCGCAAAAAACTTGGAAAGTGAAGAGGAATCGATCTTTGTATTATCCTGTAGATCCAAATCCTCCTCGTGTTGCTGCATTGACCTGTGCAACCTCTTTCCACTGCGCCCGTTCCATTTTGACAAACACGCCTTGGGCAATGCGCTCGCCGCGCTCGATGGTAACGGGATCTTTGCCGATGTTATAGACCTGCATCATTATTTCATCCTCCGGTCCGCAAAAGTCCTGATCAACAATGCCAATACTATGAGGGAAGATCAGTGCTTTTTTTCTCGGGAGGGAGGAACGGGGAGCAAGAAAAAGCGCGTATCCTTCCGGAATTTCGACGATGATATTGCCCGGAACAAGGCCGATTTCCTGCGGTTCAATGATGGTTTCCTCCCGTGCGTACAGATCAAAGGCCACCGCGCCTTTGCTTGAATAAAGTGGAAGAGGGAGTGTTTGGTCGAGGCGGTGGATGGGGACGCAGAACATGTGGAACAGTGTAGAGAGAAACACGCAAAGATTTTAGTTGAATTTATTTGCGTCATGTCGACTACTTTCTTTGATTCTTTGAACGAAAAAATGGGGAATATTTGGTTTTTGTGGATCACTTTTAGTGAGCAATTGGTCGATGAGATGTGTTTGATTAGTCCGTCGGAGTGCCATTGTTGCATATTCTATACGTTCACCAATTTCATTCTCGTATGTTTGTAGAGCACGAGAATCTAACGATCCATTCTCTACATACTTTTTCTTTTCCCAGTATTCTTCTGCTATCGACTTCAGAAAGTTTAGTGCAGCAGCTTGATAGCGTAATTCTGTACTTGTTCCTACTCCTCCCACAGCAAATAATTTTGTCATAAGAATCCTCGGCATCCATTTTCCTTCATTCATTGTACTGAAGTGTTCTTCCGCAGCTTTTTCTATGGATAATCCATATTCTTTATCGGTTTCGCCCATGTATGTTCGGTATTCCTTGAATATATGGCTCCCATATAGCGGATCTTCGTCATTGTTAATGTCGAGAGCCTTACCATTTTTCAAGAGAATGACCTGACCCGCGAGTACTTTTGCTACGGCAGCATCTAGAATCATTGTTCTTCGCAGTTCCTCATGTTCATGTTCGGATAGTGACTTTCCTTTTTCATCTGTCAATCTGCGTATTCCTTCTTCAAGTTTTACCAAATTATTTCCTTTTAATACAGAATCTTCATTGACACCGTATGTGTTGATTATATCACGAATTGTTGTTATTACTTTTGCAGGAGGGAAGTTTGCTTCTAAATACTCTTTATTTTGATCCTTGGCATACTTTTCCAGCAGAGATCGTTTTAAGTGAAATGTCAGCAATGTTTTTTCTGGAAATCCCTGAATAATCTTTCCTATATCACTGAATAGTGATTCGGATGCGTATTTTCTAAAATCTTCGTTTTCATCGAGCATGCGCAGAAGCGTTGTCATGCACCATGCGGATGATTCTCCGACATCTACTTTTTCTTGTGCGATCCATTGTATGGCTCCTATGGCCGATCCGTAGTTTTTGGAACGTATGTACCTCTCGATGAGAGGCATTGCTTCGAAGATGTGTGTACATGTGCTTTTTGTTTTCTCGAGTCCATTTTTTTTCTGTTTTTCATACCCATCTATATTTTGTATAATAAGAGATTCTACATATTCCGTTTTCTGAAATTCAGACCACGCCTTTGGAAGTAATTCATGAATCGGGGTTCCGAAAACCGATTGTGATTGAGGATCCAGATCATGCAACCAGCCTTTACTTGCTGCAAGCTCCAACTTTGCCATATTGCGCGCCGGATGTTCAGCTGACAATATTCCATCGGGAAAAAGTTGATCAAATGTCGTATTTTGCAATGTCTCTTTGTACTCATTGACTTGTTTTTTCAATTCTGATTCTCGCCCTCGTTCAAGAATTTGTTTTGCCCGATCACTGCCAATATGTCCGGCAAACCAGCTTGCCATATCGATGGCGCTGGATTCCATCTCTTCCTGAAAGCCTTTCTTCTGGGCTTCGCCCCATTTTTTGAGTGCCATGAAGACCTTCACAAAATCCATGAGGTACACTGATCCATACCAGAAAGTTATTCCTCCTTCTTTTTCATTTTCTTCTGCCGATTCCACTTCATTGATTTCTTTCAAGAAAGCATTCATTGGTCCTTCCCATGCATTGATGCGCGCATCCCATTCATTGAGGATGGCATCAAGATCCACCGCCGTATTCATCCTCTGAATAATGTCGTTCTTTTGTTCGTTTGAAAGTGTCTCCCACTGTGAATCCTCCACTGTGGATGCTGATGCTAAAAGACGCCTTGCACGCATTTCATCTTGCTTTTTGTTCCATTCTTGAACTGCCCGTTTTTTCATTTCTTCAGAAGCATCGTACGAGACACCCTTTCTCTTCCAGATGAACTTTTCGGGCATATCTCGATCTTCTTTTTGAGAAATAGCATTGTTATTGCGAATAAGAGGATAAAATTCTGACGGCGGAAGTTTTTTTTGCTCCCATTGTTGAAATTTGTTGAGTTCGTCTCTCCAGTGTTTCAATTCGGGAAGTTGATTTTTGCAGACTCTAATATTGTCCTCCCATTGTTTGCGCTTTGCTTCAAGATGTGACAATCGTGATTGTGCCTGTCCTGCTTCGCGCGCTTGCTTCTGATTGATTGTCGCCATGACTGTATCCATCTCTTTCTTTGCGGACGTTTCAGCATGTCCTGCTTCTTTTACCCGCTTCTGTGATACACGCGCCTTTTTCTCGATTTCCCCAGCCCGATCGCGAATGGAGGCCGCTCGTTGTTGTTGTATCTTATCATCGGGATCTGCGTCGGCTTCACGTTGAGCTTCGTCTGCTTTTTTTTTCGCAAAAACTGCCCTGGCGCTATCGAGATCACGTTTTTTTTCCGCTTGCTCTCGTGCCTTTCGTGCCTTTTCCATATTCTTTTTTGCTTTCTCTTCTGCCTTGCCAGCATTTTCTGCTCGTTGGATATTCTGCTTGTGTTCTTTTTCAAAAGATTTCGTCATCCTGTCGAGCTTTTCTTTTACTTCGGGATATGTATTAATAATGATATTGACTATCTTAATCAGTTCCTCAATACGTAAAAGATGTTGTGACACCGAAGGTCTTTCGACAGTTTCATGACCTTCCTGTTGTTTTTCCGGCTTGTCGGTGTGTGACATGAGTTCTTCAACTCTCCCTTGTGTGGCAATTACCGAAAGTGGAATTTCTTGCGGTTCCGGTGTTTCTTCTGCGCTTTCAAGCGTTTCCGCACGTTTTTCTTGCGGTTCCGGGTTTTCTCCCGATGCTGGTGCAGCAGGAATGTGAGAGAAGTACATCTCTCTGCCCTCTCTCTCGTGGGCAAACCGAGGGGCGTGGTGACACCAAAGTCGTGTAATCACCTTGGATATCATACTTATATAAGAAGGTTAATTTGTCAAGTTTTTCCCGAGTTCGGGGAAATCTCATAATTGTAGCATATATCCGATTTTTCGGCTATGTGCAAAACTTGCTTATGCAATTTATATATAGTGTAAATATCGTAATTTCTCTTTTTGAGAGTGTGATACCATTTTGTGTATTTATAGGGCAGTTAGCTTCCACCTACGCTCAAAGAGCTTCGGCGGACGGGCAGTTGGATCGAGCTATGGAAGTGGGCATGATGTTCTTTGGTATTATGCTTTTCTCGGGCAGTTAGCTCAGTTGGTTAGAGCGTCGCGTTGACATCGCGGAGGTCACTGGTTCGAATCCAGTACTGCCCACCAACCTCCGCAGGAGGTTGTCCACCGTAGCCTCGCCAGAGCGAGCGGAGGTGGACTGCCCGGGGAATCACCTCTTGGCTACGGTTGGCAGGCCTTTTTCCACCACAGTATGCTCGATCTTCTGTTTCCCACCAAAATTCCCACTGGGCCTTTTCTCTCAAAGTTCCAACCCATTCGTCTGGGAGTGTCTTCACTGAAAAAGAAGGGGATTGGGACGATGGATCATTTGATCGCAGCGGCGCCGTATGCGCTGCTTCGGGAAGAAATTCATGCGCTGAAATTTCGACAAGGATATTTTCTCGTTCCTGACTTGGCAAATCTTTTGCTGCAAGCACTTCGGCTTCTTTCGTGTAACGAGGAGACAGTACTCTGTCCTGTTCCTCTGCATTGGAGTCGCCGATTGATGCGTGGATGTAATCAGGCGGAACTGTTGGCAGTCGCTGTTTCCGCGACATCATCCATTCCATTACAGAAAGTGCTCCATCGTGTGAGAATGACCGGTCAGCAAACTCGTCGTAGTCGCAGCGAGAGAAAGAATGCAATGCATAATGCGTTTTCGTGCAGCGCGTTTCCGGGTGAACATGTGATTCTCATTGATGATGTCTGCACGACGGGAGCAACATTGAATGCATGTGCAGCTGTACTGCGTCATGCGGGCGTGCGACGCATCGATGGATTGGTGTTAGCGCAAGGATAAGAAAGAGAGCGCAACCCAGAATGGGTGTGGAAAACTTTTCTGAAATCCACAGTAGGGCTACTCTAGGAATTCTATGCTTGTTGTGATTTCCATTTTTGCATTCATTCTTCTTCTTACCGGTCTCATTCTCATTCACGAATTCGGTCATTTTATTGTTGCTAAATTTTCCGGGGTTGTGGTTGAAGAATTTGGCTTCGGTTTACCACCAAGAGCAAAGAAGTGTTTTTGGTGGAAGGACACGATGTTCACGCTGAATTGGATTCCATTTGGCGGATTCGTGCGACTGAAAGGTGAAGGTGCTCTCGATCTCGAAGAGCGGCAAATATCTGGAAGTTTCGCGCAGGCGAGCATTCTTGCGCGCTGCAGTATTCTGCTTGCAGGAGTGGCTATGAATGTCCTTCTGGCATTCGTAATTTTCTTCTTCGGATTTTCCTTCGGGAAATGGATCCCCTCCTACCGTTCGTTTAATGAAATGGAAGCTGCGGCAGCGCGAGGCGAGATTACTATGCAACTTGGTGTGATGATTGATGACATTCTTGAAGGCGGTATGGCTTTTGAGAGTGGAGTTCCTCCACAAAGCCTTCTTCTTACTGTGGACGGAAAGTCCGTATCACGATCGGAGGATGTAGTGGCATTACAGGAGGAAAAGCGATATGTCATGTACACTGTCCTGACACAGGAAAAAGAAGAACAGAATTTTCGTGTTGCTGTTCGTGAGGGAAAAACAGGTGTACTTCTCCGGACAATGCCACGAAAATTGAGTGCCCCTCGTCATAACGTTCTCGATGCAAGCAAACTTGCGCTGCGCGAATCCGTTGTTGTTCTGGATCAGACAATCCGCGGTATCGGATATCTGTTTTCTACACTGCTTCAAAGTGGCACTGTTCCTCCGGAAATCTCCGGTCCTGTGGGTATTGCAAAGCTCACGTATTCTTCCGTGCAGCAGGGGATTGGCATGTATCTGCGATTTGTAGCGCTTTTGAGTTTGAGCCTTGCCGCTTTCAATGTTTTGCCTTTTCCGGCGCTTGATGGCGGGCGTTTTCTGTTTGTACTTCTTGAACTTGTGCGAGGAAAGCCGACAGATCGACGTATCGAGTTACTGATCAACAATCTCGGTTTCATTGCGCTTCTGGGTCTTATCTTTCTTGTGACATTTTATGACGTGCTGCGCCTCTTTATCACATCGTAATAAGGTTGCGACGAAAGATTTGCAATCGCTTTGGCTGGATATTCTTTCTGTAATCGCATCCAAGGTACCGCGTGGTCAATTCATTACATGGTTTAAAGATACGGCGATTCTCGGGCATGAAGGAGGAAAACTTGTTATCGGTTTGCCGCTTCCGGTATCACTGGGGTGGCACATGGAGCATTACAGCAGCTTAACGCGAGAGGTGGCGCAAGGGGTTGATCCGGACATTCAGCAGGTGGTGTATACCGTGGATACAGGATTGCGAGATAATCCAACGCGCACAGTGGATCTCCTCAAACATTTTCCCGAACAAAAACGGAGGAAGCTGCCCAATAAACAGGAAGTGCGTCTGGCGGAGGGGCTTGTGAGTAAAATTCTCAATCCGCGCTACATGTTGGAAAATTTTATTGTTGGTTCAGACAATCGTCTTGCCTATGCGGCATGCCAGTCAGTGTCGCTGCATCCGGGTGGTCGCTATAATCCGTTATTTCTCTACGGTGGCGTGGGATTGGGGAAGACACATCTTTTGCAGGCGACGGGCAACGCTCTCTTAAAACTCATTCCCGGTGCAACGGTTGTGTATGTCACATCGGAAGATTTTACGAATCAGGTTATCGAGGCTATTCAGAGGCAGAAGATGGAACAGTTTCGGCGCCGGTATCGGGTGGTGGATGTTCTTATCATTGATGATGTACAGTTTCTCGCCAATAAAGAACGCACGCAGGAGGAATTCTTTCACACATTCAATGCACTGTATGAAGAACGGAAGCAAATCATCCTGTCCGCAGATCGTCCGCCGCAGGAATTGCAGATGGAAGACCGTCTGACATCGCGCTTCGAGAAAGGAATGATTGCGGATATCGGTCCGCCGGATTATGAAACACGATTGGCGATCCTTGTCGAGAAAGCGCAAGAATATGAATTGTTCATTGACCGCATTGTACTGGAATTTATCGCGGAACATGCCAAAAAGAATGTGCGCGAACTGGAAGGAATTCTGATGCAGGTTGTTGCGCAATACGAATTGGAACAGCGTGTGCCGACGGTGAAGAGTATGGCCGAAATTATGTGCAAACTGTCCAAAGATCCGTATGCCAAAGACGATGTGATTGGTTTTTCTGTACAACCAAAACGCATGGCGACATTTCAGGATGTCATGGAAGCGATCAGTCGATACTATTCGGTATCTGTGCAGGATATGATTGGCGCATCGCGCGTGCGCGAGATTCTTCTGCCGCGGCAGATTGCGATGTATTTTCTCAAGAAATATCTTCGAATCAGTTATGCAAATATCGGTGAACGGTTTTCGGGGAGAGATCACACGACGGTAATGAATTCGTTCGGAAAGATCGAGAAAATGCTTCATAACGATCCGCAGCTCCTTCGGGAAGTGCGGGCACTGGAGAAGGAGCTGGATTTTGTGTGAAGTGCAAGGTGAGCTACTCTTGTCGCATGAGAGAATCCGTTATTGACGATCTCTATCGACTCCGTCATTCCCTTGCGCATGTTCTTGCACAAGCGGTTTTGCAACTCTGGCCGGATACGAAGATCAGTATTGGTCCCCCGATTGACTACGGCTGTTACTACGATTTTCTTTTTACAGAGCCGATTCATGATGCGGATTTTCCGAAAATCGAGAAGGAAATGCGGAAAATCCTGAATCAAGGTCAGACATTTGCGGTGGAAACACTGAATGCCAAGGATGCTATTGCCTATTGGAAAAAGAAGAAACAGCCATTCAAGGTGGAACTCATTGAAGATCTTCAGAAGGAAGATGTGAAAGAGGTAACGCATTATCGTAATCTTGACAGAAAAGGAAATGAGACCTTCGTTGATCTTTGCAAGGGAGGGCATGTGGAAAATGTGCAAGAAATCCCATCTGATGGATTTATGATCACGAGTCTTGCCGGGGCGTACTGGCGCGGAGATGAAAATCGCGAGCAACTGACGCGCATCTACGTTGCGGCTTTCCCATCAAAAAAAGAGTTGAAGGAATATCTGAACATGCTGGAGGAAGCGAAAAAACGCGATCACCGGAAACTGGGAAAGGAACTGGATTTATTTACATTCAGTGATTGGGTGGGGCCGGGATTGCCGCTCTGGACGCACAAGGGAACGATTATTGCGGATGAACTGGAAAAACTCGCTCGAGAGATGGAAGAAAACGCAGGATATCTGCGTGTGCGTACGCCGCATATTGCGAAGAGCAAACTGTATGAACGTACGGGGCATCTTGCCCATTACCGCGAATCGATGTTTCCTCCCATGCAACTTGCGGGGGAAGAAGAATATTATCTCAAACCGATGAACTGTCCGCATCATCATGAGATTTTTGCATCTCGTCCCCGTAGTTACAGGGATATCCCGATGCGTCTGGCGGAATACGGTCACTGTTATCGGCATGAAGACAGCGGTGCACTTTTCGGCCTTATGCGCGTGCGTTCCCTTTCTATGAATGATGCACATATTTACTGTACGGAGGAGCAATTCGAGCAAGAATTCCTCGCCGTTGTCGCTTTATATATGACGTATTTCACGCTCTTTGGTATCGACAAATATCAGATGCGTCTCTCACTTCATGATCCGAAGGAATTGGGAAAGAAGTATGTCAATGAGCCGGAACTGTGGATCAAGACGGAAGATCTCGTGCGTCGTGCCATACAGAGTCGTAACGTGGAGTGTGTTGAAGTTGCGAACGAAGCCGCATTCTACGGTCCGAAGATCGATGTAGAAATCCGATCTGCCATTGGCCGGGAATTTACGATTGCGACGAATCAGGTGGACTTTGATGTGCCGAGAAAAGTCGGTTTGCATTATACAGACAAGAATGGTGAAGAAAAAATCCCTCTCTGCATTCATCGCGCACCACTCGGTACACATGAGCGCACAATCGGCTTTCTTATTGAACATTTCGCGGGACTTTTTCCGCTCTGGCTCTCACCGATACAGATGATGATTCTTCCTATAGCGGACATACATGAAAAGTATGCGCATTCACTTGAGGAAACATTAAGAAAGTCCGGATTGCGTGCGTATACGGAGGACGTATCGCAATCTCTTGGCAAACGTATTCGGGCAGGAGAAAAGCAGCGTATTCCCTACATGCTCGTGATCGGAGACAGAGAAATGGAATCGGATGCTGTCACAGTGCGCAGTGTCAAAACAAAGAAGCAGATCACCGTGTCTGCAAAAGAATTTTTGAAGAAGACGATTGCAGATGTAAAGGAAAGGAGATTGGATGCGAGTTTTGAATAAAATGTATATACTTTCTTCGTGTTTGAAGCGTTTGCGATCGGCCCATTTCTTATCTGGACTCATGCGGTATTCCTCATTCTTGGGGTGCTTTTAAGCACGGAATTTTTTCTTCGATTGGCACAGAGCGCCAATTTGTCCCTTATGCATTTCCGTACTCAAGGATTCTGGTATGTTACTGCTTTTCTTTTGAGTGGCAGACTGGCGGCTATTGTAGCCGATTATCGTGTCTATATTCGTGATCCGTTGCGCGTTTTTATTGTCTGGGATGGTGGATTCAGTTTGCTTGGTGGCGCAATCGGAGTCGGATGCGTCCTCTATAGTTTTACGCGTGCATCCCGTGCGACATTTTTGCAATGGCTCGATGTTCTTTTTCCGGCGACAATGTTTGCATTGGCATTTGACTGGTTTGGGCGATTTGCTGCCGGCAAAGCGTATGGTAAGCCAACAGATGTCATTTGGGGTGTTACCTATGATGCCATGAATGTGCGATATACCGTTCCCATTCATCCGGTACAACTCTATTATGCGTGTATTTTTCTTCTATTAACATTCGTTCTTCTCATTGTGCGTAAAGCATCAAAACGTGCCGGTGCGGAAACATTGGTCGGGATCATTCTTGCGTCTGTGAGTGTATTTTTCCTTGAATGGTTTCGTGGAGACTTTGGTATTCCGGTGTTTGCAACACGATTGGATTTTCTTGTATTACTACTACTCTTTATCAGTCTTGGCATCTTTGTTGCTCTGGAATTGCGGCTTGGGCGTGTGGGATTTTTTGTCTATAGCGGGATTGTGGCATGTGCATGTATCGGGTATCTCCTCTTGCGTTCCACTTTTGCGTTTGACACTTTCGAATTGCGTTTCAGTCAGTTTCTCGCAGTGCTGGCACTCCTCGGGACGATCGTGTACGTTGTTGCACATCGGAGAAAATATCCGTACCTCTAGTTTCCATGACATCTTCCGTTCTGCTCGATTCGCTTCTGTTCTTCCTTTCTGAAGATCCCATGACACGGACCGTACAAGGAGGGCTTCTTTTTATCAGTGTTTTCATCATCTATCTTCTCTTTTTTGTGACGCGGGACATTTTACTTCGCACAACATCCATCTGGTATCAGCTTATTAGTATTGCAATGGTGTTTTGTCTGCCAATTGTTGGATTTTTTCTCTATCTTCTTATTCGTCCCTCAATGACCGTTGCAGAGCGGAATATGGAAGAGGCGGTACAAACATTGTTAAAAAAATATTCGCAACCCCGGAAGCAGAAAGCGTAATATGAAGTACCTCACCTATCTTTTCTGGCCTAACCCCGGTGTCGCATCGTATGCGCATCCCGCGCTGTTGCTTCTTCTTATTTTTTGCATTTCGCTGATTGCCGCAGGGATGACACTGCGTTGGTTGCGTGTGCGCATGGATACTGTCACTCGGAAACTCACGCGATCGTGGCCGATCTTCTGCATCGTATTTGGTGCCACAGGGTGTGCGTTCGTCATATCCCGCGTCGAAGGGGTCCAGTATCTTTCCATGCGATTTTTATGGGTGATATGGATTGCAGCATTAGCTTTTATCATTTTTTTGCAGTGGAAACTATATCGCACTCAACATTATCGCATTGAGCGCGTATCCCGGGAGAACAGTGCTCGGGACAAGTATCTTCCGAGTTCTTCTCATAATCGCCATCCATCATGAACATGCTCCAATTTCAACAATCGGTGTGGTACAACTGTGTGAGTCCGACGAAAGACGAACTCCTTGAGCTGCAAAAAAAGTATCGCTTTCACATGTTGGATATAGAGGATTGCTTGAGCGTTCACGAGCGTCCAAAAATTGAAGAATATGCTTCGTATATCTTTCTTGTTTTCCATATTCCTTATATGGAAACTTCGGGGAGATTGGTAAAAGAGGAATTGAATATTTTCTTCGGTCAAAACTTCATTGTTACCATCCACGACGGACAGGTTCCTCTGATGCAGAACCTTCAAAAGCAATTGAAATCTTCGAAGAAAAAACAGGAAGAATATCTGGGACAGGGAACTGCATTTTTTCTTTACAAACTCATGCACGATCTTTTTTTCACCGGATTCCCACTTCTGGAAGAAATGATGAGAGATCTGCGCCGGATGGAAGAGACACTCTTTCAGAGCGAGGAACAGCGCGGGGTGCTGGCTACGATTTTGAAGTTGCGACGGAACATCATCGTCATGCGATCCATTCTCTTCCCGCAACGTTCCATTATTGCGCTTTTGGAACACAAAAGCCGATTATTCAGTTCAGAAGATATCGACATCTATTTTGATAATATCCTCGATGCGCTTGAGAGACAGTGGTCTCTTCTGGAAACGGCAAAAGAAATGAGCGAAGCACTGCAGGCGACACACGAATCATGGTTGAGTCACAAAACAAACTCCATCATGCGCATCCTTACAGTGTTTTCGGTAACGCTTTTGCCGCTTACACTCATCGCCAGTTTATATGGTATGAATGTCGTGCTTCCTTTACAACAGAATCCATCGGCTTTTTCTCTTATTCTTGCTGCCATGTTTCTCATTATGTCCGGATTTTTCGGGTATTTTTTGTGGAAAAAGTGGCTATAATGATTTGCTATGCCTCTTAAACATACGAAAGAGACGTTCCTTTTACTTCTTCTTGGTGTACTCTTCGGGGTGACTGGTATTTCTGCGCATCTTCTTCCGCCTCTTCCCGAAGGGGCGATTTTGTGGGGAGGTTTGTGGATACTCACTCTTCTCTATCCACTCCTCCTGTATCCCTATCTACGTTATCATCGCGCGGATTACCTATTTCGTATTCTTCACTTTCTTCCGGCAACGCTTGTCGTGCTGTGGTTACTATTTGCCCTGATCGCATTCGCTATTCCATCATGGGAAGTGGCGTTTCGATGGTATGTATGGGGATTTTCTGCGGCACCTGTTCTTTTTGGTCTCTTGTGTATTTGTGCCTTTAGTCTACATGTACTGCGTCAGCGCATCATACGTGTCATGGCCATAAGCATGCTCTTTTTCGTATTTGCGGCGAATGCGATTGGATGGGAAGTATCCTCTTTCGAAAAATTGGCTGTGAGCCACGAACAGGAGAGTCTTGTTCATCTTGAATATTCAGATGATCCAGACGAGGAATCATGGCGCAAGCGCCTGCGTCGCATGGAGCGCCGACAGAGCCGTCTGAAAGAGCACGATTCGATGCGGGAAGTTCCCGTTCAGTCTGTTTCTTCTTCAGCATCCTTCTCTTCTCGTCCGCCTGTACTGTCGTCATCGGGGCCGTCGTTGGGAATGGTCATGTTGTTGCTGTTTGCGAGTTATCCCACACTTTTGCACGAGAGAGCGAGAAGACGAATGTAGACAAAAATAGTGTCTGTATACTATGAGATAGTCGGGATGTAGTTCAGTTGGCTAGAACGCATGCATGGGGTGCATGAGGTCGCAGGTTCGAGTCCTGTCATCCCGACCAGCCTTCGCTCTTCTGGAGATACGGCCATTGTTTCTTGATCGGACTAGAGAAGTGTGCTTCACTTCTTTCTTTTGAAAATGATATTTGTTTAATAATTAAAATTATGTTATAATATACTGTTATATAGAATATAAGAAACTATGTCGATCTCTGCGTCAACAATGACTACGGCATTCCACGCGATCCAGCGCGCGCATCGCATACTCGTTGTGCCTCATGCCAATGTTGATCCGGATGGCATCTCGAGTGCATTGGCCTGCTTTTATATGTTTCGGGCACTCGGAAAGGAGGTGACCGTGATTTGCCCGGACACGCTTCCCGACGTCCTCCAGTTTCTACCGGGTTTCGATGCTCTGGAGCGGGATATTGACGATCAACAGGATTTTGTCATTACGATAGACCTCAAAGAAGATATGGATATCGATACCATGCGATACACTGTCGAGGATAACAAGGTCAATATTATTGTCGTTCCGAAGAAGGGGAGTATTCGCAGAGAGCAGGTTTCCCTTTCCAATGGTGATCAGAACTATGATCTGATTGTTGTCGTGGATACCGCTGATCTCTCACTTCTTGGTTCTCTGTACACCAATCATATTGATCTCTTTTCAAAAGTTCCCATTCTGAATATTGACCATCACATCAGTAATTCCTCTTTTGGTCAGATTCAGATGATAGATCCCACTGCGTCGAGTGCGACGGAGGTGCTTTTTTCGTGGTTTTCCCGTACTCCCGCTTTTCGTGAACATCTGAATCCCGACATCGCGACACTGCTTTTCACCGGACTCGTTACCGATACACGCAGTTTTCAGAATCCCAATACGACGCCGCACGCACTCGAGATTGCTGCAGAGTTATTGGATTTGGGCGCACGGCAACAGGAGATTATTCAGCACATCTATAAAACCAAACCGTTAAGCACACTGCGCATTTGGGGTCGTGCTCTCAATCGTTTACAAATTGATCGTTCTGCGCGGATCGTGTGGTCGTCGGTCAGTCGTGATGATCTCACGGAGATGGCGGCCTCGAGCGAAGAGACACACGGTATTCTCGACGAACTTATTTCCACGATTCCTGATGCGGAGGTCTTCGTGCTCTTTACGGAACTGGAAGATGGGGGACTCAAGGCAAGTGTGCGTTCATCTGCGGCAGTGGATGTCAGTGCTCTGGCATCGGAAGCATTCAAAGGAGGCGGGCATCCGCGTGCGGCAGGATTCCGCATACGATCTTTTGAAAATTTCGATCTTCAGGTACTTCATTGCATACAGAAATTGAAAGAATGTTTACAGAGACAACGTGAAGCACCACGGCAGGAATTCCCTGTGCGCGAATACACGGAACAGATGAAGTCTGAATCCGGCAAAGACGTGCTCCAGATACTGACAGATGAAAAAGAGGAGTGATGGCTTCTTCTTGGGATATTCCTGTCATTCTGTTATTCTTGCTCCGGTATGCGGCTTGTGCAATTGGCAAAGGCGCTCAATATGACGGGGCAACAGCTCCGGCATGAACTTATGGAAGTAGATTTCGGCATAAAACCCACAGATCGTGAAGTTCCCGATAATCTTGCACAGGGGATTGTTCGATTTCTTGCTAAAAAACATCATATTACTGTTCCTCCTGCATTTTTTGGGGAAGAGGAAGAGGGGAGTCAGCTTCAGGAACAACAGGAGAATGATGTTCTTCCCTCTGATGGATCCGGGGAACAAGAAATCGTCGACGAACGTATTCCAAAAGAGCAGAAACAAGACAGAAAGCAGGATTCGTTGCCTGTGCTTCGGAAATTATCTTTGGACGGAGTTTCTCTGCACAGCCTTCAACAGGAAGCACAAAAGGGACAAACTGGAGAGAGCACGGAGGAGAAGAATAAAGTGCGGATCATGCCAAGACAAAAAAGAATGTCTGGCACGGTTCTTCAGGAACAGATCAAACGGAAAGAGGGAGTCGTGGTCATCCCGCAGCAAATTTCCGTAAAGGAATTCGCAGAGAAAGCCGGTGTGCAGGTACCCGATGTCATTCAGGCCCTTATGAAAAATGGCGTTCTTGCAACGATCAACCAGACGATTGATTTTGATACCGCTGCGATCATTGCGGCAGATCTTGGTGTTGATGTGCAGCGGGAACAGGAAAAAGCGAATGTGGAAGATCTTTTCCATCGCAATCTCAAGGAACTTTTGAAAGACGATCCAGACGTTCTGGTGAGCCGGCCTCCCATCGTTGTGATTATGGGTCATGTGGATCATGGAAAGACGTCGCTTCTGGACGCTATTCGCCATACGGACGTGGTTGCCACGGAATCCGGAGGTATTACCCAACATATCGGGGCATATCAGATCATCCACAACGAAAAGGCAATCACGTTTCTGGACACACCCGGACATGAGGCGTTTACGGCAATGCGCGCACGCGGAGCGCAAATAACGGATATTGCGGTTCTCGTTGTTGCGGCCGATGAGGGGATGAAAGAGACCACGCATGAAGCTCTTGCTCACATTCGTGACGCCGGTGTGCCGATTATCGTTGCGATTACCAAGGTGGACAAGCCGGAAGCGGATCTTGATCGCATCAAGGGCGAACTTGCGGGATATGAGTTGCAGCCGGAAGAATGGGGAGGTTCCACACCGGTTATCGCATGTAGTGCACTGAAAAAACAAGGACTAAATGAGCTTCTTGAGCATATTCTCCTTATTGCCGAAATGGAGGAATTCAAAGCAAATCCCGCACGTCCCGGTATTGCAACAGTGATTGAAAGCCATCTGAATCCTTCTCTTGGGTCTCTTGCAACGGTCATTGTCAACACAGGGACGTTGCATATTGGTGATTCCTTCATTTGCGGAAAGACCTTCGGGAAGGTGCGTTCCATGATGGATGCGCACGGAGAAAGGCTTTTTGAAGCGGCCCCATCGGCGGCGGTACAGATATCCGGCATTCAGAATGTTCCAGATACCGGCGATATTCTTCAGGTGATGTCATCGGAAAAAGAAGCACGCGGTGTTCATGAGCAGCTTCTGCGTACGGCAGAGCATCTGCAAAAACGGGGATTTAGCGATTTAGTGGCAAGGCTCTCTGAAGGGAAACTTACGCAGCTCAAAATCGTTCTGAAGGCGGATGCACACGGCTCTCTGGAGGCGATCAGTGAAGCGTTGCATAAGCAGGGAATAGAGAAGGTCAGTGTGAAGGTGATTCATGGTGCGGTTGGCGCAGTTTCTGAAAGCGATGTGATGCTTGCATCCGCCGGTGATGCCGTCGTGATGGCATTCCATGTTCCCGTGTCGGTTTCCGTGCGCAAGGTTGCACAGTCACAGGGAGTGGAAATTCGGGAATACGATGTGATCTATACCTTGCTTGATGAAGTGAACGACCTTCTGAAGGGACTGCTTGAACCGGAGGAGACGGAGAAAATTCTGGGACATTTGGAAGTGAAAGGCATTTTCCTGAAAAAAGGAAGCGAACAACTTATTGGCGGGCGTGTGCTCGATGGCATCATCAAGCGCGTGCCATTTCGCATTCAGCGTGGAAAAGAGGAAGTCGGGACCGGTCGCATTACGTCACTGCGCAAGGTGGATAAAGATATCAAAGAAGCCAAGGAAGGCTCCGAGTGCGGTATGCGCGTCGATGCAACTTTTGCGATTGAAGAAGGGGACATCATAGAAGCGTTCCTGATGACACAATGATAGAAAACACGTCCCTGTAGGGGGGAGTGGGGAATTCAGTTACTGCGAATCCCTCGCAGATCACCCATCCCATAGGGAGAAGGAGGAGTTCCCCTCCCAAAGGGGAGGGGCTAGGGGAGGGGGTCCCTATGCATTGTGCGGAGCAATGCATTCTACGTTTCTCCGAGAGCGTCACACAATTCCTTGTGTCGTATTTCGTGACGATTTTGCTGATGCAAAATCCCTCAATATGACACAAGGAGATATCGTCACGAACCATCACGGGCTTGATCCCTCACTATCTGAAAGTGGAATTTTTTCTTCTGATTCAGGTGGGGGTGGAGTAATACTGGGAGAATAATTATATGGAGCCTCTGATTTAGAGGAGGCTGCAGATGCAGGTGCAGCTGGGGGAGGTGCAGCTGTCGCCTCGCGCGCTTTTCGCACGTGGAGATCCAAATCACCTTCGAGTTCTTCAGCCGTTGTGTTGTCAAACATTTTTTCCCCAGGAATTTTGAGAGAAATTTTTTGGATTTTACCAAGCAAATTGGGGAGTGTATCACGAGTGACAGAGATTCCCGTGCCCATGTCATTGAGAGCACCGATAATCCCATCCAGTATTTGGTTTTTATCTTTGTCAGCGGTGTTTCCTAGAGCTATAATTTTTTGTTTAATGTCTTCGAGTTTCTGTGGATTCTTCTGTAATGCTTCATGCATTCTTGTCGTATCCTGATTGCTGACATGCGCGCCAATTCCCTCACGAACTGCTTCACCGACGGACATATTTTCTCCGCGCAGAGTAGCTGCCACCACTCGTCCTGGTGCCCTTTGGAGTGCTTCGGGTGCTCTTGCTGCCAAACCGATGCCACCAAGAATGAATTTTCCTGTTGATGTCGGTGTATTGAATTGTTGCCAGGCTTTACCGATTGCTCCACGTGTTGCTGCCACGCCTTTATATATAGCTTCACTCTTTGAAGTTGCTTTTCCTAATTCCAGATTTCTCTGTTCCTTCTGTAATTCTGTTAATTGCTGTTTTTGTACCGGATTCAACTCTTGGTTCTGTAATCCCGCTATTTTTTGAGCAACTTCTTGTGCCCGCTTCTTGCGCTCTTCTGGAGTCTTTACACCCATCCGTTCTCGCAATTTCGCTAGTGGCTGTAACTGTGCAAATTTAGCTGCGCCGGGGAATTTTTTTAGGAGAGGGATGGCAAATTGGGTACCAGGAGCACGTTGAGCTGCCCATGCACCGAAGGATAGTGCGCTGCCTTGGCCGACACCCTTAAACCAACCAGTTGTTTTTGTAACAGCTCCTCCCGCAAAGTCAAAACTCTGGAGAGCGGCGAAAATGCCAAGCCAAACAATACCAATGGAAAGTGTAATAGGGATGAAGAAGAGCATCAGACCTTGTATACCTGGCTGTATCGGTACTCGTATGAGACGCAAAACGATAGAGCCTGCTGTCAATGGAACGCTTGCCAAGACAGGTATGAATGCTGCTCCAAGAAATGCCGTTCCTATTTTTGATGTGTAGGGTTTGAGAGTAGGCACCAGATATCCCAAGATGATAAAAGGCATGAATCCCATAGTGAGCCAGAGGATCGGTATGCGTATTAAAAATACGACTGCAAGAGCCAAAAGGGCAAAAACATAGAGTATTGCCATTGTGATAATCAAGATGGGACCAGGAATAGACCTGACGTTTCCTGCAATAACTATATTAAGATCGCCTGTTTTTAATGCACTTAGAATGTTCTTAAAAGGCTCTACTAGTACTTTTTCGATATTCATCGGAATAATGTTTGCCCCTTGTTTTAGGAGTTGTCCGTAATATGCTGTCAGTCCTCCTGCAATCAGTCTTCCATCGCTGCTATTCGGTCCTACAAGCTCTTCTGTGATATATGTCTCAAATGCGACTTCTTCCGACTCCGGTGTGGGTAGAGAAGAGACTTTTGTTATCACTCTACAGTTTTGGCATGGAGGCAGAGAAGCAAGACCTGCAACAGTTTTTGTCGCGACGTTAGAGATATCGAGAATGACGCCGGGAATAAACCATGAGAAGTTCACGGCGATGATTGCGAGGATGAATTTTGTCGCATGCTGCTGCAGGAATTCCTTGTTTGCTTGTATAATGACCATGATCGCTCCGATGAGAAGTATCAGGGCGAGAAATACATGAACGAGATCACGCGACGGAACCCAGAGTCCATCATAAATTCCATTTTGGATAACTGGTGAATAGAAATAATCGTAGGCAAGAGAACCGACAGTCGGTACAAGCGTAGATTCGACCAGTTGAATTGCCAATAACACAAAAAGTGTGAGAACGAAGATGGACACGTGATATATGATCCATACCAGAAGACTTCCCACAAGAGATCCAGTTCCGATGAGTATGATGAGGAGAGGTTTTAGTAGACCATTAAATATCTCTTTGAATGCCAAAGCAACAGCATTGACCGCAGCCTCACCGATATATGATGCATGCACGTGCTCCGGTAGGAGAAAGAAACATACCAATATTGTTATAATGACGCATGTTTTTGTATATGCAGGATGAGTGTTGTTTGTATTTTTAGGCATTCTATAAATTATACTACTTTATTGGGTGTTTTGGCAATGCAATGTTCCTGGAAAATTGGGTTCCTTTCGCAAAAAAAGTTACGCTGTAAGCAGTATGCTGAAAACGCAAAAACACCTTTCTACGGTCATTGTCTCTCTTGTTCTCTGCATGGCGTATTTTGCAGGATTCTCTTCTGTTATGGCACAACAAAGAGCACCAGATGGTCAAGGTGGACAGGGAGGAGTTGCTCCTGTGGAGGGTGGAACTTTTGGTGACCCCTGTGAGGGAAAAAATCAAGGAACGTGTCAAAAAGGTTTAGAATGTGATAGTAAAAATAAAGAGAAACAGATCTGCTGCAGAGCCAAGGGCGGTTGCGGTAGGGATTCGGATTGCTGTACGGGTTTATCATGCAATTTGTTGACAGGATTGTGTCAAGAATGTCTATTTATAGGAAAACAGCTTATAGAAAATCCGCCCATACAGTGTGGTGGACAAACGAAATGTTGTGTATCGGAAGAAGTCGCTTGTTCGGATGGCAGCCGTCCTTCCCCCCCCGCTCCAAAGGCAGGTCTTTGTTGTAAGCGGAATGGTGTAGGTTGTACGAACAGTGGTGAATGTTGTTCCGGCGAATGTAACGAAAAGACAAATACATGCAGTGAAATTCCTGCTTGCATCGAACTGGGTAAGTCGTGCGATCCACAGAAATCGGACAAGCGTTGTTGTGGAGAGCAAGATGGTGTGGAACCACACCTAGTATTGGTTTGTTCAGGTGCCAATAATGGCACATGCTGTCGTCAGAAAGGTACTGCATGCGGTTTTGACGGTAATTGTTGCTCTGATGCTCCATTTTGTATTGAGGGGTTTTGCGCTGCTGCATTGCTGCCGTCGGCACCTGCGAGCGGTCTTCCTTCCACGGATATTGTCTTACTTCGGCCTTTTGGTGGAGCCAGGACCGTAAGTAAAAACACCGGAGTTCAGGTCTTGATCGATTATCTTGATGCCATCTGGCCATGGCTTATTGCAATGGGCGTGGGTGTTGCTGTTGTACGAACAATTATCGCAGGATATGAATTGATGCTCTCCGGAGGAAACCCGGGACTGCGTCAACAGGCGATGCAACATATTCTTTATTCGATTGTGGGGATATTGATGTTGATTTTTGCCGCAGTGATTTTGAGTCTGATTAATCCGAACGCGTATGCGATGCTTCTTCCATTATTGCCCTTTTAAGACAGGAGCAGGTTTTTTCATTTTTCCCGCTATTTGTACAAGTGATGCGGATTTCGCATTCGTTGTCCATACCTTGAAGAGGAAATACACAGACTGCAAAAGAAGAATGGAAAGATAGGGAACGAGTTCAAAGAGTAAACCGAAGACAGCCCAGTTTGCAGCGCGGATGCGCTTGTGATGACAATAAAAGAGGAACGGCGCCGTAAAGAGGAATCCGTACAGCGTATCGCCAATCCAAAAGTCATCCAGTCCAAAGAAGAGGAGTACAAGACCAACAGCATCGTAGAAAGCGGCAACGGAGAAAAAGTAGGCGATAGCAAAATAGCCGAATTTTCCCTTTTTTCCCCCGCTTTGAGAGCGTTTGTCATTCTCTTGTTGCTGTGATTGAATGTGCGTTTTCTGTGTCATAAAAATCTTTTCATTATACATTTTTTATCATTTGCAGTCTATTTGCGTTCTTTCAAATAGTATTAGACAATACATAAAATTTTTGTTGAGTAGATTTTTTATTCAATTGCTTTATCGTTGTTCACTTTTCTTGCACAATACTCCTTGTACTGAATACTCTTTTTGCACATGTCCTCTGTTGTCATTCTCAAAGCACTCTTCTCCAGTCAGACACGAGTGAAACTTCTCTCCACATTCCTGCTGAATCCGGAACGTGAATACTTCATTCGAGAGCTGACACGCGTGCTCAATGAGCAAATCAATTCCATTCGTCGCGAGCTCGAAAACCTTCGGAAGATCGGACTCGTCAAAGCGCGTCATCGCAATCGCAAGAAGTATTATCGCATCGATCAGGATTTTTTTCTGTATGTTGATCTTCGTTCATTGTTCTCAAAAGTTGTTCAGGGAGAGAGTCCTCTCGTCAATAGTGTACGGAATCTTGCGAATGTCGAACTGGTTCTTTTGGCAGGTGCGTTTTGCGGGACGGAGAGTAAAGTTGATCTTTTGATTGTGGGAGATGTGCAGAGGGAACTTATCGAGGTGCTGCTGCTGCAAGACAGGAATCTGAAAGACAGTAAGTATTCCATCTTCTCCAAAGCAGACTTTCTCTATCGATTGAGCCTGAAAGATCGCTTTGTGACCGACATCCTCAATGATCCCCGACATCTTTTAATTGTGAATACGATACAAAAGGAGATAGAAGAAGCGAAACGGTGATGGAAGAATGGAAGGGTAGAAAAGGGTATAAATATTTGACTCCAATACCCTCTTTTCCTACTATTTCCTCCATGACCAATCAGCTGCTTCAAGCACAAACAAAGGGTAATCCACGGCGCATTGCGGAGCTGAAAGCCGGATATACGGTGCGTGTGCGTGAGCGCATTTTGGAAGGAGGCAAAGAACGCATACAAACGTTTGATGGGCTTATCATCCAAATCCACAGAGGTCATGTTTCCACAGATGCGACGATGACCCTGCGACGTTTCGTATCCGGGGTATGGGTGGAGAAGGTCTATCCGTTGCATTCAGCGTTGATCGAAAGTATCGAGGTGAAGAAGGTTGCGAAGGTGCGTCGTGCCAAGCTTTTCTTTTTGCGCAGTGCATTCGGAAAGCGTGCCAAGCTCACCGAGCGCTTCGGACGACAAGAAGAAGTGGAGGCGATGAATGTGAGAGAGGAGGCGAAAGAAGATCTGAAAGCAGCAGGAGAGGAGTCCCAGCTTTCATGAAAAAATATATTTTGATTGGAAATTATGGTGTGGGCAATCTCGGAGATGAAGCATTAAAGGAGTATTTTTTGCGAACATTTCCAGAGGTGCAGTGGCAGGTGCTTTCGGCACATCCATCTGATAATGAATATCACAGGCTTCCATGCGGTGTACGTTCGTTTTTTTCTACGTCATGGTGGAAGACTCTTGGAGTACTGTGGCGATGTGATGGAGTCGTCTTTGGCGGAGGATCGCTTTTTACCGATAGTGAATCCGTACGCGCGTGTGTTCTGTGGTGGATTCATGCATGCATTGTGAGATTTTTTCATAAACCCATCCATCTTGCTTTTCAGGGAATCGGGCCATTTCACACAATGCTTGGAACATGGTGTGCGCGATGGATACTTCGTCGGGTGATGACGGTATCTGTACGGGATATCTTGAGCGAAGAACGCGTACTGTCTTTTCAATTGAATACAGAAATTGTTCTTTCATTTGATCCTATTTACAAAGAAATTTTACTGAAAGAAACCGAACGATCACAGAATGTATTCACTATTATTCCCCGTAAAAATTCCCCGAAAGCCTTTTGGAATATGGCAAACGAGTATCGAGAAAGTCAAACATGGGACGATGTGCGTGTTGTGTATGTACAAGAAGAACATTGCCCTTTTCGTGATGTCACGGTTTTTTGCGTGGATTCACTTGATGATCTCTCGCGACGAATAGAGGAATCATCCTTTGTCTTTGCACAGCGTTATCATGGAGCGCTTGTAGCCCTTGCACTTGGGGTACCGTTTTCCGTATTACCCCAGTCTACAGGTGATAAGTTGGAGGCGCTCATACGGGAACAGAGGGTGGGACGGGAAGAAGTACTCCGACGGATAGAAAGGGGAGAGAAGTTATTGCGCCAAGGAATGTGCTTCTTCACTTCTTAGGTTTACACTGGCGGTGAATGAATATTCGAAACTTCTGCATTATTGCCCATATTGATCACGGAAAATCGACTCTTGCCGATCGGTTTTTACAGATCACAAAGACCGTTCAAGGTCGGGATATCAAGCAGCAGATGCTCGATATGATGGATCTGGAGCGTGAGAGGGGGATTACAATAAAACTGCAACCGGTGAGGATGCGCTGGAAGGAATATCAATTGAATTTGATTGATACGCCGGGACATACGGATTTTCGCTATGAGGTGAGTCGTTCGCTTGCGGCATGTGAAGGGGCAATCCTGCTCGTAGATGCATCACAGGGTATACAGGCACAGACCATTGCGGTTTTGATGATGGCGCTCGAACACGATCTCACTATTATTCCTGTTATCAACAAGATCGATTTGCCGGCAGCGGATCCAATTCGTGTGAGTCAGGAAGTTTGCGCTCTTTTGGGGTGTAGATCAGAAGAAATCCTTCATATATCTGCAAAAGAGGGAACGGGTGTTGAGAAAGTGCTGGATGTGGTTATAGATCGCATTCCTTCACCGAAACCTTCTGGAAGTGGAGCAGGAATGCGCGCACTTGTTTTTGATGCTGTTGCGGATACCTATCGTGGTGTCATTGCCTATGTTCGTGTGATGGAAGGAGAGATTTGGGCTGGTCAGTCTGTGCATCTTCTTGAGGCTGCAGAGCAGCTTATTACCCAGGAGGTGGGATATTTTACGCCAGAGCTTCATGCTTGCGATCGATTGCTGGAGGGAGAAATCGGTTACATTGTCACGGGAATGAAAGATGTCCGCTCTGTGCAGACCGGCGATACGATTGCATCGCAGCCGGATCAGAAACAGCTTCCGGGCTACAAACATGTGCAGCCGATGGTTTTTGCGGGTTTATACCCAACCGAAGCGGATGGATACCCCAAGTTGCGTGAGGCACTGGAAAAGCTTGCGCTCAATGATGCGGCATTGACCTTTGAGCCAGAAAGGAACACTGCTCTCGGAAACGGATTTCGCTGCGGATTTTTGGGACTTCTCCATCTTGATATTGTTCAGGAACGCCTGGAGCGCCAGTATGATTGTGATCTTATCGTCACTGCGCCGACAGTCAGTTATGAAGTCGTTATGCGATCGAGTGTGCTGAAAGAGAGGGAGGGTCAGACGGCAATCATGAGTAATCCAGCGGATTTTCCCGATGCGGCATTGATTGATTCCATTCGAGAGCCGTGGGTTCGGCTTGAGGTTGTCTGTCGTGCAGAGGACATCGGCTCTGTAATGACGCTTGTGCAGGACCGGCGTGGAAAATATGTATCACTTCAGTATCTCGAAGCAAAGAGAGTACTTCTGGTCTTTGAGGTTCCTCTGCAGGGAATCATGCTCGATTTCTTTGATGCATTGAAATCCGCAACGGAAGGGTTTGGGTCAATGCACTATGACCCGTTGATGTATAAAGAAGGCGATCTTGTGAAACTCAATGTTCTCCTTTTAGGAGAACCTGCAGACGCATTAAGTGCGATCGTTCACCGTAGTGAAGCGCATGATGTTGGAAGCAGATTGTGTCATACCTTGAAGAAGGTCATCCCGAAAGCCCAATTTGCAATCCCGATTCAGGCGGCTATCGGCGGAAAAATTGTTGCACGGGAAACCGTTCCTGCATTACGAAAGGATGTGACCGGGCATTTATACGGCGGTGATGTCACACGCAAACGAAAGTTGCTGGAAAAGCAGAAAAAAGGAAAGAAGCGTCTGAAACAAATGGGGAAAGTTCTTCTCAATCAGGAGGCATTCATGGCTATTTTAAAGCGAGAGTGACGGCACCCTTTTTTTATTCCAACACCTCCCCTTTTTCCTGTTTTAAAAACGGTTCAAAGATGATCTGGAGAATGCTTGCAGACAAAGGCGCTGCTTTTTCATACTCGATCTGCATGTCGTGTTCTCTTAAAAATTCCTGAAGAACGAATGTGGAGAGCTGCAGAAGCGTGTGATCGAGCGTTATGGTTGCCGTCTCTCTTGAAAGAATCACCTGAAGGTGATTGATCCATTCCACAAGAGCGAGATTGGTCTTCGAATCCAGCGTGCCGGGCAAAAGGAGCTCGGCTCCTTTCGCATGTTCTTTTGCAATCTGCACTTCATCCTGTTTTTCCTGCAGGTACTGCTGAACGGCAGCGAGGGCATGTTGATTGATCAGAGAAAGAATACAGAGCAGAAAAATAGACGGGCAATTTCGCGCGCACAGACGTGATATGAGAACAGAGAGATGTGTTTTTTGGTCGTCATTGAGGAATTGCAGGATGGCATCAACAATACCGTCATCCTTCTTTTGTATGTTCTTTTCTTCTTTGGCGATCTGCTGCAAGGCAGCGCCGGCAGCGGCAAAACGCTGCTTCGCTTCTTCGGATAATTGCTCCGGCGACCTGCCGGGACCTTCACCGGGTGCAAATGATTCGAATCCGTCATTTTCAGACATACGTGTATGTTACAGATCTTTTTTTGATGTGGGAACCACGCGAATCACGGTGCAGGTGCACTTGTTTCCATGAAATTTCCGTATGTTTTTTTGGGCGAACGCTACCGTTCCATCCATGGATGCGTGAATTGTCCAATCCTTGCCACAATACGTGTTTTCTCCCGGACGAAATTGCAGACCCTTTTGACGAATGAGTACTTCGCCCGCTCGTACCTGCTGACTCCCAAAGCGCTTGACGCCTCGCCGTTTCGCTCGACTGTCTCTGCCGTTTTCTGTAGAGCCACCTGCTTTTTTATGTGCCATAGTCCGGCAGTATACGCAGTTCACTCTTTTTTGTGCAAGAAAATGCCTGATTTTGAGCATTTCTGCATTTCAAATGATATGGTAGGCTTTCTTATAGCGGGGTGGAGCAGTGGTAGCTCGCCAGGCTCATAACCTGGAGGTCGCAAGTTCAATTCTTGCCCCCGCAACCATATATTACAGCGAATGTTGCAATTGCTTTAGTTTTTGTTTATCAAAGAGAAAAAGTTTCCAGTGCTGGATAACGGGGGTTTGACGCAAAAATTCCTCAAAGAGCGCACTTTGTTGTTCTTCGAGAGACAATGTACTTTTGGGAAGTGAATCGATTTTCTCCGTTTTTGCAATAATGAGTACGCGTTCTCCGGGATTCACCAATTCCAAGTTCTCTTTCGCGTACTTATCCCGATACTGTTCTGATCGAAAATGTTCGAGGTCTTGATATCCTTGCTCAATTTCTTCCACAAGATGAGAATTTTTGTCTTGTATCTCTTTGAGAGTTTCTTCGAAGAGCACATTACTGTAAAACGATATAGAGAGGGAAAATGTCATAAGTGCCACCATACCGAGACCGACGATCATCGTCAGTTTTTTGCGAATTGGTTCGATGAAGGTTCGTTGACAATTGCCCATCTGTTTTCAGTATACTCATACTCTTATGAAGATTCATTGTAGCGGTATCGGCGGGATCGGATTAAGCGCATATGCGGCGCTCCAAAAATCATCCGGTCATATCGTATCGGGGAGTGATCGGGCGGAAACGCCGCTTACTCTGAACTTACGGGAGCAGGGGATTTTTGTATCGTTGCAACAGGATGGATCAGCCATTCCAAAAGATGCCGATCTCTTTGTGTATTCTGAAGCGATTCCCTCTGACTGCCCCGAGCGGATTTTGGCAAAGGAATATGGCATGCTGCAACAGAGTTACTTCCAAGCTCTTGGAAATGTCAGTCTGGAATATGAAACGGTGATTGCCGTATGTGGAACGCATGGAAAATCTACGACAACGGCGATGGCTGCTCATGCTCTTCTGGCTGCCGGCAAAGATCCGACCGTGATTGTCGGTACAAAGGTTCCGGTTCTCGATGGAAAGAATTGGAGAAAAGGCGGAAAGAAAATTCTTCTGGTTGAGGCGTGCGAATACCGCTGTTCATTTTTACATCTGCATCCAACGATGATTCTCTTGACGAATGTGGATTGGGATCACGTTGATGCATTTCCTCTGCGAGAAGAATATGAGGATGCTTTCGTGCAGTTTGTACAAAAACTTCCGTCTCATGGGCATGTGATCACGCATATGCAGGAGTGCGCGGACGTTCTTCTAAAGGCTGGATGTGAAAATTTCATTGATGCGGACGGCATATCACGCTTACAAGAACCTAAACTTTGGGGAAAACATATGCGTGACAATTCCCGGTTGGTCATTGCTCTTTGTCATGCAATGGATATATCCCCTGCGGGATTATTGGATGATTTTCAGGGATGCTGGCGCCGCATGGAAGAGAAAGGGCAGACAAAACACGGTGCGCTTGTCATTGATGATTATGCGCATCATCCGAAAGAAATTATGGCGACAGTCGTGACCATGCGCGAAAAATATCCGGATCGGCGGTTGATATGTGTCTTTCAGCCCCATATGTTTGACAGAATCGTGCATTTTTATGTTGATTTCACAAAGGCATTTCTTGGTACATGTGTTCTTCTTGCAGATATCTACGAAGCTCGCGGAGAACAAGGAAAACAGACGCAGGATTTTATGGAAACATTCGCACGTGATATTTCCAATGGAAGTGGAACAGATTGTCGCTATGTTGGTTCACATACCAATCTGCAAGTAGAATTAGACAAAATCCTCCAACCGCAAGATGTCGTCCTCTGTATGGGTGCCGGAGACATCACGAATCTTTCTTCAAGTCTGACGGCAATTATTTCAGAACCAGCTTGTCCATTGCGATCGTAATCAATTTTGCCATTTCCGCTCTGTTGATCGGATCCTGCGGACGAAAGAAAAGTTGCGTGTCGTCTATTATTCCTTCACGCGCCGCTGTTTCGATGGCATTTGCAAATGGCGTAAAGAGGTAGACATCGGAAAAAAGGTCGCCCTTTTGCCACTGAAGAGGAATATTGAGGATTTGCAGAAGTGTGATGACCACTTCAGCGCGCAGCGCGGGAGCATGCATATCTATCGTGGCGTCGAGAAATACTTCCCAACCGTTATTTTCTGCAGAAGCTATGTAGGATGCAAACCATTCATTGCGTGCACTGGAATTTTGAGGAAGGTTCGCATCCAATGGGGCAATGCCAATGATTTTATGTGCGATTTTTGCAAGCTCTCCTCGCGTGACGAGGTTTTCGGGTCCGAAGACGCCGGTAAGATTTCCGGTCGTATCTTTATATCCGGAAATGACGCCATGTTTTGCCGCGCGGAAGACCGATGAAGCGAACCAACTTGACTGTGGAACGTCGGTAAAAGTGACATTCTGTCCCTGAATGGAAACGGTGACATACTTGTCGTCGCCGGTTTGTTGATTCTTCAGAAGCGCGCGCTGTGCGTCCGCACTGTCACAAACGAGCGATAGGGAAAATGTAATCCGTTTATCTTTTTCCAGAAGAAGAGATTGCGTCGCAGGAACGCGGCATCCTTCCAATGTTTCATAGGTCACGGCATATTGCCCTTCGGGACTATGAAGATAAGATTGCGGTGTGTCATCAGCTATCCTGATGCTTCCGGGACCGATCATTTCGAAATGAAGGCCGGCTGGATCGCTCTGGACGCCGACGGTTCCGACGCGCGTAAAGATATAGCTGATGCTGATTCGTATGTCATCTCCTTTCTGCATACTGAATGTCACTTGTGGAGTTTTGACTGTTGTAAGTAATTCATCTCCCTTGTGCACGCGTATCGTTGTATTTGCACCTTGAGGCGGCGTGACAAACAACGTAAAAATCCCTTCGGGAAGATTGTAGAATGTCTTCGTTGCTTCTGATTCTTTGAATTGCATTTCATGCGGTGAGAGCAGCGTCCATTTTCCGATGCTTCCCGAGAGATTCTGCTGTTCGATGATGATGGAGGTTCCGGTTTTTTCCGCGAATGCAGTCGTCTGAAGTAGTGCACTCATAAGCACACCGGCAAAAAGGGGAGAGAAATATCGCATAGAGAGAAGTGTATCATATAGCCTCATATATAGTCATCTATGCGCGTATTGCCGATATAGACCGGTATGGAGGAATCTTTTCGCAGCGTGTGGATCTGTTGAAAAAGATGTGTGCGCTTCAGGACGTCACGGAATCGTTGCAGACCTCCTCGACTCTGAAAATCGGTCATCTGTGCGAATTGTTCAATGCGCTCTCCGGTAATGAATATGCCGTCAAGCGTTTGTTTGATTTCGTAGGCATCCATGCGATGCGACTCTTCATGTGGTTTGAGTATCGGCATGAATGAAGTTGCAGGTTGCAGGCTTTCCATTTTCGATTTTTCTCGTTCTTGTATAATACGTGGCATCAATGCTTTTGTGAGTTCATCCACTCCCTTTTTTGTTGCGGCAGAGATGCTATAAAAAAAGGGGAGGTCTTCGTTTTTGCATGTGTCTTCCAGAAGACGAAGCTCATCGGGAGAGAGGAGATCAATTTTATTCAGGACGACATATTCACGTTTGTGAGCAAGAACGGTACTGTAGTTTTCGAGTTCGTGCCGCAGTTTTCGATAATTTTCAATCAAGCGCTGCGGTTCAAAGGTGTCGTCTATGCGTGCATTTGATGCATCAAGAAGATGAAGGAGAATACTGCAGCGTTCGATGTGTTTGAGAAAGAAATCCCCCAAACCTTTACCGGTGCTTGCTCCTTCGATGAGACCGGGGATATCGCATGCGACAAAAGACCGGTTGTCGACGTGCACGACGCCAAGATTGGGAATCAATGTAGTAAAGGGATACGATGCTATTTTTGGCTTAGCGGCGCTTATACGCGAGATCAGTGTGGATTTTCCTGCATTGGGGAAGCCGATGATGCCGACATCTGCAATGAGTTTGAGTTGAAGGTAAATTTGTTTCTCTTCTCCCTGCGCTCCGAGTTCTGCAAAGTCCGGCCGTTGCCGGGTACTGCTTGTGAAGTGCGCATTCCCGAACCCTCCTTTTCCTCCTTTGGCAACAATTGCCGATTCTCCTGATTGTTGTACATCTTTGATGATAGTGCATTTCTCTCGTTGCATAGTATTCGTTACGTCATATATGAGAGTACCGAGTGGCACATGGACTATAAGGTCTTCGCCGCGTTTTCCATGAGCACGCTGTCCCATGCCCACCTTTCCGCTTTCTGCCTCGAAACGTTTTTTGGAAAGGAAGTTGCTTAACGTATCGGTGTTGGAATTTGCAGAGAGAATGACATTTCCGCCATTACCGCCATCTCCTCCGTCGGGACCCCCTTTTGGCACATATTTTTCCCGTCTCCAGGAAACGCAACCATTTCCGCCATTACCGCCGAGAACGGTGATGGTGACTTCGTCGAGAAACATATGAATAGGATATAGGGGATAGGGAATAGGTTATAGGGGCTTGACTAGTAGAAACTGGCACTCTACACTGGCGAGTGCCAGTTCATTCTTTATAATTTAACCATTTATTCTATGTCCAAAGTACTCGGTATCGATCTTGGAACAACCAATTCTTGTATGGCTGTGATTGAAGGGGGAGAGCCCGTAGTCGTCTTGAATGGTGAAGGGAACAGAACCATGCCGTCTGTTGTGGCTTTCAAAGATAAAGATCATGAGGTTCTCGTTGGCGTTTCGGCGAAGCGACAGGCTGTGACGAATTCGAAAAATACGATTTTCTCGGCGAAGCGATTCATCGGTCGTCGTTTTGATGAAGTGAAGAAGGAAGCAAAACAAATGCCGTATACGGTGAAGGAAGGCAAAGAAGGTCGATCGGTCATTGAAGTCTTCGGCAAAGATATGCTTCCGCAGGAAATCAGTGCCAAGGTGCTTCAGAAATTGAAGAAAGACGCGGAAGCGTATCTGGGAACGACAGTAAACCAGGCAGTGATCACCGTTCCGGCATACTTTGACGATTCCCAGAGGCAGGCGACAAAAGATGCGGGAAAAATTGCCGGTCTTGATGTTTTGCGCATCATCAACGAACCCACGGCAGCGGCATTGGCGTATGGTCTTGATAAAGGGAAGGAGCACAAAATTGCCGTCTACGATCTTGGTGGAGGAACATTCGATATTTCCATTCTGGATATGGGGGATGGGGTTTTTGAAGTGATGTCCACGAATGGTGATACGCATTTGGGTGGAGATGATTTTGATCAAATGATCACCGATTGGCTTGTTTCAGAATTCAAAAAAGATCAGGGAGTGGATCTTTCGGGTGATCCCATTGCATTGCAACGGCTCAAGGAAGCTGCGGAGAAAGCGAAAATTGAACTCTCCTCTGCTTTGGAAACGGAGATCAATCTTCCGTTTATTACCGCGGACGCATCCGGTCCCAAACATTTGCTCATCAAGCTGTCGCGTGCAAAAGTGGAATCGTTGGTTTCCGATCTTATTGGACGGACAGCAGAACCCTGCATGAAGGCTTTGAAGGACGCTAAACTGAAGAAAAGTGATATTGATGAAGTGGTGCTTGTCGGGGGAATGACGCGCATGCCTGCTGTTCAGGCGAAGGTAAAAGAACTCTTTGGAAGAGAACCTCACAAGGGAGTGAATCCGGATGAAGTAGTGGCAATTGGTGCGGCAATACAAGCTGGCGTGCTTGTCGGGGATATTGATAAAGATATTGTATTGGTTGATGTAACGCCGTTATCTCTCGGTATTGAGACGCTTGGTGGTGTTGCAACAAAACTCATTGAGCGTAATACCAAAATCCCGACGACGAAGAGTCAGGTCTTCTCGACGGCTGCCGATAATCAGCCTTCCGTTGAAGTACATGTAGTGCAGGGGGAACGCGAGATGGCGTCGGACAACAAGTCTCTTGGGCGTTTCGTTCTTGATGGCATTGCTTCTGCTCCGCGCGGCATGCCGCAGATTGAGGTGATATTTGATATCGATACCAACGGGATTCTGAATGTCACGGCAAAAGACAAAGGCACGGCAAAAGAGCAGCATATTACGATTCAGGGATCAACAGGACTCTCTGAAGAAGAAGTGGAACGCATGAAAAAGGATGCGCAGGAGCATGCAGAGGAGGACAAAAAGAAGAAAGAATTGGTGAATGCGCGAAATACCGCCGATGCGCTTGTCTTCAGTGTTGAAAAGCAGATGCGTGAGCATGATGCAAAAATTTCCGATGATGTGAAGAAGGATGTGAATACGAAAATCGCTGATCTTCAAGAGCTTCTCAAGAAAGAAGATGCGTCAGTGGAGGAATTGTCGAAGAAGACAAAGGCATTGGTAGAGTCATCGCAGGAGATCGGAAAGATCATCTATGAGGAGGCGGCGAAAGAAACCAAGGATAAAAAAGAGGAGAATGTAGTGGAGGGAGAGGTGGTAGAGGATAAGAAGAAGTAGATTTGTAGAGCTTTTCAGATTCGTTCTCCCACGTACTGCGCCAAATCCACCATCCTATTCGCGTAGCCCCATTCATTGTCGTACCAGGCGAGGATTTTAATAAAATGATCACCGATACTTTGCGTGCTTTGGGTGTCGACAATGCTTGATCGCGAATCACCTCGATAATCCATGCTGACAAGCGGACGATCTTCGACGCCGAGAATTCCTTTCATTCGTCCCGATTCCGCTTTGCGGAATGCATCGTGAATTTCATCAATATTCGCCGGTTTTTTCAGTAATGCGACGAAGTCCGTTAGGCTGACCGTAGGAGAGGGGATGCGCACGGCAATGCCATTCAATTTGCCATGCAATTCTGGAATAACGAGACCGACAGCCTGTGCGGCGCCGGTGGTTGTTGGGATGATATTTTCTGCGGCACTGCGCGCGCGGCGCCAATCTTTGTGCGGAAAATCGAGGATGCGCTGATCATTTGTGTAACTGTGGATGGTTGTCATAAAACCATATTCGATG
The DNA here is from genome assembly GCA_001788955.1 of Candidatus Peribacteria bacterium RIFCSPHIGHO2_02_FULL_49_16. GTDB lineage: Bacteria > Patescibacteriota > Gracilibacteria > Peribacterales > Peribacteraceae > 2-02-FULL-49-16. The sequence goes on along the minus strand of MFXT01000026.1, from coordinate 4,856 downwards.
CCGAAAGCATCGTTGAGAACTTTTGCGACTGGAGCGAGAGAATTTGTCGTGCACGACGCATTGGAAATACTGTCCATTGTTTTGGGGTCATACGTGTCTTCGTTGACGCCGAGACAAAAGATACCATCGATGTCTCCTTTGGCAGGAGCGGAAAGAAGTACTTTCTTCGCGCCGGCTTGGAGATGCAAAGCAGCTTTCTCGCGCGTGCAAAAATGCCCTGTGCATTCAAGGACGATATCCACGCCGAGTTCTTTGTAGGGAAGAGTGTGGGGATCTTCCTGAGCCGTGCAGCGGATACTTCCATACTTGGTCGTAAGCATGCCATCCTTGAAACATGCTCCTCCGCAATCGAAATGTCCGTAGGTGGAATCGAATTCAAAGAGGTGCGCGAGCGTTTCGGCATCAGTGAGATCATTGATGAGAACGACATCCACATCTTTAGTGTGATTTTGTTGAATAATACGCAGAATTTGTCGGCCGATTCTCCCGAATCCATTGATGGCGATATTCATATGTGTCATTGTACCATGAACATAAAATTTCCCCCCTAGCACGAGCTAGGGGGAATGACAGGAGTGGAGCAGAGTATCGGTTTACTTTCTCAAGCCTTGCTTGAGGGCCGCCTCGTAGAGGCCCATGGAACGGAGAGTGTCATCGGAGACACTCGATGGAATGGGTTGCCCGGTCAGGTAGTACCCGACGCGGGACTTGGCGGCCTTTGCATGCGGATCCGACCTGGAGTCGACCGAGAGACCGGTTCCAAGGTTGTCTTGGACCAGTTTCTTCAACTCCTTTTCCGGAGGCATCGGAACACGCGGGTCCATGGCCCATTCCATCTCGACCTCCTTGGTCCAGCTCCGGATGCGTCGAACGGGCACGTAGAGTCCGAAGGACTCGCCCGCACCACGCACCAACATGCCGATGTAGCGGCCATCTTCCAAGAAGATGCCGCCACCGGACGAGCCGGGGAAAGACGGGGCAGAAGTCTGATCGTAGACCTTGCCGTTACTCCAGGTGAAGATACGGCCGGTTTGCGACACCACACCATCCGTGACGGAATTGGATCCGATCTGACCGAGCAGCGAACCCACGTGAAT
>MFXT01000026.1:0-3695 GCA_001788955.1 Candidatus Peribacteria bacterium RIFCSPHIGHO2_02_FULL_49_16 | reverse complement strand
CTTTGCACGAACCCGGAGGATCGCGAGGTCTTCGCCGTGGTCAGCATCACTGTAGGCGAGGACTTCGCAGTCCATCTCCACCTGGCCGACCCTTCGACCGTCCTGATTATACTCGCGGACGACCTGCGCATCCTGCCACTCGACAACCGTTTTCTTGCTGCCCTTGTGAAGAACTTCACGGGTCGAGCGCAGGTTTTCGATGACGTGGCCTGCTGTCCAGAGAAGCGTGGTATCACCGCGGGTGAACGCGGTGGACGATCCCTGGGCTCCGTACCAGCCGGAACGGGAATGGACGGTGTAGCTGATGCTCTGGAAGTACTGTGGCAGTTCCGCCTTGGTGGGCAGCTTCTGCACGAGTTGGTCCGCGGGCTTCTTCGCGTCAGCCTTTTCTTGAGCCAACGCGACGTCGGTCATGGGAATCAGCAGTGCGACCGCGAAGGCCGCCGCAAAAGCGTAGCGAAGAGTCTTCATGAAATTTCTCCTTTTCGTTTTTTTGTACTCTGCCAATCCTGTCAAGGATCACATGATGGCTTTTCTTTTTAGAAAATCACCATGACCTCGCATGCTAAAGAGCATCCATTTAAAAGTAAAAATACTACTATTGCTTATATATTAAAAATATTTTATAGTAATAAAATGCTCATTAAAAATGGTTATACTGTTTTTGCATACGTAGCGTGTCATCTTCCATGAGTGGCGACTCACAGACGCATATGCCGCCGATGTTTTTTTTGTGTAAAACTGCAATAAAATCTTTCCACTTCGCATCGCTTTTTTGTAAAGGGAGATGATGTTTTTCTCCCTTCGGTCCGTAGGCAATGCCGGAGAAATGAAGATGCATGTGCTGTAATGCAGACTTTCCAAGACTATCTGCATAGGTATCAAACATCTCTTCCCATTCTTTCGTCGAGTTCAATGCACCATTGCTGCGCGCATGCAGGTGTGCAGGATCGATGCAAGGATACATATCGAATTCTTTACTGATACGTAATACCTCTTCAAGGGTGCCGAATTGTGTCGGTTTTCCCATGGTTTCGTAGGCGAGATTCACAGTGGGAAAGTATTTCGATTTATGTTTCAGTATGCTACTTGTCGCTTTGCGTACCTGTTCAAACACATCTTTCGCATCATGCCCAAGATAGAATGCCGCATGGACACAGACGGATATGGCTCCCATGATTTCCGCCATCGTGAGTGCATGCAGAATGCGTTTTTTGCTTGCGAGCAGTTTGTCGTCTTCGCGTGAATTGAGATTGACATAATAGGGGGCATGGACGGTGAGTGTGATTCCAAGATCGTATGCGAGTTTGCCAATCTGTTCGATGTGTTCCGTATTGTCAGGAACGCGCTGTACCCATTCTATTTCCATTGCATTCAGCCCAAGTTCTGCCGTACGTTTGAGACCGGCGATGGTACCGCCTGATCCGGGAGTAGAATGAGGTGTGCCGGCAACAGCAAAGCGAAGCATGAGTATTTTGAGTATAGTGAGTACATTGAATTCCCAACATACCTTGCCACTTGATCAATCTATTATCGATTCCACTCTGCGCACGTCCCACGGGGAACATGCCTATCTCATTGTTGAAAAACTCAACGATGCCGGTTTTGACGCATGGTGGGTTGGCGGGTGTGTGCGGGATATGCTTCTTAAAAAGACGCCGGATGATATTGATATTGCGACGTCTGCGCTTCCTGAAGATATCGTGAAGACTTTTTCTCACGTTGATGAACGAGGAAAAGAGTGGGGGAGTCTGCACGTTACAGTCGGCAAAGAGACATTTCATATCACAACGTTTCGTGAAGACGATGCCGCATCGGATGGCCGTCATCCAAAGTCTGTTCTCTTTGGAACGCGGGAACAGGATGCTGCCCGAAGGGACTTCACGGTGAATGCGATGTACTTTCATCCGATTACTCGCAAATTCTATGATCCGTATGGAGGCGAAGCAGATCTTCTGGAACGGCTCATTCGCTTTATCGGCGATCCGGCGTTGCGCATCAAGCATGATGCACTGCGTATGCTGCGTGCCGTGCGATTTCGTGCGATGCTGGATGGTCAATATCATCCGGAGACGTATATCGCGCTTCAAGAACTCGCGTCATACATCGAAGTGCTCTCCGGCACGCGACGACTTTTGGAACTGGAGAAGATATTGCTTTTAGATAATCCCGCACGGGCGCTTGAAGATTTGTGGGATCTAAGGCTCCTGGAATATATGTTGCCGGAGCTTGCCGTGTGCAAAGGCGTGCCGCAGCCGGCGGATTATCATCATGAAGGAGATGTGTGGGAACATCTGTTGCTTTGTACAAAAGCGTTTACCGATGAACATGGCATTGATGTGCGTCTTGCAACGCTCTTTCATGATTGTGGCAAGGCGAAAACGTTTTCTCTCAAAGATCGCATTCGGTTTGATCATCATGCGAGTGTGTCTGCGAATCTCACACGCCACGCGTTGCAGCGTCTGCAATGTCCGGCAAAGCGGCGCGAGAAAATCTGCTGGTTGATCGAGCATCATATGATGATGGGTTCTTTTTTTGATATGCCCGATGAGCGAAAAGCGCATTGGTATCACCATCCGTTGTTTTTGGAACTTCTCCAGCTTTTTTGGTTGGATATTGCAGGAACAGATCCGGCAGATTTTTCGTTGTATGAGAGAATCGTTGCCGATAGAAATGCTTTTCTCGATGCTCATCCGCTTCCCATAAAACTATTATTGACCGGTGAGGAAATTATGAATATTCTCGGCATTTCTCCGGGAGAGAAGGTTGGCGAAGTCATCAAAGCCCTGCACGAAGCCCAAATACGGGGAGAGGTGCGTTCCAAGAAAGAAGCGAGAATATTTATTGAGCGAGAGTAAGGATTGTAGCCCCACTTCGCATTGGAAATAATGACAGGCTCGTGGCCTGCCACGCGAAGCTCGCCGCAGCGAGCGAAGTGTGGTGGGCCAGGGTGGACTTGAACCACCGACCTCCGGTTTATAAGTCCGGGGCTCTAACCAACTGAGCTACTGACCCGATATCAATACACTATCAGTTTTTTACTCATCACCCCACTTTCGATGCCCTCGCGTGTATGATTCGTGACGATCAGCCGGTGTCATGATGAGGGATTTGCTGCCTCCACGATGATTTTTATCTGTTGTTCCTGTCCGCTGATTTTTGCGGCGGCGGTGAATGTTCCTGTTTCTTTAATGGGTTCGGTGACGATGATCGCACTTTGCGGTACGACAACGTTGTGCTCTTTTTTCAGAGCATCGGCAATAACTTTTTCGGAAATGGCAGCATAGAGTTTTCCGGTCTTCGTGGTTTTTCTGCTAAAGGTGAGTGCTATCCCCGCAAGAGCAGCAATCTTTCCTGCCTGGGCTTTTTTCTCGCGCTCGCGTTCTTCCAAACGCATTTTGATCGCTTCGGCGTAGATCTTGCGCACTGCGGGCGTTGCGACGATGGCCTGCCTCTTTGGAAGGAGAAAATTGAGCGCGAAACCGTCCCCCACCAAGAGGAGGTCGTTTTTTTTGCCCACGGTTTTCACATCTTGAAGGAGGAGAACTTCCATGGCTGAAAGTGATGGTACCATTGCGAAAGTGCAAGAATCTTACGGTGGAAGCAAGGAATCGTCAACGGTGTGTACGAGTCCAGTACATTTGGCACTCCCTTGTTGTTAATCCAGACACAATATACCGCAAAGGTGACACTTG
>MFXT01000025.1 GCA_001788955.1 Candidatus Peribacteria bacterium RIFCSPHIGHO2_02_FULL_49_16 | reverse complement strand
CACGGGATGTGACTTCGGCGGCATCTTTGGAAGTACCGCCAACACGTCCTACAACATGAAGATCGAAGGTTTGTCCACGGGCGACGCCGTTTCTGACGTGCGTCCCGGCGGAACCGTTACGGGAAATTTCCACCGCGTAGCCAATGCCGAACTCACGATTGCGGTGAAGCAGCTCACAACATCGGATACGACGGTAAAGAATGCGAAGAACGTCAACCTGCTTCGCTTCGAAGCGCGTGCCGGTGAAGCGGAAGACATTCTTCTCACCAAGGCCATTTTTGACTCCGAGTCCGGTTCTCTTCTCAATGGTCAAAACTACACGCTCTGGGCAGATACGGACGGTGATGGCGCCGTGGATACCATTCTCGAGAAGGGAGTTGCATCGGCGAGCAGCAAAATCTCCTTCCAAAAATTAGCCGGTGGCGGATACGTCATTCCGGCAGAGGCGACCATTGTGTTCGAAGTGCATTCGGATATCGCCGCATCGATCACGAACGATGATCTTCAGTTGCGATTTGCATCAGCTGTTGATCCATCAGGTTACATTGAAGCAGAAGAAGTTGATGATGGTTCAAATTTGAGCGGTATTACGACCGACGGAACATGCTCCAGTTCAAATTGTTCTGTGATTGTTTCAACAACGTCATCCACGTTGTGGTCTCTCACAAATCAGGGCGATCTCTTCGTCATCAAGGACACGACGCCGATCCGTGCACGGCAGCTTCTTGGCGGAACATTGGGTGATGCGATACTTCGTCTCCAATTCCGCGCACAAAATGAGGACGTCGATGTGACGGATCTTCAATTCACCTCTTCCGGAGGTCAGGCGCTCTCCGTTGATCGTCTTGAACTCTACAAAGAAGGTGAGACGACGAAATTTGGCGAAGCCACAATTGGAGGCTGCGGAAGCGATGATGTGCTCACTCACGACAATCAGGGCAATACGGCGAAGACGTTCTGTGCCAATATGGAGAGTCGACAACTTGTCGTAAAAGAAGGGCAAAATCTAAACGTCATCGTTCGCCCGCGCATCAAGACCGACTTGCAGGGCGCCGTGTCGAATAACACGATCTCGTTCTTCATTTCGAAGCAAGCGGTCAGTAATGAATCAAGCGGTTCCGGCGCCGTTCGCGCCCGCGGAATGCAGTCGAATAACAACCTCGATGCAAACAGCGGCGACTCGACTGCGGCAGGAGAAATCTTTATCGGACGCTCTTCTGCCAATGCGACGAACCTCGATATCACTGGTCAGAAGAACGCCGTGGTTCTTGCGAAAGTTACGACGATTACGAACGCGAATCCCGATCCGGACAACACGAACGTGCCGACGGGCGTCGCACCGTTCGGTCAGTTCAAGTTCACTTCAGCAAGCAATAGCAACACGCTCAATGGCGTGAACAAGTTTGTTCTCTCTGACGTGGTATTCAATGTGAATGCAACGCAGGTGGGAATGGATACGAGCAAATTCTTCGTCTATAACAAGGCAGACGCAACACAGAAGACGTCTTGTACGCCGTACCAGCCCGGAACGACGACAGAGATTACAGGCGGCGCGAACGCAGCATCCGGATCCTTTGTTGTCAGCTGCACGGATCTTGATACGTCCGTTGTGAATACGACGCTTGATCCAGGCGCATCGATGACGCTTGTGTTGGAGGGGAATATCGACAATGCCAAACTTGGAAGCGTGGCGTCTTCTCTTCAATCATCTATCCAAGGCTTCTCGGATAATAGTCAAACGAGCTTTGGAACGACGAGTGGCGCAAGCCATGTCCAATGGGATGATCAGGATACGAGCACGACAACCTTCACCTGGATCGAGTATCCGGAAACGGTGGTGAAGTCCACAAGTTACAAATCCTAGCAGCGCTGTTCCGCCTCACAAAAACCCCGCTCGAGAGAGCGGGGTTTTTGTTTTATTGAAAATGTTCTAAGCCTTCTTGTATCAGTTTCTCTCCTTCTTCCCGATTACCCCAACCTGAGACAGAGGTCTTCTTGCTGAGAAGGTTTTTGTAGGTACTGAAGAAATCAGCAATCTCTTTCAGTTTGGCTTCGGGTACATCGTCAATAGTTTGTATATCTGCAAAACGAATATCATCTACTGGAACAGCGACTACTTTAGAATCGTCATCATCACCATCCTGCATATTCATGGTGCCGATAGGGCGGACGGTGATCAAGATGCCCGGAGCAGTCGGTTCGGTTACAAGTGCAATGATATCGAGCGGGTCTCCATCCTCTGCACGGCTGCGCGGGAGAAAGCCGTATTCCACGGGATACCGTTGTGCGGATGGGAGTACGCGGTCGAGTTTCACGACCCGATAGTCCTCACTGAATTCATATTTGTTCTGCGATCCTGTGGGAATTTCGACAATCATATGTACTTCCTTTGGTACGTTCTTTCCCGGATGAATGGTGAGCAGTGACTGCATCGATTGTTCGTGAATGTCCGTAACGAAAACATGTCCAGATGCAGAGTCTGGCGCTGGTTCAACATTGGATACATAGATAGCGTAGGCGAGAGCAGCCATGCCGGTGCTGAATATGAAGACGCGGAGAGTTGCATGCATGGAAAAAGAGGGGAAAGTTAACCAAAAAGACCTTGTGTGTATTCTTGCGTAAGTTGTTTCTTGGGATAATCAAAGATCTCTGCACTCGTTCCCCATTCCACTAATTCTCCGGAATGGAAAAATGCGGCGTAATCGGAGATGCGTCGAGCCTGCTGCATGTTATGTGTGACAATGACGATGGTGATTTCCTCTTTTAATTTTTGCAGAAGCTCTTCAATGCGTTTTGTTGCTTTGGGATCAAGAGAGGCGCAGGGCTCATCGAGAAGCAAAACGTCGGGATACACAGCCAATGCGCGGGCGATGCAAAGTCGTTGTTGCTGCCCGCCCGAAAGTTCATACGCCGATTGGTGGAGACGGTCGCGGACTTCATCCCACAGTGCACAGCGTCGCAAACTTTCTTCGACGCGTTCCTGTAGAAACACTTTGTCACGCCTGTTTTGTATACGCAGACCGAATGCCACATTGTCGAAAATGGAGAAAGGAAAAGGATTGGGTTTTTGGAAGACCATGCCCATGCGCCTACGCAGATCAATTTCACACACAGACGGATCGTAGATATTGACGCCGCGAAAGAACACTTCTCCAAGAATTCGTGCATGAGGGACAAGATCATTCATGCGATTGATCACACGCAGAAACGACGATTTTCCGCACCCCGACGGTCCGATGATGGCGGTAATCGTGTTTGTGGGAATAGTAATGGATATGCCTTTCACCGCATGAAAGCTGTTGTAGTAGATGTGCAGATTTCTGATTTCAAGAGCATGGGTCATGAACAATGGGCGGATATTTTGTAGAAGTGATTTCGCGTGCAAATGGCAACGGCGTTAAAGAGCAGCGTGATGGCAAGGAGAAGAATGATGCCAGCGGCGGCATTGGCATGAAATGCCTCCTGTGGTCGCGATACCCAGTTGAAGATTTGGATCGGCATGGCGGTAAACGGTGAAGAGAGACTATCAGGAAGAAAGGCAATGTACGTGAGTGCGCCGATGGCAATGAGAGGCGCCGTTTCTCCGATTGCACGGGAAAGTGCAAGAATAATGCCGGTGAGAATGCCGGGAAGCGCCAAAGGAAATACAATACGCCGTATGACTTGCGATCGCGTTGCTCCGATCGCGAAAGCTCCGTCTTGTAGAGAGGTAGGAACGACGCGGATCGCTTCGCGCGATGCGATAATGATGATGGGAAGGATGAGAAGAGAGAGTGTCAGTGCGCCGGAGATGAGACTGCGGTCAAGAGCGAGGACGCGAACAAAGAGTGCGAGTCCGAGAAGTCCGTAGATAATAGAGGGGACGCCGGCGAGTGTTCCGATATTGATATCCATAAGAGCATTGAAACGACTGCGCTTCGCATATTGTTCGAGATACACGGCCGATCCCACTCCGAGAGGAACGGCAATTGCGGCGGTGAGCGTGATGAGTGAAACGCTGCCAACGAGAGCGGCGAGAATGCCGGCCTCTTCGGGTTTTCGAGAGGGAAAACTTGTGAGGAATTGTCCGTTGAGCCTGGTAACGCCGTCGACGAAGACGTCCACGAGAAGTGCAAAAAGCATCAGGAGAGTGAACATCAATGCGGCAAGTGAAAGAGTAATGAACATTCGGTCAGCGAATTTATGCATAGGAAAAGCGGAAAGAATGCCGGAGTTTTTGTGCAATGATGTTTAAGACAAATGTGCCGACAAAGAGAACGAACGCCACGGCGAAGATACTGCTATACTCTAGAGTACCGGTCGGCGTGTCTCCGAGGCTGACCTGAACGATGTATGCAGTAATCGTCTGAACCGGAACGAGCGGATTCATCGTGAATGTCGGGCGCATGCCGGCGGCAACGGTTACGAGCATCGTTTCCCCAATGGCTCTGGAAACAGAGAGAATGCATGCCGAGACGATGCCGGACATGGCTGATGGAAGCACGACACGGAAAATGACCTGAAGACGTGTTGATCCCAGAGCATATGCCGCGGCGCGCAGGTGCTCGGGAACGGCATGTATCGCGTCCTCGCTTAGAGAGATCATGAGAGGGAGAATCATGATACTCATGACGATGCCCGGTGAAAGCGCATTGAAGCCGGCAAGAGATGGAATGATCTTTTGAAGAACAGGTGTCACCGTAAGGAGAGCAAAGTATCCATACACAATAGTCGGAATGCCGGCGAGGATTTCCAGGACGGGTTTCAACAGACGACGAAGGCGTGGTGGGGCATATTCTCGTAGAAAAATGGCGATCAAAAGACCGAGCGGTAAAGCGAAGATCATGGCGATGCTTGCAATCAGAAGCGTGCCTGCGATGAGGGGGAGAATGCCGAATTTCTTTTCAGAGAACAGAGGCGTCCATTTTGTCCCGAAGAGAAACTCGTTGAGAGGGACAACATGAAAGAAGTGAATTGTTTCCCAAAAAAGAACGGCAATAATACCGAGCGTCACGCAGATGGAGAGCGTTCCGCAGGAAGCGAACATCCAACCAATGAGCCGTTCTTTACGAATGTGGCGGGCATGCATAATTACTCTCGCCCCGAATGCAAGAGTTCAGAGAGAGTCATGTCTCCCGCACCTTCCTGTTGATAGAGGGATTGGGTGATGCGTTTTTGCACACGTTCTTGTACGAGAAGATACAACTCTGGAGGAAGAGGAACGTATCCCACTTCACGTATGAGAGATGCGGCGTTACTCGGATCGAGATAAAAATCAATGAATGCGGAGACGGTTCGATCACCCAGAGCATCTGTGTTTGCATAGATAAAGATGGGGCGCGAAAGAGGGGCATATGAACCGTCATTTATGGTCTCTGGTGATGGAGAAACAGCGGAAACGTCGTTCCCTATGACACTGACGGGAATGAGTTTGAGGCGATGTGTGTTTTCCTGATAATAGGCGTAACTGAAGAAGCCGAGAGCGTTTGGATCGGAGGCGATGCCCTGCACGAGAACGTTGTCGTCTTCGCTGGCGACGAAATCTCCGCGACTCACGCCTTCTTTGCCGACGATGACGTCGGTGAAGTAATCGTAGGTGCCGGAGTCCACCCCGGGTCCGTAAAGGCTAATCGGTTTATCCGGCCACTCGGGACGAATCTGGTTCCAGTGGGTAATCGTTTCTTCCGCATTCGGTTCCCACAGTGTTTTCAATTCGTCGACGGTGAAGAAATCCACCCAGTCGTTCGATGGATGGACCATCACGGCGATGCCGTCAAATGCGACGGGGAGTTCGATGGAGGAAACGCCGTTTTCTCTGCAGAGCGTACTCTCGGATAAGTCGATCGGACGGGAGGCATCATTGATAGAGATCTCTCCGCGACAGAATCTTTTAAATCCTCCTCCCGTTCCGGAGATGCCGACGACCACTTTGCTCCCGGGATGTTTTTTTTGAAATTCTTCCGCCATCGCTTCCGTAATCGGAAAAACCGTACTGGAACCATCAATGGTCACCATTCCCGTTATTGCGTCTTCCATCATGTGTGATGAACCTGTGGCAGCGGAATCTTCTTCTGAAATTGTCGTGGTACAGGCGCTTATAAGAAAAAAAGGGGTGATGAGAAGGATGTGGTTTTTCATAAAGTAATATATGAAACACCTCCTACCCTGTCGCAGAAGCATACATCGGTCAATGGTTTCCAAGATTTTTATACTGACAATACAATGTTTTTATTGAATATAATATTTGTAAAACGAAGTGTGTGCTGCATATGCTGATGAAAGATAGTGTGAATATAGGGGTGGGCAGCGGAAAGGAGTTGAGGAATAATAGGTATATGCCGCCTTAGCTCAGTTGGTAGAGCAACCGCCTTGTAAGCGGTAGGTCCGGGGTTCGAGTCCCCGAGGCGGCTCCATAAAGAAAAGAGGGATTTCTCCCTCTCTTTCTTCACAGGCTGTTCTCGTACGCCGGGTTCTGTTCTTCATTGAAGTGTGAATTTCAAGAAGCGATGATCATCTCTCTGGGATCAGGATTACTCGCTGACCTCGGCCCAGTAGCAGACGCGAACGCGTCACTGCTGGGCGCAGTGCGGAGGGGACAAAGGAGAGACGGAACCATCTCTTTTTTCCAATGACCCAAGTCCTCCTTGCTCCATCATGAGTTTATCTCCATGCCTCACATGTGAGGCATGGCCCTGGTTCCCAGGGCGTTTCACTCTCATATCTGGACATCTTTACAGATGATAATGATACGAGCATCGTCACTGTGACACTGGTCCTACCGTGTTCTTTTGATATGCAACACGGCGACGGGCGTTACCCGCATGACGTTCTTTACCCGCCCATAGCTGGCGGGTCTTGGAGCCCGGACGTTCCTCCCCGCACCCTTCAATCTTTTCATAATGTGTGGTATCCATTGAAAAGATTGAAGGGTGCGGGGCGATCATCAAAGAACAGTTTGTATATGCTACATGATATTTTTGGCTAATACAAGCTATTTACTCTTTCTGACGAAAATGTCATACAATAAGACAGCCTATGAAAAAGTCCGAGATTCTCTTCGGAATTCTGCGCGTCCCTTTGGATGCGGTGGCAGTGTGTGCAGCGCTACTTTTGAGTTATTCTCTCCGAGACGCACAGATCGATCTCATTCCGCGATTGCAACTCCTTGAACCGGCAGAAACGCTTCCGGATCTCTTCACCTATGTCCAGTTCTTCGTACTGCCGGGCGCAGCCGTATTCCTTGTTCTTGCGGCGTTACTCAAGCTCTATGCATTACGCCTGACAGCGAGTGCGTGGAACGAGGTCGGACGCATTATCATCACTGCACTTCTGTGGCTGGTGTGCATCATGGCGTGGTTCTTCTTTGTTCAGAAACAACTCTTTTACTCTCGCATTCTTCTCGTACATTCCACATTCTTCATTGCACTCTTTATCATCCTGCTTCGCTCCATGTTGGTTTTGATTCAGCGATCTTTTTTGTATGTGGGAATTGGTGTGCGTTATGTGGCCTCGGTGGGGAAAACTCACGTGCATACGTACATAAAAAATTTACTGGAGAATGACCAAAGATACTGCTTTTTAGGACATTTCTCCTCTTTAGATGAATTGAGGAAATGCACAGATTTCCACATGCTTGATACAGTTTTCCACACGTCTCCACATCCCGGGGATATTCACACCGAGGAGCTCACAGAATTTTGCAGGAGCCAACATATCAGTTATGCGTGTCTGCCACCGGTGTTTGCCGATGTTCCACATCATTTGTGTGTGGAGTACATCGGTCTTCTACCGGTATTGCGATATCAGCCGACGCCGCTCGATGGATGGGGGCGGGTTCTAAAGAGAGGGATGGATGTTACGCTAAGTTGTGCGTTGTTTGTTGTTCTTTTTCCATTACTACTCATAATTGTTTTTGCGATTGTCTGTGATTCCGGTTTTCCCATTTTCTATGTATCGCAGCGTATAGGGGATTTGGGGAAAAAGCGCTTTGGCATGGTTAAATTTCGTTCCATGACGCAAGGGGCAGACAAAATGAAAAAGGAGTTCATGACAAAAAATCATCGTCGTGACGGTCCGCTTTTTAAATTGCGCAATGATCCGCGTGTCACGCGCGCCGGTCGAGTGCTGCGTCGCTGGTCTCTCGATGAGCTTCCACAACTCTGGAATGTGTTTCTGGGAAACATGGCGCTCGTTGGTCCTCGTCCACATCTTCCTGAAGAAGTACAACAATACGAGCCGTACCAGTGCCGTGTATTTGCCGTACGCCCGGGACTTACCGGTCTTGCCCAGATTACGGGCCGCTCTGATCTCTCATTTGACGAGGAAGTCCGGCTTGATTTGCAGTACATCGAATATTGGTCTCCATGGCTGGATGTATGGATTTTGTGGAGAACAATAGTAGTTGTTTTGAGTAAAAAAGGAGCTGATTGATGTATATTCACATTCTCTATCCATGCCTCTCCACAAAAAATTTGTCATCATCGTCTGCATTGTTATTCTCACTACTGTGGCGTGGCAATCATTATTTCCGCGCGAGTACGTTCCTGGTCGAAAGAAGGTACAAGAGGGTGAACCGTGCAAAGGACGTCCGATTGTCGTTGATTATGCATACAATTGGGGCCCGGTGGAACCGCACGAATGCAAGGTCCAATGTGGAGGAACAATAGAACGTTACATCATGTATACCAATGGCCTTGCAACGCAATGTTCCGTGCCGCCTGCATGTCTGGATTATGGAGAGGATAATCGTGTGACGTGTGAGTACGAGGTGGAATCAAGATCAGAGTAAACTCATTTGTTCGCCTTCTTTTACCCCCTCTTTTTTTCGCTGAAACTGTTCCAGGTATTGCTGCACGTCCCGTCCGTACTTTTTCTGCTTCAGGCGTTTATCGAGAATCTGGACAGTGCCGTGTTCGGTGCGTTGACGGCAGAATGTCCGAAGGAGCCGGAAGAGGCGACACTTCAGACGTGGAAGCATGTACTGCTCAAAGGGATTCTCGAAGTGCCTGGAGCGTGCCTGAATAATAATATCCGACGGATGATCGAAGGGGAGGCTATCGAGAATCAAGTGATCAACCGTATCCGGAGGAAGTTCAATGCCTTCATACGTCCATGGTGTAAGCAGCCACACCACAGTCCCTTTACAGGAAGAGAATTCCGCCTGCATGCGTCCCTGTCCACCATTCATTCCCTGACAGATCAAGGTAATGCCTTTTTTCTCCAATGCTTCGGTATGTCGAACGAAGAGATCTTCAATGACGCGCTTGCTGCCGGCAAGGGCGATCGTTTTGCCGGAAGGTGGTTCTGTCAGAATGTCGAAGAGTGTCGTATCCGGAAAAGAGAGAGTGAGAGAGGGTGTGGGATGCTCGATGGTGCGTTGAGGAATCTCTCGAGGAAGTATTTCTGTTAATGGTTCTATTTTAGGTGGAAAGAGCAGCGTGGTTGCGTGTTTCTTGTAAAGGTGCTCTGCAAGAAGGTGAGCGATATTCTCGGGAGCCGCACGCAGGATGGCATTCCCGCGTCGTTGCTGTTCAATCCACATCAGATTTTCCTTAAGTGACATGTGAAGAAAACCGTGAATGTGTTCAAATTGTTCACGTGTGCGTGGTGGCAGATCCTTCCGTTGAAGGAGGGTACAGAGGTGTTCACGGAGTCCTTTTGTTTCAGGTCGCTGAAGATCGTTCTCCCGAAGAAAATGCACATCATCATTGCCGCGCACTTTCTCGATCCAGATTTCGAGCAGATCCGTTATGTGCGTGATTGCATCGTCATGCTCCGCTGCCGCACGTACACTGGTTATCATACAAAAGTATCCGTATGCCTTTGTGGCAGTATCTTCGAGCATTGAGGCATCATCGATGATAATTGCGCTTTTCTGTGCCAGAATTGCATGTGCAGGATGCTCTTTGTCTGCAATGAATCGAAGGAGTTGTCGATGATCAAGAAGAAGTGTCGACGAAGGGTCTGCAAATTGTCGGAGGTAAATCGATGACTTTTCTGAAGCAGCGAGACGACCATCCCATATGTCTTTTTCACCTCCGTGGAGCGCAAGTTCTTCCCGGACATGCGGAGTGAACCAATGCAGTTTAACTGCAAGGGTTGCTTCATCTTCGGTGAAGGATTTCTGTGCTAAAAGCTTTTCAATTGCTTTTGGCTCTGCGAGGAGGAATGGTGGATGAAGAATTTGTGCATGTTCTGGCAGCGTAATCCGTCGCACGTTTGCTTCGAGATTTTTGACGGCAATCCAGTGAGTTGTTGAAGAATCTTGAGTGCAGGATGCAAGAAGGGAATCGAGAGTAGAAGGGGAGAGAGAGTCCGCGAGAATAGAGACGGTCCTGTCTCGACACGGAGTGCTCGACGCCGAGGTGAGCTTGTGGCTCTTGCTGTGAACCAGAGAAAAGCACGGTTCAGGGCACCGCCATGGAATGACATTCCCCCCTTCCTTTGGCAATGCATCTGCCAATATACGATATCCTTCACTGCTTTTACGGAAAATATTCTTGATGATATGCAGATGGCTGTCGGGAAGATTGCAGAGTCGTTCCCAGACTTTGGAGAAAAGTTCGATGGTGGCATGCACATCGCCCAGCGCACGGTGTATAGGTTCGTGATTGAGTTCAAGAACGGTACTCAAATATCCGAGGGAGTAACTCGCAAGTTCGGGAAAAACAAGCGATGCGAGCATAGAGGTGTCTATCCGGGGATGATTGGCAAGATCGATGCCTTCGCCTTTCAACATTCCGATATCGAAGCCGATATTCTGTCCGACAATGAGCGCATCTGTAACAATATGATTGAGAATATCGTTCCGTATATTGGCAAAAGTAGGTTTTCCCTCAAGCATATCCGGCCGAATACGCGTGAGAACCTGCACATGAGGAGGAATCTCATGATCGATGGAAAACAATTGCTCATACTCGCTCTCAATGGCGCCATTCTTGACGTGTACGGATGCAAACTCGATGATTCTATGCACGTTGGGCACCAATCCCGTTGTCTCTGTATCAAGGACGGTGAAGGAAAGTTCGGGGAGCTTCATAGGAAGGTATTGTACCTACCTTACCTTTTTGCATCCTCCATTATTTCTTTTGTTTCCGTCTCTTTTTTTCCTTCCTCGTCATTCATTTCGGCAGTACCCTGAACTGTGCTTTGCTCTGGTTTAGAGGCTTCTCCCACTTCCTCCATCGATTCTCCGCGCAGTTGTGCCAGTTTTGCCTTGAATGCAGGAAGTTCGTCATAGTTGTACATGTCGAGTTCGAATCCGGTGAGTTCCGTTGCAAGACGAATATTCTGACCTTTGCGGCCGATGGCCATGGGGCGTTGCGTCTCTTCGACGAAGACCGCAGCGCGCTTCTTGATGCGTCGGCCGAGGTCATCGAGATATTCCTTGTCATTGACAAGGATGACTGCAGAAATCGACGCAGGCTGCAGCGCTGTCGAGATGAGTTTTATTGCATCTTCCGACCATTCGATCATATCGACACGCTCACCATTGAGCTCCTCCATGACTGCCTGAATGCGTACACCCTTTTGCCCGACACATGCACCGATCGGGTCGATACGCGGATCACGACTTCGGACGGCAACTTTGCTGCGAAAGCCTGAATCTCTGGCAATAGCCATCACTTCGACGTCGCCATTGCGTACTTCGGGGATTTCCAATTCCAGAAGCTTGTGTACGAGTTCGGGATGCGTTCGCGAGATGCGCAGCTGCGGCCCTTTTCCACTCATTTCTACCGTATCGAGATACACGCGAATGCGTTTTCCGGTGTAGTAATGTTCGCCGGGAATCTGTTCACGCCATGGCAAGCTGACTGCCATTCCTTCAATCTCCAGCGTGATCCAGCTTGGGTCCACCTTTGTCACAGTTGCCGTAAGGAGTTCATTTTCACGACCCTTGAATGTCTCGTACAAACTCTGCTTTTCCGCCTCACCGATTTTTTGAAGAATAACTTGTTTCGCCGCCTGTGCAGCGATGCGTCCGTACGATGGAGGCGTCACATTAATTTCAATTTCATCTGCGACAGCAATGTCCGGCTTAATTTTTTGCGCCTCCGCGAGAGAAATTTCAAAGTTTTCATTCTCCACGTCTTCGACCACTTCTTTGACGAGAATGATGGTCGGACCATCTTGTGATTCATCCAGAATCACGCGAATTTCCTGTTCTTTGTTTCCAAAGTCCTTCCGATACGCAGTTGCGATGGCTTGTTTGACGGCTTCAAGAACCTGTTCCGGTTTCACATTCTTTTCAGAACAAATTTGATTAATGGCGGCGACGAATGAGGCTTTCATGGATGAGATTGCAGGAAATAGATTACAAGGCGAGCGAAAAAACCACCTTGGTGATCCAAGGTAGCACTATATCATTCAATGAGTGTCACAGTCATTATACTTCTATTATATGGAAATGCAAGAGTTTTTCAAATTCTGTACCCCATACTATCTTTTTCGTGCTTTCCCCGTCACCCCCGCAACTACCCACCACATCCACACCAAAAAGTACACTGTCGGAAACCAGAAAAAGGGAGCGCCGAAGAAGGTGGGAAGAAAGAATTTGAAGAGGACTGGCACAGTGATGGCATGAAGTGAAAGGCGGAAGAGCGGTTTGTATGTGATGTTTCTCTTGAGAATTTTGGCGAAGATGAACCAGAGCAGGAAAACGGGCAATAGGAGTCCGATGAGTTTTCCGAACCACAGAAACAGTCCCACGAAGAACGGCGCAAGGGTGACAAGAAGTACGCCAAGAGTGACGAGAAGTGTGGGGATCTTGTTTGCAAGAGGGAAGGAAGCATGCACGAATTGGCGATAGAGTTTTTGATGGATGACGATTTCTTCCGGCATCTCATCGCGCATGAAGAGTTGTTCAAGGGGCCACACTTTGTATCCGTGTGTATCGGGATAGATGAGAGAATGCTTCGTAAGAAGGAAGAGAGCATTTGTTTGAGGATAATCTTCCGCGAATGCATTCGTATCAATTGTGAGTGCATATTCTTTCTGCATGTTTTTTATCTGAAATATTTGTTGTGAGAGGAATGTAGGGAAAGCAATGTTATACGGCTCGTAAACATTCGTGCGCGCGCCGTCTTTCGTAATCGTAATCACGAGTTCTTCGGGATAGAAATCAGGAGATTGCTCTTTGAATTCTTCGACGAATGTTTCTGCTTCATCGATGTTTGTAAAAAGTGTTATCGCAATCGGAATCATTTGCGCAAAAAGCAGGAGAACGAATAACCAGTACAGATACCAGAAAGATGCCCCGGATGATTTTCGTTTCAGGACGTCTTTATAAAAAGATCGATCCCAGATGCTATGCCAGAGAGTGCGAAAAAAGGTGAGTATGAGAGACATTGATGGTGATGATAGCAAAAAGGTCATGCGGTGTGTATTCCACGCAAAAAAGCTCGCGCATGCTTTCCTCGCATTGTTGGTAACAATGCCAAAATGTGATACGCCCGGAGTTTCCATCCTTTTGGCACTCGATCAAATTCGGGGCAGAATTTTTCGAAGTGTTTCGCAGATCTTCCGATTTTTTCCATGCGCACCAAAGAATCCTGCAACGACAGTTTATGATGATGTACTGCGCGCGCGTCGGATTCGTAAAAGAGAGACACCCCCGCGTCACGCAGTCGCATTCCCCACTCAACATCCTCCCAACCATAAAGATCGACGTCCTCGCGAAAACGAATCTTCCAGGCGATTTCTCGTGGAAGGCTGATGTGACTCGTATAGGTAAAGCGATGTTGGATAGAGCAGGGAATTTCTGCGTGCGCGAATTGTGCAATGCTCTCATAGCCAAACTGCCACCCCGTTTTATCCAACCATTGCATGACCGGCGTGATCTCGATACCGGGATCCCATTTTGTGAAACCGAGAACAGCAATTGCTTTGTCATGGTGAGGTGCTTTCGAAGAGTGGCCAGCGAGTCGTTGATGTGCTTCCAGATGCATTTGGCAGGTCTGTGGCGCCAACCAAATATCATCGCCAATAAAGAGCACAGTCTCTCCTTTTGCGTGCTCTACGCCGCGATTGCGCGCTATGCCTTGCTGACTTTTTGGGATAGCGAAGCAGGTTAAAGGGAAAGACCATGAGAGGTTGGCAAACATCTCCACTATTTTTTGATCCTCGCCATCAATGACCACAATGACTTCCAGGTGATCCCGCACGGTCTGCTTCTCGATGTAATCGAGACATTGTCGCAGGATCTGCACCCGGTTGTGCGTGGGGATGATGATGGAAAGAAGAGGGGGAGGCATGGATGTGATGAGTGTACTGTGTACGTAATGCATATTCTCTTTCTTGATATTGCCTCACATGAGGGATTATTGGCCTGCAGTACGGAGAAAGACATACTCGCGTATCGCAGAGTCGATCATCGCATCTCTGATCACGAGTTGATGATGATATTTGAGGGATGTGTAAAGGAAGTTGCATGGACATTGAAGGATATGACACATCTTGCCTGCGTCATCGGTCCGGGCGGATTTACCAGTCTCCGTGTCGCTGTCTCTTTTATCAATACGCTCTCTTGGGCACTAAAGATCCCTAGTTGTGGTATTCATGTCAGTACTCTGTATGCGGCAAGAGCCCCTATCACCTATACCGTATCACCTATACCCTATATTTGGCTCCACTCCACAAAAAAACATGAACTCTTTGTTCGCGGTTTCGGTGATTTCGCTGCAAAGTGGCCCGAGCCCATCCTCATGACCATAGACGAAGCCCTTACAATGATTCCAAAAGACACCATCTGGTGCGGAGAACTCATTGCCGAACACCAAGATGCCTTCAGGCGCCTACTCTCTCTTCCCTGTTCCCTACAACCTACGCTCGCCATCCTTCCTCAATTTCTCGCTCATCAGCCCTACTCTTCCCAAATCCTCGAACCCTGGTATGGACGCGGATGGTAGGCCTACAATAACGATCGCATGTCTTTTTTCGATGTTGTGAATACACTTCTCGGCGATCCGAATGAAAAAGAGTTAAAAAAACTCCGTCCTCTTGTACAGAACGTGAAAGATGCTCATGCATCCCCAGAGATTCGTGCACTTTCTCTTTCTGATCTTCCACAAAAAACAGAGGAATTAAAAGCAAAGAGCACAGAACAAAAAGCTCTGGATGATGTACTTCCAGAGGCATTTGCCGTTGTCATTCGTGCCTGTGAACTTTTGCAGGGCCAAACTATCGCCATCGGTAGACAGGAATTTATCTGGAACATGGTGCCGTTTGATGTACAGATTCTCGGGGGTATTGCCCTGCATAAAGGCATGATCTGCGAAATGAAAACGGGAGAAGGAAAGACGCTTGTATGCACGATGCCGGTCTACTTAAACGCACTTCGGGCAAAAGGCGTGCATGTCGTGACGGTCAACGATTATCTGGCAAAACGTGATGCAGGATGGATGGGTCTTCTCTATGAAGCGCTAGGGCTCTCTGTCGGAGTGATCCTCCATGAGAAGAATCCGGAAGAACGTAAAGCTGCGTACGCATGCGATATCACGTACGGCACGAATAATGAATTCGGTTTCGATTATCTGCGCGACAACATGGCGACATCGACAAAGATGCAGGTGCAACGCGGTTTACATTATGCGATTGTGGATGAAGTCGATTCCATTCTGATTGATGAAGCGCGTACGCCGCTCATTATCAGCCAGCCTGCGGAAGAGTCCACAACCAAGTACGCGCAATACGCGCATTTAGTGCAAAAATTGGAAGAAAGAAAAGACTACATGAAAGATGAGAAAGGGAAAACAGCTGTGTTGACAGAAGAAGGTGTGTCGAAGATGGAGAAGCTTTTGGGGGTTGAGAATATTTATACGGAAAAGGGATTTGAGGAAGTGCATCATATTGAACAAGCTTTGAGGGCGCACGCGATGTACCAAAAGGATGTCGATTATGTGAAGCGTGATGGACAGATCATCATTGTTGATGAATTTACGGGACGACTCATGCCCGGACGTCGGTACAGTCATGGTCTGCATCAGGCAATCGAAGCAAAAGAGGATGTTCCCATTCAGCGTGAGAGTAAGACGCTTGCAACCATTACGTTTCAGAACTACTTTCGCCTCTTCGAAAAATTGGCCGGTATGACCGGTACTGCGAAGACGGAAGAGGAAGAATTTGAATCGATTTACAAAGTGCGAACCATCGTCATTCCCACGCACAAGGCTCTCCTGCGTGATGATCGTCCGGATGCGATTTATCGCACGCTCGAAGCAAAATTCAATGCCGTTGGTGCTTTGGCCAAGGAAAAATATGAGAAAGGACAACCGGTGCTGATCGGAACGGTCTCCATTGAGAAATCCGAGGTATTAAGCAGTCTGCTTGCACGCATGGATGTTCCTCATCAGGTTCTCAATGCCAAACATCATGAGCGAGAGGCGGAAATTGTTGCGGATGCGGGACAAAAGGGAACAATCACCATTGCCACCAACATGGCGGGACGCGGAACGGATATTAAACTGGGAGAAGGGGTGGCACAGTTGGGGGGACTTGCGATTATTGGGACGGAACGACATGAGTCCCGTCGTATCGATAATCAATTACGCGGTCGTGCGGGACGGCAAGGGGATGCAGGAGAATCACAATTCTTTGTTTCCATGGAAGATGATCTCATGCGTCTCTTTGGCGGTGAACGCCTGAAAAGCATGATGGAACGGTTGAACATCCCCGATGATGTGCCGTTGCAGAATGCGATGGTATCGCGCTCCATTGAAGGGGCACAGAAGAAGGTGGAGGGACGCAATTTCGATATGCGTCGGCACGTACTTCGTTATGATAACGTTTTAAGCAAACATCGTGAGATCATGTACGCGCGTCGACAGCGGATTTTGGATACGATTGCGCAGAGTGAAGGCGGTATGGCTACGGATGAAGAAGGATGGTCGCTGCACAATACTATTCTTGAGACGATGAAAAAAGAAGTATCCGGCGCGATAAACGTGCATACGCAGGCACTGGATCCCGATCAATGGAACCTGCAGGCGATTCACGAATTTCTCAACGGACTTCATTCAGATATTGGACAAGAGGTATCTTTAACGGAGCTCAAAACACACCGTGAACAGGGGAAGATCGAAGAGCGATGCATAGAGAGTGTGCGGCATTTCTATAATAGAAAATGCGAGCAACAGAATCCCGAAACCGTCGCGCAGGCCGAACGGGTTATGATGCTTCGTTCCATTGATACATACTGGACTTCTCATATTGACCAGATGGCGCACTTGCGTGAACAGGTGGCATTTGCCAGTTATGCCCAACGGGATCCTCTTATTGAGTATCAGGATCAGGGATTCCGTCTTTTTAGTCGGCTTCTGGCGCAGATTGATGCAACGCTCGTGCATTCTCTCTTGCAGATTGATTTTGCGCAGTTCCAGCCGATGCAGGTCTTGAGGGAAGCAGCGAAAGATTTAGAGAAGATGATGACGAATGACGATGAGATACAGCAAACCAATATCACACAGATGAAAGCAGCTTCTGCTTCAATACAGGCAGAGAAGATAGGACGGAATGATCCGTGTCCATGCGGATCAGGGAAGAAGTATAAGAAATGCCATGGTCGTGACGTATGACAATTATTGGCCACCAATCACAGATTCGAGAACTCCAATCCAACCTGCAAACTGGCAACATCGCTCATGCCTACCTCTTTTCCGGTCCAAGGAATCTTGGGAAGATGACAGTGGCGCAATGGTTTGCGGGGCAGTTGCTCGATTGTGACGTTTCAAAGCAACTTCTTCATCCGGATTGTCTCGTTCTCGATCAATTATGGATTGAGAGGGTGTGTACTGATTGGGAAGAGATCGGCAGATCATCGAATGTGCCCCAAGGGCACCGAAGCAAGAAAACAAAAGCAAAGACGAATAGTATCAGCATTGATGATGTGCGCGCGCTACAGGAATGTCTTCAGACGACGGGGATACACGGAAAGCGTCGTGTGTGCATGATTCGCTCCGTTGAACGGATGCAGGATACAGCGGCAAATGCGCTCCTAAAAATTCTCGAAGAGCCTCCCGAAGGATATGTATTTCTTCTGACGACACAAATGTTGCATAGATTGCTTCCTACGATTGTGTCACGCGTGCGCGTACTCCACTTCCATCGTGTTGCTAAAAGTGATCTTCTCCCTCTTATTTCGGGAGTAGAGGAAAAAGAGCAACAACTTCTTCTGCATATTGCGCAGGGCGCACCGGGAACAATGCTTCGGTTATGTCATATGTCGGAAGAACGAAAACGATGTGCTGTTCTTTTTGCGCAGGCACAGAATGTGATGACTGCTCGTGCTGCAGATGAACGCATGCGTGCGCTGGCTCCGCTTGAAAAACGTGGAAAAGAAGCAGATGAGTTTTTCCTATTTCTTTTCCTTGCTCTTCGTGATATTCGTCCGGGAAATCTTGTTGAATGGGAACAGGCGCTGCGGGAGCTTGGCGAGAATCTTTCATTGAATGTGCATAGAACATTGTCGATACAACATTTTGTACTGAAGATGACGCCCATCTGCTGTAATTGACTAAAGTATAATTTATTGTTAAAGATCATTTATGGTGGCGTATACTTTTCTCACTCTATGGACATCCACTACCGTATGCGGGGAGGGAATGCTTTGTGTGGCGATGTGAGAATAAGCGGCTCTAAAAATGCCGCGCTTCCGCTGATTGCATCAAGTATCATCTGTGATGGGGAAACAGTTTTACGGAATGTGCCACGCATCCGTGATACAGAGAGTATGTTGTGCATTTTAGAATATCTGGGAGCAGAAACGCATTTTGAAGAAAACGGAACGGTTCGTATTCGCACCAATCGGTTGTGCAGCAAACCTATTCCGGAAGAACTTGTTTCGAAGCTTCGTGCATCTATTATTCTGCTGGGTCCGCTTTTGGCACGATTTGGCGTTGTGGAAATGGCATATCCTGGAGGATGCGTATTGGGAAAGCGTCCGCTCGATGCGAATGTAACGTCGCTCATGCAATTGGGAGCAGAGAACATGAGTACGGAAACGACAATCCATCTTCAGGGAACATTGCAGCCGGGCATCGTAATTCTGCCGGAGTTCTCGGTAACGGCAACGGAAAGTCTGCTCCTTGCCGCGGCTCTCCTGCCGGGAGAAACGCGGATTGAACTGGCTGCAGCAGAGCCTCATGTACAGGATCTCGAACATGCACTGATCAGTACCGGCGTGGAAATAAAAGGAGTGGGAGAGCACAGGGTGCGCGTGCGGGGAAAGACAGATCTCTCCTCATTAAAACATACGATCACGAGTGATTATCTGGAAGCGGGAACGCTCCTATTGGCTGCTCTTGTCACGAAAGGAAAAGTGCGACTGTATAATGTGGAAGAAGACCATTTGCTTTCCTTTCTCGATGTGATCCGCCGTTTTGGCGGCGTGTTTCGGTATGAGAAGGAGGAAAAAGTGTTGTTTGTTGATGGAGAGATTTCTTCACTATGTGCAATGAGTGTTAAGACGAATATTTATCCGGGTTTCCCTACGGATTTACAAGCCCCGATGGGAGTGGCGATGACGCAGGCGCAGGGTGTGAGCCGGATCTTTGAACGACTGTACGAACGCAAGCTTTCCTATCTCTATGAGTTGGAGAAAATGGGAGCGCATATTGAGGTACTTAATGCGCGTGAAGCGCTCATAATCGGTCCGTGTATGCTTCATGGTCGCACGGTTGCCAGTAATGATATTCGCGCGGGAGCGGCAATGGTCATTGCAGCATTGTGTGCGGAGGGCGAAACGACATTGACCGATGTGCGTTACATCGAACGTGGATATGATCAGCTTGATGAAAAATTACGTTCCCTCGGCGCAGAGATAGAGAGGGTGGTGATTGGCGATGATGGGAAAATGCGGCAGAAGATGGCAGGGCGCGCAATGCAGAAAGCCTTATTATCCGTATAATCTATCCCTTATGACGTATAACCTATAACCTATCTGCATGCTCACTTTCTCTCTTCTTCCAAAAGGCGGTATTCAGGTTATGGGCGGTTCGAAATCATTTACAATATTCGCGAATGAAGAGGCAAAAACAGATGTCACGTTTCTCCAAGCACCCGAAGAGGGGATAGACAAAGAGAACGTCTCTTGGCCGGGTGAGTATGATTTTAAGGGGCTTTCCGTAAAAGGAATCGGTCAACAAGAAGGACAACATGTCTCATATCGCATGGAAGATAACGGTGTGAAGATGGCGTTTATCGCGCCGCCATTGAAAGAATGGTCAGAAGAGGAAATCGGATCTCTCGGTGATATTGATATACTCGTTCTTCCTGCGGAGGATGTCAAAAAAGTGCAGAAACTTGTTGAGAAAGTTGATCCGCGTATGATCATGCTTGTGCCTCCGGCAGGGAAGAAAGTAGAAAACGATATCATCAAAGCCTGTGGTGCAGAGGATAAGGAGACTGTCAAAGAATATAAGCTGAAAGGCGCTCTTCCAAGTGAGGGGAGAGAAGTGGTGGTGTTTGGATAGTTCGCTATGTCTTGGCAAGACCTCCTCATCGGCATTGCCAATGTTGGCTTCATTCTCGCGCTCTTGCCGCTTCTGTTCTCTCTGTTTGGTGTGAAAACGATCGAGCTCGGACTCGTTTTTACTGGCATCATGTATGGATGCTTTCATATCCTTGCCACGATCGGCATACTCGGACTTGGTGCGTACTTTGGCGGCATTGCGACACTCGCAGCCGGCATACTGTGGTTTGGCATTGCCATTGTGGCAAAAGTACGAGCAAAGAACAGACCTCGAGAGTTTGGAAAATAATGGTTTACCATGAGCGAAGCGAACGAAGTGAGCGGAGTCGAATGGTGACCCCGGCAGGAATCGAACCTGCATTTGCCCCTTAGGAGAGGGCAGTTCTATCCATTGAACTACGGGGTCCTGTTATTTCAACACACTCCACACGGGTCCCTCTGCAAGCGGTTTTGGGAGATCTACCCAATTATATCTTCCCGTTTGATCTGTCCAACGAATAGCGCCGTTTTTTCCGATTGTTCCGGGTTCATCGAGAGACACCCGAATCGTCGGATTCACGGCTCCGGCGAGGAGTGCGATGTCGCCGCGAAATTCGAGAGTCAGCCCCTCATCACGGATGTGTCCCATGCTCTGATCGAGGATGGGGCAGGTGATGCTTGTCCCCTCAATATTTTCGACGAAACATTCCGTACTGCGTCCATCGGGATGATACAAGCGATGCTTCGATGTATCGAGGCCTTCGGGTTTGATCGTGAATATGAGTTCTTCGAGAGAGAGCTTTGCTGCGGATACCGTTTTTCCCGTGAACGTGAATCGTCCGAGAACGCGAGCCTCTCCGTCACGGAGTTCTGTGTTTGTGAGAGACGACACTTCCTGCACGTCGATAATTTCTCCCTGCACAGTCTGATGGAAAGGGTGCACTTTTTTTTCGGGAAGGAATTGCCAGCTTCGCTCATGATCAAGACTTTGCATGATCAGGCTCCAGTCGCGCACCTCCAAAATTTCTCCGGGGATACCCCCTTCGAGATCGCGATCTCGAAGTTCTGCCAGAAGGAAGAGTGGAGTCGCATCATTCTTTGCGATGAAAAATTCTTCCACGAACGCGTTCTCACGGGCTTCCCATTTCAGACGCTCTTGTGTGCTGTTGAGTTCGACGTTCAATTTTGCAATCAACGTGCCATGCTCATCGACGAGATGGAACGATCGCAAAGACTTCACATTTTTCTCAATCGTGATTTGAATGAGCGTAATGATGCCATCCTCGCGGGTATTGATAAAAAGTCCATCAGCAACCGGCGCAGTGTCTCCGAGCATCAGAAAATGACTCGTTGTGGGCTGTGAATATACGGATTCCAAGGGATACAAAGAAGCCGAAGAGTCCGAGGAATTACCGGTATCCCCGGGATCTTGTATTTCATCATGCCCTTCTTCGCCCCGTTCTCTCGCCCGATATTCTTCCAGTTCTCCTTCTCTTTCTACGCGGAAGGCCGCTGCAAGTTGCGCCATCTGTCCGCGCGTGAGCGGATGACCCGGTGCGAGTCCTTGGAGAAGCAAGACTCCACGCGCTTGTGCCGCGTTGAGGTAGCGCACGTACCATTGTTCCCCACGTTGCTGTTTTTGCAGATCATATGCATACATCTCGCTCAAGATCTTGACCGCTTCCACATAATTCACCACTCGTCCCGGCTGAAATAATCCGTCCGGATATCCTTGGACAATGTTTTGTGCCTTTGCAAAGCAGACGTACACGCTGAACCAATCTGCTTTCTGTACGTCCGGAAAACAGCGTTCGCTTTCGATCGGTACGAGAAATCCCGGAGAACTCAAAAGCGCGATCTTTATAAATTCCGCGCGGTTGAGTTGATTCTGCGGTGCAAATGTCCCATCGGGATTTCCGGAAACAGCGCCAAGATTTGTCAGAAGGCTGATGGCAACGCGCTCTTCCTGCGAAAATGCGGCGCCGTCGATGTAGGTCTCGGTGCGATCTGTATAGCTCATGCTTGCCTGTTGCAGGTTTTGTCGGTCGGCCAGGCTCAATACAATGACGCCGAATGTAACGGCAATGACAAGTAATTCATGAGAAAATCGGTGAATGGAAGGCATTGGTGACCAGTGTAGCATCTTTTTTATTCTCAATCCTCTATGCCGATTGTCTGTCGATATTGCAGGGCTTCTGCGACATGTGTTGCTCGGATGGCATCAGATTCGTTGAGGTCTGCAATGGTTCGTGCCACTTTGATAGTGCGATGATAACTGCGGGCGGAAAGACGCAGGCGTTCGACTGCTTGCTTCAGCAATGTTTCCGACTGCTGGTCAAGAACGCAGAACGTGCGCAACTCTCTAATGCCCATTGCTTTATTAATGGAAATGGGAAGATCGGTAAAGCGTTTCTGTTGTCTTTCCCGTGCTCTCTCGACGCGTTCCAGAATCGTTGCCGATGATTCTCCATCATTGTGTTGCTGTTGCAAGTCATCGACAGCAACCGGTTGCACGGAAATCGTGAGGTCAATACGATCAAGCAGCGGTGCGCTGATCCGTCGTTTGATGCGCCTGATGCTTCCGGGACTGTACTCTGGCGGATTCATGGCGGCGACAAGAAGAAATTCTGCGGGGAATGTCACGCTTCCCTGTGCGCGTGTGATGGTGATGGTCTGATCTTCAAGAGGTTGACGCAAGACTTCGAGGACGTTTGCGGGGAATTCCGCAAGTTCATCGAGGAAGAGAACGCCCTTGTGGGCGAGGCTGATCTCACCCGGTCCGGGCGTTTGCCCGCCGCCGACGATGCTCACGCCGCTTGCCGTGTGGTGTACGGTACGAAAGGGGCGATGACGGAGAAGAGGTTCTTCCGTGGAGAGGAGGTTGGCTACGGAATAAATCTGGCTGACTTCGATGGATTCTTCTCGCGTCAATGGCGGCAGAATGCCGCGCAGCGCACGTGCGAGGAGCGTCTTTCCGGCACCGGGTGCTCCGCTCATCAGAATATTATGTCCTCCGGCAGCGGCGATCTCGAGTGCGCGTTTTGCATGGGCTTGTCCTCGGACATCGGCGAAATCCACACTTGTATTCACGGCATGCACGGGACTGCTTGCCGGAGGCGGAATAGTCGGCTTTTGCTTTTCGCCGGCGAGAATGGCAATGAGCTCGGTCAGATTTTCTGCCGCAATGACTTCGATGTCCGGGATAAGCGCGGCTTCGGGTCCATTGGGCATGGGCACAATGACGCGCTTCATACCGGCATTGCGTGCGGCAATGGTTGCCGGCAGCACGCCGGACACATGACGCAGGCTCCCATCGAGGGCAAGTTCGCCGAGAACAACGGTGCGTTCGAGAGCATCCTTTGGAATATCCACAAGTTCGTGCACGATGAGAATGCCGAGTGCGATCGGAAGATCGAATCGCGGGCCGACTTTCTTCACGTCTGCCGGCGCGAGGTTGACGATAATGGTGTGTCCGGTGGGGATGCGAAATCCGCTGGAGCGAAAAGCGAGACTGATACGTTGTTTACTTTCTTGTACGGCGGTATCTCCAAGACCGACAATCGTGATGCCGCCTGTACCGCGATGCGTGCCGATTTCAACGGTGATGTGTTCGCTGCGAAGACCAATATGTGCGAATGAAGAGATTTTAGTGAGCATGAATGAGATGGTAGAACGTATAACAAATATGAGTGTACTTTCGTACACCTTTCTGTCCACAGATATTTGTGGACAAGAACAGGAAAAATATTTATGCATGTATCTATGCAACTATGTATTCCATCGTTTTTCAAAAGGGAAAAAAATGCTCTGCACTTCCAGGTCGGTCGGCAAGGTGAAAATCTCGCAACGCGCTATCTGAAGGGCAAAAAATATCGCATTATCGATCGCAATGTGCATGTCGGAAAGCACGATGAGATCGATATCATCGCCTTTGATCCGGCTGATCAGACGCTAGTCTTTGTCGAAGTGAAAACGCGGTCGCGCGAAGAGAGTGAGTATCTGCCGGAAATGAATATCACGTGGGAAAAACGCAAACGCATGACGCGCGCTGCAAAGCGGTGGATTACCGAAAAAGATTTTGATGGTGGATATCGCATTGATGTCGTTTGCGTTGCGGGCGGCAATATCGTGGATCATTTTTTGGAAATCAATTGCGTATAAAACTCGCCCTCCCAATCCGTCACGACGGTCACATCACATATTTCCAATATCCGCTTCATGGGCCATCGGCGTTCATCTTCATTGCTATACATCATTTCCTCCCATATGTGCCGTTTCTTTTCTCCCGTGAGCAACACGATGCAATGCCGTGATGCGGCCAGCGCATTCAAGGAGAGCGTGATGCGGTCATGAACGGCGAACTGATGAGTGGTGGTATGAAGCACAAGTTTTTCGTCGCCGAGTTCTGCATCAGAAAGCGGCGGAAAAAGCGATGCCGTGTGTCCGTCGATCCCCATGCCGAGAATGGCAATATCAGTACTGTGATTGTGCCACAGTGTTTTTATTCGAGCAGCATAATCGGCGATGCAATGTTCTAAAGGAAGAGAAGTATTGGGAAATTGGCTGCTGCCGACAAGTAATTGATCATGACGAAGCAGTGTTTTGTGAATGAGTTTCTGATTACTCATCGTATGATCTCTGGGAACGTAGCGCTCGTCGCAAAGGAAGATCGAGACCTTCTGCCAATCGATGTCTTTTCGCTTCCCGATTTCTGTATAGACTGGACAAGGAGTTTTGCCACCCGAGAGGCAAAGAAGGCATTCACCGCGACCCGTAATGGATTTTTGAATAGATGATGCGATGATATCCGCGCTTTTTTCGACAAATTCTGCATGATCTTTGCAATTGATCTGATCGAATATGGATGACATAGTTCAATTCTCAAGTATCAAATATCAATTTCATCATATGTCCGTGACGGAAGAGTGCGAAGATTTGCGTCAAGTCGATAGATCATTTCGGCCATTTCCCCGCGCGTGATTGACTGGTCAAAGCGTTGGATGGAAAGCGGAATGGCATTCTCATTCGCGATATCTTGAACGTATCCTCGATACCATGGATTGGAATCGTTAGTCCGTGAGGTTTCGATCTGGAATCCCAAGCTAAGAATCTTGGCGGCTTCGGCAAAATTGATGGTGATGTCGGGACGAAACGTACCATCGGGATACCCGCCAATAAAACGGTTGAGTTTAGCGATGCACACATATTTCGAAAACCAATGATGAAGCGCAGTGTCACTGAAAAGGAGGTTTGGTGCATAGAGATCCGATGACGAAATCGTATTCAGACAATTCTCAATATCAAGAGATCCATACACGCTTCCGGTGACGATTTTTGTCAATTCCGCACGGTTGATCAACCGTTCCGGTTGAAATGTGCCATCGGGATACCCGCTGACGAGATTTTTTTCTGCAAGGTAATCAATGGCCTCGATATTCGGATGATGAAGAGGGACATCAGAAAACACTCCTGTCAGAGAAATTTGTCCGGTGGAAGTCGAGAAAAATTGCAGAAAATTTGCGATGGCAAGAGCCAATGCTGCAACAGGAAGAAAGGAAGCGAAACGAACATCTTTGAGGTACATTATGTGCACCAGTGTATCCCATCTCGAGCAATCCATGCATCTGCTTCGGCTGGACCACTTGAGCCCGCCGTATACAGATATAATGGTGTTGACTTTTGTTGTAAGTGTTTCTGTATAGGGTCGATAAGCCGCCATGCGACGCGCACTTCTTCAAAGGAGAGGAACCACTGTTTCTTGCGAGCAATGGCCTCGAGAAGCAAAAGACCATGTTCGGGCAGGCAATCCCCCACGCAGACGAGCGGATCTTCGAGAAGGAGTGGACGGAAGCGTGGTTCAGAACCGCCGAGCTTTGTCTGTAAGTGTATCCGCATGCCGGCTTCTCCTTGAAGGATGATATCGAGACGGTTGGGATGACTCCCTTCCCCAACGGTATGCGGTTCCTGAAATTGAATCGAAATGCGTGTTTCTTTTTTTTCGAGGCATTTTCCGCTGCGCAAATAAAACGGAACGCCTTGCCATCTGGATGTACGTGAAAGAAGTTTGAGGGCGGCGTATGTATTGGCTCGTGAGTTTTTGTACACGCCTTTTTCATCGTCGTAGCCACTGTACTGTCCCTGTAATACGACATCGTCAAGAGACAAAGCGGGGGGAAGATAGAGTTGCTCCAGTGCATTTTGGCGGCTTGAAGAAAAATCATCATCACCTTCCAGTCTCATCGTGAGCAGCGAGCTGATCATAAGAAGATGCGATTGAAACATGTCGAGAAATGTTCCCACAGCATCAAAATATCCCGCTCGCCCTTCGATTCCTTTCGGTTCGGCGAGAGTGATTTCGACATGATGAATGAGTGTATTTTTAAACAGGCGTTCCAGAATGGGATTGGCGTAGCGCAGATAGTAGACATTGCGTACGGCTTCCTTGCCGAGATAGTGATCGAGAAAGTAAATCTCTTCTTCAGAAAAACACTGCATCAGTTCATCTATAATGGTATTGGCGCTTTGCAGATCATTCCCGACAGGCTTTTCGACGATGCAGCGAAAATCCTCCCCCTTTTTATGGTCATGTACTCTGCCTTTGCAGAGATTGCCAAGAACAACAGAAAAAACACTTGGTGGAATGGAGAGATAGGCAAGTCTCACCGGATTTTTCCACCCATCTTCCTGTTCCTCGCATCGTCCGGCGAGCTTCTCAAAATCTTTTTGATTATCGTACTGCCCTTGACAATAATGCATGTGTGAAAGAAGTTGATCGAGAACGATGGTATTCACTTCGGGCATGTCTTTTTCGATTGCCACGCGCACCAGAGAACGAAAAACTTCATCGTGCATATCTGTGCGCGAGAAGCCGATGATGGTGAAGTTCTCCGGAAGGCGTTTTTTGAGTGCGAGCACATAGAGTGCAGGATAAATTTTCATTCGTGCCAAATGCCCCGATGCACCGAAGAGAATAAGTGTAAATGGTGTATTCGTATGAAGCATACGTAACAATACAGAAAGAAGTTTCATTGTAGGTGGTTTCTCTATGAAGCGCGAGCAGCGGGTTACGGAGGAGTTGCACTATCTCATACGCATGTGTACTCTGCGCTTGTCCTATCAAGAGAGGTATCGAATCGGGAACTGGCCCGTCCGAGATACCCCCCAGCTCTTCCGTAGAGAAGTATGTGGGAACTCCAGCTCGCTACGAGAAAGATAGGTGGACACCGTGTCTTCTCGAAGCGGAAGGACGCACTCTATTTCCTTCCTCTTCATTCCATGTCTTACGTCTTTACATCCGAATCGGTAACCGAAGGTCATCCTGATAAAATGTGCGATCAGATTTCTGATGCGATTCTCGACGATGCGCTCAAACAGGATCCGTATGCGCATATTGCCTGCGAGTGTCTCGTGACAACGGGTCTCGTGGTTGTTGCCGGCGAAATGCGTACGAGCGGATATATCGACATTGCCGGTATCGCACGACAAACGATTAAAGAAATCGGTTACGATGATGCAAAATTCGGTTTCGATCATAAAGCGTGCGCCGTTATGGTGTGCATCGGTGAACAGAGTCCGGATATTGCTCTTGGTGTGGATGCCATTACGAATCTTTCAGAGCAACAGGGCGCGGGTGATCAAGGGCTCATGTTTGGATTTGCCTGCGATGAGACACCGGAATTGATGCCACTTCCCATTTCTCTTGCACACAAACTCACGCAACGTCTGACCGAAATGCGAAAGACGGGCTCGTTTTCCTATCTGCGTCCCGATGGAAAGAGTCAGGTGAGTGTGCAATATGACGATTCCGGTAAACCGGAACGTGTTGCTGCAGTTGTTCTCTCGACGCAGCATGAAGAAGACGTTTTTCTTGAACAGATTCGTGAAGATGTACAGGAGCATGTGATCAAGCCGGTATGCGGCGACTATCTTGATGAGAAAACTGTGTATCACATCAATCCCACTGGCCGGTTTGTGATCGGAGGACCTCCGGGAGATTGTGGCCTTACGGGTCGCAAAATCATTGTGGACACCTATGGCGGATACAGCCGTCATGGTGGCGGGGCATTTTCGGGAAAAGATCCCAGCAAAGTCGATCGCTCTGCAGCGTATGCGGCGCGATGGGTGGCAAAACACATCGTGAAGGCCGGGCTTGCCCGAAAAGCTGAAGTACAGATTGCGTATGCGATCGGTGTCGTAGAACCGGTTTCCGTCTATATAGATACATTTGGCACCGGTGTGGTATCAGATGATCATCTGGAACGCGCGGTGCGAGAGATATTTGATCTGCGTCCGGCGTCGATTATTCGTGATCTTGACTTGCTTCGTCCACAGTACCGTGGTCTTGCCGCCTACGGACACATGGGCCGCGAAGATCTGGATGTACAGTGGGAAGAGACGCCACGAATGGAAGAGCTTAAAAAGATCATATCGAAGTCCGAGGGCGTGATGACAGGTGTTGCGTAGATTGACACTCTTTTCATAATTCGTATTATTGAATGCATATGAATACGCAGTCATCAGAAAAGATTTTCGCGCAGGATATGCAGGAACTCATAGACCTTGTGCGACGTCCCGGTATGGATCGGGGGAAGATGGAAAGTTTTCTGCGCGTGCGAAATTTGGTAAGTGAATTTCATGAAGAAGCAGGCAATCGGCTCTTCGTGGGACTTTTTGAAAAACAGGACAGATATGAACGGGATGCACGTACATTTCTTGGGAGATTGCGGGAACCGCTTGCAGAAGGACTAGTGGCTCTTTCAGAAACGCCGGAGGGTACAGGCGTGCTTGAACAAATAAATCGCGTGCCGGGATTCAGGGTTGTGGAACATCTGAAAAATCCACGGAAAGAACAGGCGTCCATTGAGTAGCGCAAGAATGACGCCCTGTCATGAGTATCCGTGATTTTTCATTTTCCAAGGAGTGTTCCCGGATAATAATATTCCAAAATTTCTTCCGCCTTTTTCCCTTCGTTGGCTTGCCCTTCCGCCCCGCAGCCGGACATGCCGACGCCATGTCCGCGATTATCTTGGCCCGTACACCACGGATCCGGTTTGCTTGCGAAAATTTCTGCGAAGGGGAACGTGATCCAACCGACTTCCTTCGGTGAGCGTGTACGGCCGTCGTTTGACGAAGAGTATGCCGCCCGGATGGGGACGTCATTTTTTATCAGAATGTGATGTTGAGTCGATTGCACGGCGCGGACCCACTGTGGATTACGTGCCTCAAAGTCGGCGCCGCCATAAGACTGGAATATGGCGGGATCATCTGATCCGTCGTAAGGTTTTCCCGGGAATTTCCGAAATTGTTTCTGCAGATAATGAACAGCATATGTTCTTGCGGCGATGGAGAAGGCACGTTGCTTTTCAAATGGCTCGCTGTCCGGCTCTTCTGCAAGCCCCCAAAGATATTGCTCGATGGGAAGCTCATTAATGAGTGTGATTTCCCCGTTCATAATGCGACACTCGAGAATACCGCGGTATCGTCGCGTTCCCTCTCCGTTCTGAAGCGTGAGAATGCCGTTTCCCGGATCAATGCGGATGACGGCATCGCGAATCGTCTTATGACGGATTTGCGCTTTGCAGGCGTTTCCCGATTGCGTAAACGTGAGCATACCTCCCAAGGGAGACTCTTCATTGATGCGTGTGGTTATGGGTAAAAGAATAGTGAGAGGGTTGTGTTTTGTCGTAAGGTGGATTCGAATAGACGTCTGCTCTGGTTCACGGGCGATGCCCTGAACCGTGCTTTGCTCTGGTTCACGGGTTTCGCGTATGTGAGGAGTGTGCATAATGGCAGTTTGTTCGTTTGATGAATCCTGTGCACGAGAAACTTGTGGAATGAGCGGAGAAAAAAATGTTTGCCTGCGACGTGATTGCTCTACGAGGACACGCCGATCAATAATGGGAGATGCCATAAGACGCGCACGTGCGCGTTCTGAAGTGCGCCTTTTTTTTGCGATGTTTCCGGGGAACGTCACGGAAGCAGTCAGGTGTCCTGTCCACACGTTTTTGCGTACTTGTGACAGAACGGCATCCATGTAGTGGCCGGGGCATGCAGTGGCCATGAGATCATCGTGGCCGACAATCGGAGGCAGGTCTTTCCCATGAAAACGCACGCTGCGATTTACATGAATGTCATACTTCTTCACAAGGTGATCGAGAAGCCATTGAAGGCTTTTGATTTGCGCCTGCGTCGGTTTCTCAATTTCAAAATTTCCCAGAAGAGCGATACCGACGGTGCCGGTATTCCAGCAGTATGCATGACCGCCGACGACACGATCTCCTCCGTGTCGTCCTTCGTAGATGTTTCCTTCTTCATCGACGATGTAGTGATAACCGATATCACCCCAGCCTTTTCCATCGGCATGATATTCGTAGAGCGCTTGTACGCGCTCTTTAGGCGAACGTTCGTCATCGCCGATTTTCAGGGCAGTGTGATGAATGACGATCATCCGTACATCAGATGCGTACTGTAATGGCCAGCGGTAAAGCCTGTCCGCTTCGTCACGTCTCGTTGTTTGTGCAACAACGAATTCTTCAGGATGTTCCTCTTGCCAACGCCGGCAGTCGGTTATTCGATTGGAAGGCGCGATGTCCTCCGCCGGGCGATCTTCATCCGATTCAATGCGATCCTGTTCATAGGTTTCACGTTTTCGCGAGAAGAGGAGTTCTTCATCCGCTCCCCACTGTGCACGTGAAAGGATATGTGGAGGGAGAGAAGCGGCTTCCGCTTCTGTTGATGAAAAGAGGAGAAAAAAGAGAAACAGATACATGGGGGTACTATACTGAATGCTCCATCCTCAATTTTCAATTTTGAAGTCGTGTATTCTGTGGATGGGGATGGCGATGGCGAGAGGTGGATGGTATTATTTGGCAGAGAATGGCCCAAAAACCTATCCGCGAAGCGCAGGCGAAAAGATTGATCCACGAGCAGTGGAGAGGTGTGGGGAAGCCGGAGTTTTTTGAGGGTGATGTGTTGGGGAAATGTGTTGTCAAAGTCGATGAACTTTTCGGCAAGCGTGGAAAACTGGGATTTGTGAGTGTGGTTGAGAGCAGAGAAAAGGCGAAAAATCAGATTGAAGAGTGGCGCGGAAGAGAAGTGGAAATTCATGGAAAGAAGGGAAAGCTGAACCACTTTCTCATCGAACCCTTCATTGCGCATGAAAAGGAATATTACCTTGCATTCACGTGTGAGCGAACGTGCGATGTCGTGTTATTTTCCGCAAAAGGAGGAATGGAAATAGAGGAGCAAGGCGAATCCGTTCTGCAGATTGCAGTGTCATTGGATAAAGAGCCGGATCTTGCATCCATCCCGAAAGAATTACGTGATACGGTGCGGGGGCTATTCACCATATTTCGTACATGCGATCTTGGGTATCTCGAGATCAATCCACTCGTCTATGAGCAGGGAAAAATCTATCTCCTCGACGCCGTATGTCGCGTGGATATGGCTGCGGCATTCCGACAAAAAAATACATGGGGGGCATGGGATATCCCCGAAGGGTTTGGTACGGAAATCTCGGTACAGGAAAAAGTCATTCGCGAATTGGATGCACGGACGGGGAGCTCTTTAAAATTTGTGTTACTGAATCCACGTGGTCGCATCTGGACGATGGTTGCGGGAGGAGGAGCGTCGATCATCTACGCGGATGCGATTATGAATAGTGCGCCTGCGGAGGAGTTGGCAAATTACGGGGAGTGGTCGGGAAATCCAAGTACGGATGAGATGGAGGAATATACGAAGAATATTTTGGAGGTGATGACGCAGAGCGACAGTGCCAAAGTCCTTATCATTGGCGGTGGTATCGCGAACTTCACTGATATTAAAAAAACCTTCACCGGTGTCATTCGCGCATTGGAGAACTATCAGGAAAAATTGAAGGATACGAAGATCTATGTTCGTCGTGCGGGTCCGAATGATCGGGAAGGATTGAAACTTCTGCAAGAAGCATGTGACCGAATGGGCATTGTGTGTGAAACGCATGGGGCAGAGGTGGGGATGACGGAAGTTATGGGGAAGGCAGTGAAAGAATTAGGCATACAAATCATGCATATTGTATGAATACCTTGTTTACCAGCAACACACTGGCAGTTGTCTATGGCAGAAAATCTGTCTCCATCCAGCGCATGCTAGATTTTGATTATGTGTGCGCACGTCGTCCCAGCGTAGCGGCAATCGTGGACCGAGAAAGTGGCGCACCGGAGAAAGTGTTTTACGGAAAGACGGAATTCCTGATTCCCGCATACCGTACTCTTTGTGATGTACAAGAAAAACATCTCGATGCAGATGTCCTTGTAAACTTCGCATCGCTGCGCAGCGCAAGCACAGTTGTACAGGAGGCAATGAAGAGAAAGTATCGTGTCATTGCCACGATTGCCGAAGGAATACCAGAACGAGATGTCCGACAATGGATAAACGCTTGTCCAAGAACCTCCATTCTCATTGGTCCCGCAACGGTCGGTGCCGTCACCGCCGGAGCGTTTCGCATAGGAGACTCCGGTGGAAGTACAGAGCATTTTCTCAAAAGTAAGCTCTATCGAAAAGGGTCTGTGGGATACGTCGGCAAATCCGGAGGATTAAGCAATGAGATGTATCGGATGATCGCGGAACATGCCGATGGCATCGTGGAAGGCATTGCGATCGGCGGTGATCGGTATCCGGGATCGCATATGCTTGAGCATCTGATTCGTTTTGAAAAAAATCCCGATATCAAATTTCATGTAATTCTTAGTGAGATCGGCGGACGGGAAGAAGAGGAAATTGCCGATGCCGTAAAAAAAAGGGTGATCGCGAAGCCGCTTATTGCGTGGGTATCGGGAACTTCTGCCGCATACTTCCCCAAAGATGTCCAGTTCGGGCATGCCGGCGCATGGGCGGCAAGTGCGGCAGAGACTGCAGAAGCGAAAAATACGATTCTGCGAGAGGCTGGCGCGCATGTTCCTTCGTGCTTCGAAGAACTCCCGGAAACCATAGAAAACATCTTCCAGAAGCTGAAATCGTCGGGTAGTATTGGAGAAATGACGGAACCCATAGTGCCGGACATGCCCGCAGTGCAAACACACACGCACTTTCAGTGTACGATCAGTTCGGATTTTGGCGAAGAATCGCTGTACGGCGATCGCCCCATTGCCGAGTATATTGCCGATGGTGCGCTTATCCCGGTGCTTGCCCGGCTTTGGTGGAAGACGGAATTGCCATCACCTGTTTTGCGGTATCTTGAAATGATTCTTTGCGCGGTTGCCGATCACGGTCCTGCAGTCGCGGGTGCGCACAATGCGATTGTGGCGGCAAGTGCGGGGAAAGATCCGATTGATGCGTTGTGTTCGGGACTGCTGACGATTGGCCCGCGGTTCGGTGGTGCGGTGGATAGTGCGGCACGCGCGTTCTATGATGCACGAAATCGCGGTCTATCACCGCATGATTTTATCCAGGAGATGAAAGGAAAAGGCGAACGCATTCCCGGCATCGGGCACAAAGTAAAGACGCTTCATCATCCCGATACGCGCGTCACAGCCTTGCTGAAATTCGCAAAGGAAAATTTCGATGCGCTTCCTGTGACAGATTATGCATTGGAAGTGGAAAAAATGACGACGGGCAAAAAGCCGAATCTTATTCTGAATGTGGACGGTGCGATTGCAGTCACGCTTGTTGATATTCTTCTGCCGCATCTTCCCGATGAGATTCGCGAGAGCTTTTTCGATATGAACTACTTAAACGGCCTTTTTGCGCTCGGTCGTTCCATCGGTCTCCTTGGTCATGTGTACGATCAGAAACGCTTACAGACGCCACTTTATCGACATCCGACGGAGGACATACTCTATGGTGATGGCACATTACCATAATCTCCCCCTCGGCCTCGCCGCAATCCTCTCCCTCTCCTCTCGTGCTTCGCGGTCTGTCTTTGCGCCCATAGCCTCGAAAAGCGGCGCATCATCGGGATAAAAGCGTGCGAGCAGAAGAGTGATGGAGAGAAATTCTTCCACGTTTGGGGTGAGCGCAATGAAGTGTGTATTGCGTTCAATCGCATGAAGATAGAAAGGAAGAAGGCTGCGAATCCTTGCTGTCCACTCTTCTGCATCATTCGCATGCTCGCGGAGAAAAACTTGGAGAAGTCCGCGCGCGGCGCCGAGATGATTCCATTTGCCGAGAGAAAACGCTTTTTCATAGGAAAAACGCGCGTCGCCGAAATTCTGCTGTTTCATGGCAATATCTCCTTTACGAAGCCATCCGCGTGCATCATGAGTATTTTGCATGATATACATATTCACTGCATCGACCGCCTGATCAAGTTCTCCTATCTCTTGGTAGAGGGATGCGCGACTAAGATGAAGATCACGACTGAAATATTCGTATCGCGCCTGATCATACCAGTGAAGTGCCGTGATCGGGTCTTTGCGCGCTTCCGCATGACGGCCGAATGAGGAAAG
The DNA here is from genome assembly GCA_001788955.1 of Candidatus Peribacteria bacterium RIFCSPHIGHO2_02_FULL_49_16. Taxonomy (GTDB): domain Bacteria; phylum Patescibacteriota; class Gracilibacteria; order Peribacterales; family Peribacteraceae; genus 2-02-FULL-49-16. The sequence goes on along the minus strand of MFXT01000025.1, from coordinate 49,517 downwards.
AAGGAGGTAACGTCCTTCGACGATGGCGAGGAGCAGCAAGAGCGAAGCCAACAGAACTTCGGCCGCACACACCCATTGCCGGGTGACGGGATGATCCCATGTTGCATGGCGCACTGTTTGCATGTGCGTGGCGGCGAGAATGCCGAGGAATATCCAGAAAGGAAGAGCGACGCCGACAAATTGGAGATTGTAATCAATAAGTACATGTGCGAGTACGCCGAGAGGCCCGAGAATGAGAGGAAGATGATACTCAGGCATCATGGCGCCCTTTCGGGATTTTTGAATCAATTTTTTGAGGAGAGGAATGAAAAGGATCCAGAGGAACGCGTAGAGCAGCAGAGCAGCGGGAATACCGCGCTCCGCCGCGATTTTCAGGAACCAATTATGTGGATGATCCGAAGTCGCAAAAACATCATTCTGCAGAGACGTGTGAACGAAACGGAAACTATAAGGACCCCATCCAAACAGCGGTCGCTTTTTTGTCAGTTGAAACGCATCATGCCAGAATTGCCGGCGTTCTGATGCGGAAGATGTTCCTTCCGCTGCCTTGAAGGTGATTTTTTCTGCAATGTTCTGGACGGGATGAACCGCGCTGCGACTCTCGTTCACTATGAAAAACAGCATTCCACTGATGACTGCGAGCGAGCTGGCGAGAAGGATTGCGCGTCGCCGGCGTTTTTGGCGAATGTGTGCGGGAACATTCTGTGATGTCCGGTAAAAAGTGAATGCAAGAAGGAGAATCTGGCCGATGAAGGCAACGAGTGCTCCGCGGGAATAACTCAAGAACAATGTGCTTAAAAGGAACCCGGAACAGATCAGTGCGAAAAAAATCTTTTTTTGGTTGTTCTGTGCCTGCTTCAAGAGCCACCAGATTGTGACAGGCCAGACAAGAAGAAGATATTCTGCGTAACCGTTTGGCCAGTAATCTGTGTGAAATCGCCCGTCGAAGAACGTGCCGACAAAACGATTGACCGGCTGAAACACATACACCGCAAAGCCGATGATTGCGCTTATGAGTGTGACGCAGGCGACTACGGGAAAGAGTTTGTTGCGAAAGGATGTATCATCCATGCGCCATGAACGTGCGGTCCAGAAGAAAATCAGCGTCAACGATCCCGTGCGAAAGACTTCGTCAAGACCGTAGTTTCGTGTTTGGGAAAATAGTTGACTGAACACCGTCCATATGACGAAACACATGAGGAAGCCCCACATGTGCGGCGAAACGAAATCACGTTCGTTTTTGTGCGCCGACCAATATGCCGCGGTGCAGAGCCAGCTTATTGCCACGAGAATCCACGTCACTTCCAGAGTTTTCCCGCCTTTCCACAAAAGAGAGAGTACAAGGAAAATAAGAAGAATGAGCGGTGTATGTTTCTGAATGAGGCGAAAGACAGGCACAAGCTATAGTTTAGCAGAATGAGCGAAGAGTAGTTCGTATCGGTCGATCATTCTCTCGAATGAAAATGTGTTTTGTACAGATGCTGCTTCATATGTGCGGAGTGTTGTTTGTTTTATGGCCTCATGTAAAACTTCCGTGTTTCCGGCAGGAACGACAATCGCCTCCTTTCCGTTTTCCACGTACTGCGCGGTGCCGCAGGCATCGGTCATGATGGTCGGTATGCCGCAGGCCATCGCTTCGATGGGAGCGAGCGGGCAAGGGTCGTGATCGCGAGAAGGGAGGATGAAGAGATCGAGAGAATGATAAAAAGAAACGATGTCTGGAACAGAAGGCAGTATCGTTACGGAGGTGGTAGGTGATAGGTGATAGACTTGCCCTTCGTCATTGGAATGGGTTTCTAGAGTAGACTGCTCCAAAAGTTTCCGAATACAGTTTTCATCACGGCCGGTGCCGACAATGGTCAGGTGAATGTTCGGGATATTTTTGACGGCTTTTATGAGAATGTCGACGCCTTTTTCCGGGGATAAACGAGCAACGCATCCGATATGAAAGGTGGTAGAACGAAGTATCTTCTGCCTTTTGTAAAATTTTCGTAGATCAATCCCATTCGGAATGACGACGGTATTCTCTGGATTCCATCCCAAATCGAGATACATCCGTTTGCTCATATCCGACACAGCGACAGTTGTTGCAAGTCGGCTCAATCGCCGAAGTTTGGGGAGCCAGGGATTCCAGCGAAGCCAGCGCCCGATGCTGTCGTGTTCGATCCAGAAAACGGGTATTTTATTTTGAGCAGCCCATGTTGTTAAGAGGAGTTTTTCGGAAAGAGAGAGCATGAAGATAACTCGTTGCTCGTTACGTGTTACGGGTTGTTCGTTTATGGCATTGATCAACTTTTTTCTCATCAAAAATTGTCGCCACAGAAAACTGATCGCATGCCATTTTGTGACCGGAGGCGGTCCGATGTTCAAATCGAAATAAGGAACGCTCAATGCAAAACATTTCTCGAGCAACACGGGACATGATCCTAAAAATGCAACATGGTGTCCTCTTTCTTTCAATCCTTCCATCAAACTTAACGTCTGTACCTCGGCGCCGCCGAATTGGCTTTCGAGAGGAAAACGTGTAAAGAAAATATGCATGGAAAAGCCAGCGCTCATCAGGGTGTCTGAATCAGTTTCGATAACTGTATCTGTGCATCCTTCACCGACGTCGTTTTGGTATCGATAAAGTGATCGTAGAGTTCTTCCTTTCCCTTCTCCACAGAATGCACGCCGCCGATGTGGATGATGAGAAGATTGTTGCCGAGTGTGCTGCGCATAAGCGTGAAGAGATGCTCCGGCAAGTCATCACATGCGGCGATGATATGCAAGTTCTGCTCCTGAAGTTTCTGCGTGCACTGCAGGATGGTTGTTACGAAAAATTCCCGCGTATCGACTGCCACAATTCCTTTTTCCGGATCGTCTTGTTCTTCTTCAGGCAGTTCCAGGAATACTTCTTCCTGATCATCGACGCTGACGAACCGCCAATCGGGATGACTGTTTAAGAAACGCTCAATAATCGCATCACGTCCAACGGTGCCGGATCCAATAAGAAGAAGAAGCATAGAGAGAGCTTATCGCTTACAACGTACCGCTTACAGCTATATTTTCTCTTCCTCCCATATATGCACGCAGAACTGTCGGAACCGTTATACTTCCATCCGCATTCTGATAGGTCTCGATGAGGGGAATGAGAATGCGCGGGCTTGCGATACAGGTGTTATTGATCGTGTGCACGAAATGTCGGTCTCCATTTCCGTCTGTATACTTGATATTCAATCGCCTCGCCTGAAAATCTCCGAGATACGAGCAACTGTGTGTTTCGCCGTAGGAATTGCGCGATGGCATCCATGTTTCGATATCCTGCATACATACTTTTCCTTGTCCCATGTCTCCTGTGCAGACTTGCACGACACGATAGGGAAGTTCCAGTGATTGCAGAATGTCTTCCGCATGTGTGCGAATCTCTTCAAAAAGTTCCAGTGCTTTTTTCTCATCCGCTTCGCAGAGGATCACTTGCTCGACTTTTTGAAATTGGTGCACGCGGTAGAGTCCCTTCGTATCTTTTCCGTATGTGCCGGCTTCTCGTCGAAAACAATTGCTGATCCCGCAGTAGCGTTTGGGGAGTGTTGAGATATCGAGTGTTTCATCTTTATGATAACTGCACACAGAGACTTCGGATGTTCCGATAAGATAAAGATCATCGTCTTTGAGAGCATACGTTTGCTCTTCTGCTCCGGGAAAAAATCCCGTTCCGATCAGGCAATCCTTGTGAGTGAGAACGGGGGGCGCGAACGCGGTGAAGCCTTTTGCAATCAGGTGATCGAGCGTGTAATGAAGGAGCGCGAGCTCCAGTTGCACCGCTGCGCCTTTGAGAAAGTAACTGCGCGATCCTGCAATTTTTACTCCGCGGGGAATATCGATGATGTCAAGATCTTCGCCAAGTTGAACGTGATCTTTGACACCTTTAGGTGTCACTTTGAGCTTTGTCGAAGGGTCTGGCCACTGTTTTACTTCAACATTCTCACGATCGTCTTTTCCAATCGGCGTATCTGAATGAGGGATATTCGGCAAACGAAGAAGCATGTTCATCCAGTCATGTTCGGTGTCCCGCAACTGCTCTTCATTTTTTCCAAGCATTCCATCGAGTTTTTTCATATCCGCAATGGCGTCATTTTTTTCCGTGTCTTTCATTGTTGGAATCTTTTTACTGACGGCATTTTTCTCTGCGCGCATCTCGTCCACGCGTTTCGTAAGTTCGCGCCGAAGTTCGTCGAGCGTGAGAAATTCTTTCACCGAAATGTCTATTCCTTTCACGTTTGCTGCTTTTTGATACTCCTCCGGCCGGTTCTGGAGATCGGTCACATCGATCACAGAACGAGTATAGTATGACCCATCGAAGAAAGGTATACTTCCTCACTATGCTCAAAAAGAATGCATTTCGCTTGGTGGCGCCGTATGAGCCGACGGGAGATCAGCCGAAAGCTATTGCGAAATTACTTGATGGGCTCTATGCAGGGCAGAAGCATCAGACGCTTCTTGGAGCGACGGGAACGGGAAAAACATTCACGATGGCCAATATTGTGCAGGAGTTCCAGAAGCCGACGCTGGTGCTCGCGCATAATAAAACGCTCGCGGCGCAACTGTGCAGCGAGTTTCAGCAATTCTTTCCGGATAATGCCGTCAGTTACTTCGTCTCCTATTACGATTATTATCAGCCGGAGGCGTATATTCCTCACACGGATACGTACATTGAGAAAGATGCTTCCATTAATGAAGAGATCGAGAAGTTTCGCCATGCGGCGACGATGAATCTCCTCACGCGGCGGGATGTGCTTATTGTAGCTTCCGTATCCTGCATTTATGGTCTTGGGAATGTGGAAGATTATGAGGCGCTGGCCATCACCGTACAGCGTGGAGAACAGATCAAGCGGGATGCTTTCCTGCGCCGATTGACGGATATCCAGTATCGGCGGAGTCATATGGAATTCAAACAGGGAATGGTGCACGTGCTTGGTGATACGGTGGAGGTCTTTCCTCCGGGAGGCGATACCGTGATCAGAATGGAAATGCCGTTCGATGAAGTGGAAACGATTCAGGAAGTGGATAGTTTCACGGGAGAACTTCTGCAGGATTTGAACGAAGTCATGATCTTTCCGGCAGCGCACAATGTCACAAGTCAGGAGAAAATCACCGGTGCATGCGAGGGGATGATGAAAGAATTGGATGAACGTGAGAAGGAACTGCTGGATCATGGAGAACAGACGAAGGCGGAGAGGCTGCGCATGCGGACGGAGTATGACATGGAGATGCTCAAAGAAACGGGCTATTGCACGGGGATCGAAAACTATGTGCGTTACTTTCATAATCACGGCGTGCCCGGACAGCCGCCATCGACGCTTCTGGATTACTTTCCGAAAGACTTTCTGTTGTTTGTGGACGAGTCGCATATTTCCATCCCGCAAGTGGGTGGCATGTATGAAGGAAATCGCAGTCGCAAAAATAATCTTGTGGAATACGGATTCCGTTTGCCGAGTGCGCATGATAATCGTCCGCTCATGTTTGAAGAATTTGAAGAGCGCGCTCCGCGGCGCGTGTATGTGTCTGCAACACCAGGAAAATATGAGTATGTGCACACGCCAAAAGAGTACATTACAGAGCAGATTATTCGTCCGACGGGGCTTCTTGATCCGACGGTGCTGGTGAAACCGACAGAAGGGCAGGTACAGGATATTCTTCGCGAAGTGGACGAGGCAATTTCTCGTAAAGAACGGGTTCTCGTGACGACGCTTACCAAGAAGATGGCGGAGAAATTCACAGACTACTTAAAGGAAGAGGATTATAAGGTGCGATATTTGCACAGTGACGTCGAAACATTGGAACGCATCGAAGTTCTGCGGCAGCTGCGTACGGGGGATATCGATATCATTGTCGGGATTAATTTGCTTCGCGAGGGACTCGATCTTCCCGAAGTGAGTTTCATCGCCATTCTTGATGCGGATAAACAGGGATTCCTGCGGTCGCGAGATGCGCTCATTCAGACAATCGGTCGCAGTTCGCGCAACATCAACGGGCATGTGACGTTGTATGCGGATATGATGACCGATGCCATGCATGCGGCAATAGAAGAGACGAATCGCCGTCGCTCCGTTCAGGAGGCGTATAATACGAAACACGGCATTACGCCGAAGTCGATTGAAAAAGCCGTGCGCGATATTGCAGAGGAACATCGAAGAGTGGAATTGCGCCGTCCAAGGCATGATCACACAAAAATTCCCAAAGATGAAAAGAAGCGTCTCATGGACGAACTCGAGTATCAGATGGAACTCGCCGCACAGAATTTGGAATTCGAACGTGCTGCCGATATTCGTGATGAAATAGAATTATTACGTCGGGAACTGTAGAGACGTGCGCGATCGGGATGAGATGGCACGTATGTGAATGGTATCAAAAACTATAATGCACTGTTTTCAAGATAAACTTCTGTGTTATGCGCAACGTCTTGCGTTACATTTACGTTTGTATGTGCGTAGTTGCCGTCTCGGCAACGTGACGCGCTATGCAATCGAGACTTCTCTCTTATTTCTTACGTACCCGTCCTATGACGACCCCACTTCTATCGAAGAACAAGCTGGCGCAAAACATGCGAGGCTTTCGTGTAGTCATGAGCATCATGGCTATTGTTTCTCTTATCCTTCCCGATCTGGCGTTTGCGGCAAAAAGGTACTGGGTCGTGGGATCATCCGCGAATATACAAGAATGGTTCGATATAGAGAACTGGTCTACAGCAGAAGGCGGAACGGGCGGAGGCTCGGTGCCGGGAGCGGCTGACGTTGCGATCTTTGACGGAAAAGCGGCGAGCGGACATACGATCACTCTGCGCGGGGCGATCACTGTCGGCGGTCTTATCATGACGCCATCTTGGACGGGAAGTATCTTTACGGGGACATCCACACTGATCATCGGAGGTTCGGGAGCCCGCATTGGATCGGGACGTCTCGTCATTGGAACGGGAGCAAAACTGGGAATGTCGGGAAGTCTCATTATGTCGGGAGGTGTCATAAGTAACAGCTTGGCAAATCACCGGTGGTCGACATCGGGAAGCTTGAAGCACACCGGAGGAAAATTCTATTATTCGGGCACAATCCTCTTTAACAATACGACAGGAGATCAGACGCTTGCGTTTGCCTACATTCCGGAATCCGCCACACATGCGCTCGTGGCAAACAGTTTCTCTGGAATCATTCTCAACAATACCGCAGGAACGACGATTGACGATCTTTTGATTTCGGGATCAAAACTCCGGCTCAAGGGAAGCTTGACCGTCACGCGCGGAAACTTTGCCCTGTCGCACTCTTCTGCAACACTGGCCATCAGTGGAGCAATCACCATTGCCGATCATGCGCAGTCGACCTTCAGCTCCAATGCCAATGTCACGATTTCCGGTTCGATTAAGACAGGGAGTGCAGGTTCCTACACACAATCTGGTGATTCACTCTTAACGTTGAACGGTGGCCTTGGAAAGAGAGGTCAAGTGCTTGATACCAATAATGCGAAGATCACGGCATTGACTGTGACAAGGACAAGCTCCGGCGTGCTTGCAGGAAAGTTGACAATCCTTGGCACCATCACCATCAACACCGGTTCGCTGCTTGCGATGTCCGGTCATACGCTCTATGCCACCGGTGCAAAGATCGTAAACTATGGCACGATCAAAGACGACACGGGCGTGCTCTCGCATTCGGGTTCTGCCTTTGTAGTGGGAGACAGCAGTTACGCGCGTCTTGAAACCTTCCGTGAAGATGAAACGATCTACATCACTCTTACGGATTCCGATGAGAATATCGACGGTTCGGTGAAAGACACAGTGACAGTGACGGTGACGCTTAGTAAAGATGGCACAGCCATTGATACGGAAACAGTGACTCTTACAGAAACGGAAAAAGAATCCGGTATATTCCGTGGTTCAATCCTTACGGCAAATGGAGCGGCTTCCACCGATGGAAAACTCCAACATACCAAAGATGGAGACGTCAGTGTCAGCTACACGGACGCGCAGGACGGTTTGATCAATGCGAGTAGTGCGGTGTTCCTTGTCACGGGCGGTTCCTCGACGAACGCCACTGGCGGCAGCGGCGGAGGCGGGCGACGTGGCAGCGGTGTTGCATCCAGTCGGTCGGCTTCACCTGCTGTGAGTACCGCGCGTGAACGACCGTCCTTGCGTACAGTGGAGCAAGAAGCTCGTTCTACTGTGCAACCGTCACGCGGGCGTGCAGAAATGACCTTTGAAGATCGCATCTGGAGCATCGTAGATCGTCTCGAAGAGCGCATGCAGGCGCGCGGTCTGTCGCAGGCGGAAATCAGTGCGAAAATCACCAAACTTGAAAATCGTCTTCAAGGAGTCATTGATAGACGGAATGAACGACTGAAGAAGAGAGGACTATAAAATGCGCATAAAGAAAAAGCCCTCGCAGTGCGGGGGTTTTTTCATAAGGAATGTACGACTTATGAACCAAGAATGAGTTTTTTTGCTTGTTCGCGCACTTCTTTCATCCACTCAATCAACGGGCTGTCTGCACTCTCTTCTCCAAACCATGCGGCAATGACTTTTACGCTTTTCGGATCGCGAAGCATTTTACCTAATTCTTTATATGCGCGCTCCACTTTTTTCCGGTCCTCTTTTCTCTTTTTCCAGACACCAGGATCGTCAATCGCCATGGAGAGAAAATGTACGCAATCGTATGCCGGATAGATCACTTGCTGTTTTTCGCGCTCAAGCGCTTTCAGAGACGCCATAATAAGAAAAGGTGAAGGATATGTATGTACGCTGTGCATTATAGCGAATCCGGGGAGTTTTTGTCAAAATACACCAAAGGAATTACACTCTTCTTATGAAGCTACAACAAGCAATTCTCCCCGTTGCAGGCCTTGGAACACGATTTCTTCCGTGGACGAAAAATATTCCGAAGGAAATGCTTCCGATCGGCAATCAGCCGCTCATCGCACTGCTCGTCGACGAATGTTTGCAGGTGGGCATTACCGATATCTGTTTTGTCATCAGTCATGGAAAAGAAAGTATTCCGAAATACTTCTCTGCAGATCCCGCACTCGAAGCAAAGCTTGAACAAAAAGGAAAACTCAATCTTTTGGAACAATTAAGGCGATATAATGATGTTCATTTTCACACTGTCTATCAGGAAGAACCGCTCGGTGACGGTCATGCCGTCCTACAGGCGCGGGAGTGGATCAAGAGTGATGTTGTCGCCATTCTCTTTGGCGATGACCTGTATGCCGGCGAGAAAAGCGGTTTGGAGCAGCTGTGTCATGCATATGCAGGTCTTCCGTCAGGCGCGAACCTGCTTTGTCTCGAAGAAGTTCCTCTTCAACGCGTTTCCAGCTACGGCATCGCCGCCATTGATGAAATTGCATCAAAAGATCGGATGAAAAAGATCATCGGACTCGTCGAAAAACCGTCGCCGGATGAAGCGCCGTCCAATTTTGGGGTCGTCGGTAAATACATTATTCCTCGTCAAACAATAAACGCACTCGCCGAGATCGATGGCGATCATCAGAAAGAGATCCGTCTCATCGATGCCCTTATCAAAGAATTGCCGCATGCTTTCGTGTATGGTTATGTGTGTGAAGGGAAACGGCTCGACACCGGAACACCGGAAGGATACCGGAAAGCGATACACATACTTGGATAATGAAATACAAGCTCTTTCTTAGTCTCTTCGGCGTCGGATTCATTCCCCATCTCGGTGCGGTGATCGCCACCGTTGCTACGGGAGTGGCGTGTCTTCTTCTCCATGCACTTCTTCCGGCATCTGTAGGGCAACGATTATTGATCATTGTACTTCTCTTTGTATGCATATTTTTTTCCGCACTCATGAGCATCCCGTTTGTGGGCAGTCAAAGAACATACGACCATCATTGGATCGTCATTGATGAATTTCTTGGTGTTCTTGTTGCATTTTCCCCTTTCCTGATCTGGCAGCCATCGCCCATGACGCCAGCCACGTTCGTACTCATTCTTCTGGCATTTGGCTTCTTCGACTTTTTCAAACCATTCGGTATCCGCGCGATCGACCGAAAAGAACACTGGCCGGCAGCAGTCGTTATCGATGATATCCTCGCAGGCGTGTATGCAGCTTTGCTGTCATATGGAGTGCTTTTCATGCTTCATTGATGCGCACAACCTTAACGGTGCTCTCTTCTTTCGGAATGAGAACTTTAAGAATGCATTCTTTATTAAAGGTTGCTTTTACCTTTTTAGGATCGATGGTACAAGGAAGGGTCACGGAGCGGCTAAATTCGCCCCAGAAGCATTCCTGAAGGAAATACTGCTCGGACAGGACATCGTCACTTTGACGGCGCTGCCCGCGAATCGTTACGATTGAATCACTCACTTCAATATCCAAATCACAAAGACGCACTCCTGCAAGCGGAATTTTAATGATGTAATATCCGCCATGTTCGTAGACGTCTGCGGCAACATGTCCTCCGACTTTCGTATAATCGGGAGCTTTTCCATGTGTACTCTTTACCGTTGGCGCAGTATGCGCATCTTGTTCAAACCCAAGAGATTGAAAGATGCCATGGAAAGGAGACGATCCCATGGGGAGAAGTATAGAACATGTGATAGGTCTTCTGCAAAGGCAGAGAAAACTCACCCTTGCATGAGAGGGGGTGATCTGTAAAATACTCCAGCTACAGGGTTATCTTCATATTTTCTCTCACAAATTTTTCTATATGTCTACAACAGTTGCTCTCAAAAACAACATTCGACGATTACGCTTCGAAAAAAATATGACACAGGAAGAATTGGCACTGCGAACAAGCGTGAGCCGCCAAACGATCATGAGCATCGAACGTGGACAGACGAATCCTTCTGTGCTTCTTGCTTACAAAATCGCCGCCGCTTTTGATGTTTCTGTGACGGCTGTCTTTGATATGGAGGGAGAACTTGTTCCGGTGTAAGAGACAATATCTTTGAGCATGATCTGCGGCGACGTTCTGCCGTTCCATGTATTGATTTGTATTGTGCAGGCGATGTCGACTTTTTCCGGAAGAGTGTTGACAAGATTTCCCAAATCGAAACCCACGAAGCGCGTTCCTTCGATCTGCCCGGAGATATGTTGCCGGTCTTTTCCGATGAGTGTGAGATGTTCAAGCCGGACGTTTTCAAGAAGAAAAATGGGCTCGGGATTCCCCATGCCAAAGGGTTCCAGGAAAGAGAGAATCGAGCAAAAGGGAAGAGTGACAGTCGAGGGTAAGAGTCGTGCATCGAGAGAGAGAGTAGGGTGCAAGTTTTCTTCCGGAGTCTGTTCCAGAACATCATTCGAAAGCCTTGCGCGTACCTTATCCAGATTTTGGAGAGCAAATGTGCATCCGGCCGCCTGCGCATGTCCTCCGAATGAGAGCAGAAGATCAGAGATTCGCTCAAGTCCTTCGGTGACGTTATAGCAAGGGGGACTGCGCAACGATGCTGTGCAGATGCCACTTTGTATGGATGCAACGAGGCTTGGGCGGCCGAAAATTTCTGTCAGTTTTCCGGCAAGAAGGCCGATAATGCCCGAAGGGTAAAGAGGGCTTGCGTTTATGAGAAATGGCGGAGGGGAAGCGGGAATAGTCTCGTAGAGATTTGCAAACAATTCACGTGTGTACTCTTGTCGTTTCGCATTCATCGTCTCTAAATGCAGATGATGGTCTCCTTCTTCTGTGAGTGCATACAGCGCCAAAAGAGGATCGTCCATGCGTCCCGCAGCATTGATGCGCGGTGCGAGGCGAAATGCGATATCTGTGCCGGTGATACGGTCTTGCTTTGGACACACATGCTGCACAAATGCCGCAAGCGGTCCGTTTCGCAGACATCGAAGAGCGTGAATTCCTTCTTGCACAAGCGTTCTATTTTCTCCAAGAAGGAGAACGAGATCGGCAACGGTGCCAATTGTTGCGAGTGCCAAATCTTCCGCGCGTCCTTCCCACGATTCCCCTTCAAACGCAGAAACGAGAGCGAATGTCAGTCCCGCGGCAGAGGGTGGGCTGATTGGCGGCGGTTGTGATAGACACGGATGGATAATTCCGTATGCGGGAGGCAGCGTTTTTTTTGGCGTATGATGATCGACGACGATGCAATCGATGCCGAGCGTATGTGCATGAGAAACAGCATCATGTGCACCGATGCCGGTATCGACAATCAACAGGAGTGTTGTTCCTTGTGAATGAAATTCATCAATGTGGTGCGGTTTGATGCCGTAACCGTCGCGAATGCGATGCGGCAGTCGGACAATCGGTTCCGTATGTTGACGACGAAAAAGGCGTACCAGTTGTGCCGTAGACGTGATGCCGTCGCAATCGTAATCGCCGAAGATGCCGATATTTTCGTGATTTCGTATTGCCGTCTGCATGCGGGCGCAGATTTTTTGCATGTCAGGAAAGCTCCATGAATCCACCATTCCGCTTTTCGGAAACGAACGGAGGTTCATAACGTCGTTCAGTGACATGACACGCATAGTCGCGTGCAGTGCCGAGCGAAAAATCCATCGTTTTCCTGTGAGAGATGTTTGTGTATGAAGCATGAAAAAATACTATCACCGCTACACAGAACACGCGCTTGCGGTTCTCCTCATTAGATTGTTTTTCTCCATGCTCTTCGTACTGTCCAGATTGCAACACTGATCAGTGCCAGTCCTGCAGCCGCACTTGCCGGTCCCGTATCTGTCACAGGAGCTTGGCGATGATGGAGTACGGATCCCAAACCGTAATTTCCATAAATATTTGCCTGTTGTTTATCGATTCTTTCAAGTATCTGTGCCATGCGACGCACTTCTTCATCACTGATAGACGACGTTTCTAAAGGACTGTCATTGAGGTCTTTTGTGAAGGAGGATTCGATATCCTTTTGTTTTGGCTCTGGTGGATGCTGCGCGGAAAAATATGCCGCCTGCTCCCGTTCGCGCCGCTCGGCGCTTCGCTGTTGCTGCATGCGTACGCGATCATGTGCTTCCGTGTTTGTGGGTGGCAGCCAGAGCCAATCGTCCATAACGGCCTGTTCCGGAGTGATGTAAGCCGCAGTGGAGATCGGCAAGACAAGAAATCCCATGCCAACCAGCCGGAGCAACAGTTTCAAGGACATCAAAACATTGTACCATAAATCCATAGTGATGGGAATGGCAGAATATTGGTAAATATGTACTAGTCCATGCAATATTCCTCCATTCCTGCCTGGCAATTGAAGTAGGCTTGGAAGTCCGGTATGTCATCTCCATTTGAATCTGCTTTTCGTGGGTCGGTTTCTCCTTCATCCACTTGTCCGTTGAGGTTTTTGTCTTCACCGAGGAGGATCGTCATCCGGCCGATTTTTGTCATGCAAAGCCCGTCACAGAGCCCGTCACGATCGGTATCCTTCTTTCGCGGATCTGTTTCTCCCTGATCGAATCCGCCATTGCGATTTGCATCTTCAATACCGTCGATGATGCCATCCAGATCACTGTCCTGCAAAAGCGGATTTAAGCCTGCGCGCTCCCCTGAAAGATGATGGGCGAGAGGACGTGATCCGTAGAAGTATTCAACGCCATCATCAAGTCCGTCGCCATCGGTATCGGCAACTTCCGGGTGTGTGCCGATCATCTGCTCAAATTTCGTATTGAGGCCATCGCCGTCTGTATCCAGTCCCATGAGGAGCGCCGCTGCAGTCATAACGTAGCAGAGTTGCGATGGTTTAAAGTCATTAAACTGATGGCGAATAGAGGATGCTTTCCGTTTTTCCGGTTCAAGTTCTGCTTTGGTGAGCGGCGGATAGCGTATAGAGAAGCGCTTTTCGGGCGGCAATTCCAATTGTCTTCGCACTTCCTGTTCGGCTTTCGAAAGAAAGAGAAGACCGGGAAGTCCGCTGCGGCGAAGCGCCGTCTGTGGATCGTAGTTTTGGGGAAGACAATATCCCCAGTAACGTACTTTGTCTCCTTGTCGCCCGAAGAGTATGTCGCCGTCAATGACATCAAACGTATCGGGAAGATGAAAGGCGACGTGCGTGTCTGCGAGAACAGTGGTGCCATTGGTAATATCTTCCTGCGTAATGAAGTGCCACGGAATGCGATGCTGTACTGGCACGGGCGCGAGGCGCGCCTGGAGCGCCGGCGCATGGGAAAACAAGACAATGGCGCCAACGACTGCACATCCAAGACCGCTCATGATGATGATGAGTAGTCGAAAAAGCATCATAATAGTATATCACATACGTGAAAATATGTATAGGTTGGTTGGCGAGAAGGGAAATGCTTCTCTAAAATCATCTTCAGTATGGCAAAAGATTTCTATTCGATTCTCGGCATATCTAAAGATACATCACCTGATGATATCAGACGTGCTTATCGTAATTTAAGCAAGAAGTGGCATCCGGATAAGCATAAGGGAGAGAAAGAAGCCGAGCAGAAGTTTAAGGAAATCAATGAAGCGTATGAAGTGCTTTCTCATCCAGAAAAGAAGCGTATGTACGATCAGTTCGGGACAACGGGAGCCCCCGGCGAAGGAAGCGGGAGTCCCTTTGGAGGATTCGATTTTTCAGGGTTTGCCTCGGGTGGTTTCGGAAACTTCTCCGATATCTTTGAGGGCGTTTTTGGCGGAGATGGAAGACAGAGTACAGCGGGGCGGCGCACCACCCCTCGTGAATTGCTGCTCGAAATTGATTTCATGGAAAGCGTCACGGGTGTGAAAAAAACGTTTTCGCTCACGCGCTGGCGAACGTGCGCTGCATGTGAACTCATAACCTGTTCGGATTGTGGAGGAACAGGTCAAGTTGTACGTACGGCACAGTCCTTATTCGGCGTCATCCAACAGAGTGTATTGTGCAGGGTGTGTCATGGATCCGGAAAAGTATCGCGTGTTTCTTGCAGCGAATGCAAAGGGGAAGGCAGGGTGCAGAAGCGGGAGGAAGTGACGGTGGATATTCCCGCAGGGATCGCCGATGGACAAACTTTGCGATTGCGCGGCGAGGGAGACAGTGCGCCGCACACACAGGGATCGGATGATCTCTTTGTCACTGTTCGCGTAGAAAAAGATCGGCGTTTCAAGCGTGATGGTGATGATATTCGCTCATCAACGACGCTCTCTGTTCTCGATGTGCTTCTGGGAACAGAGAAATCGATTGAAACTGTCCATGGCACTGTGGAATTGAAAGTTCCTGCAGGCACGCAACCGGGACAGGTTTTTCGTTTAAAAGGCAAGGGCATGCCGGTTCTCGGTACGATCCGTCATGGAGATCAGTACGTCACTGTCCATGTGGACATTCCGAAAAAATTGTCACGGGCGGAAAGGAAGCTCGTAGAGGAATGGAGAGATGTAGGAAGGTAGGAACAAAAATGTTTCATCCTGACCTCTTCTCATATATCCAGATTTTCGAGTCCATCATCTTCGGCAATGACCGGAGCCAGTTCTTCTCCGCTTGTTCTCTTGTCTTTTTCCTCTTTCAAACGCAGCACGACTTGTCGATAATCGCCTTCGCCTATGCTCATTGTTGTTAGATCATGCAACTCTGGAGAATTGGCAACATGAAGGTGTGCGATGCGACGGAAATACGGATTCATGGGAGCGAGTGCAATGCGATTTCCCGTGCGACGCACGAAGTCCGCTTTCTTATCTGCGGCGATGCGCACTTTGTCTTCCTGCATCTTTCGGTAATTGTCGATGTCGAGAATAATGAATGGTGCGCGATCGAGTTTCTCTTTGGTGCGGATGATGGACTTCAGTACTTGCTGAAGACTATTGAGCGTTTCTCCATGCCAGCCAATGATTCGGCTCGGCT
The DNA here is from genome assembly GCA_001788955.1 of Candidatus Peribacteria bacterium RIFCSPHIGHO2_02_FULL_49_16. GTDB lineage: Bacteria > Patescibacteriota > Gracilibacteria > Peribacterales > Peribacteraceae > 2-02-FULL-49-16. The sequence goes on along the minus strand of MFXT01000025.1, from coordinate 33,775 downwards.
CTGGTGCATCAATCGTGATGCGCACATAATCCTCTTCATGCGCAGTTGTAATGTTTGTGAAGGGAAAATGGAGATGCTCCAGAAGAGAACCGAGGGTGGCTATGATCAGATCGTAATTCATGGGGAGGGAAGTGTAGCATAGGAGAGGTACTACGCTCAAAAAGCCCCCTAGCGGAGGCTTTTTCATAGGAAAAATCCTTTGTATTTATCGCACAGCGTCTTTTAGAGTCTTTCCAGCCTTGAAGGAAGGGACCTTCATGGAAGGAATGGAGATCTTCTGACTGGGGTTGCGTGGATTGACACCGGTGCGTGCCTGACGCTTGGACACACGAAATGTTCCGAACCCTGTGATAGTAACCGTGTTCCCTCTCTTCAATTCCTTCATGACCGTTGACGTGAGTGCGTCAAGAGCACTGGAAGCAGAACGCTTCGTGATGCCGGAAGCATCAGCAATGATAGCGATCAGGTCTTGTTTGGACATGGACATAGCGAAGAAGGGTAGAAAATAATGATATGACGAAGTCTACATGATGAAAGGGCTTGCGCAAGCCACGTAAGTTCTTTCAAAAGCATAGAGTGTGGTACAATGTTGCATTGAAGCCAAAAACTGTGATCTCAAAAGATGATCATTGTTTTTGTTTTTCATTTCAGAAAAGAATCAAGTCCCCCCTTGAGAGAGTCCCATAGTATCGCGTAGTGTATGTGCGTTTTCCTTTTCATAGTTCCCTTAAATGACAAAACATCTTCTCGTGGTAGAGAGTCCCGCAAAGGCCAAGACAATCAAACGATTTCTTGGGAAAGACTATGCCGTCGAAGCGAGCATGGGACACATTCGTGATTTGCCGGGACATACTCTTGGCGTCGATACCGGCGATGATTTTCGTCCTACATACGAAGTGCCAAAAGAGAAAGCGACTGTTGTACGACGTCTGAAAAGCGCGCTCAAAGAAGCGGAGGATCTCTGGATTGCGACAGATGAAGATCGTGAAGGGGAGGCGATTGGATGGCATATCGCAGAAGTTCTTAAGCAGAATCCGAGAACCGTCAAGCGCATCGTTTTCCACGAGATCACGGCCTCGGCCATTCGCGAAGCAGTCGATCATCCGCGCACATTATCAATGCATCTTGTCGATGCACAGCAGGCGCGCCGCGTGCTCGACAGGCTTGTGGGATATACCTTGTCTCCGTTTCTTTGGAAGAAAGTTCGTCAGGGGCTGTCTGCGGGACGCGTGCAATCCGTTGCCGTACGCATCATCGTCGATCGCGAGCGCGAGATTCGCGCATTTGCATCACAGGAATACTGGACGATCGATGCGCATCTGCATACGGAAAAAGATGAGCACGTTACGGCGTCTCTGAAACGGAAAGACGGAAAAGACGTGAATCTTGTGCAGGAATCAGACGCGAAGAAGGTGTTGAAAGAACTAGAAGGAGTATCGTGGTCGGTCTGCGCCGTAGCGCGAAAAGAAGTACAGCGCACGCCTCCGCCGCCATTCACGACATCGACGCTGCAGCAGGAGGCGTCGCGCAAATTGGGATTCTCGGTGAAGCAAACGATGATGGTGGCCCAGCAACTCTATGAAACCGGTCTCATCACCTACATGCGTACGGATTCCGTCAGCTTGAGTGAGAAGGCGCTCGTCGATGCGATTCGTGTCATCGAAGAACAGTTTGGACGGGAATATGTGCTCTCAAGCCCGCGTCGGTACAAAACAAAGTCAAAAGGAGCACAGGAAGCGCATGAGGCCATTCGTCCAACGGAATGCGATCGCACACCGCAGTCCTTGAATGACAGTCTCGATCGCCAGCAATTGAAGCTCTACACGCTCATTTGGAATCGCACGATGGCAACCCAAATGCCTCCGGCGATTCTCGAGCGTACGGGCGTTGATATTGAGGTCGGCGCGTACACGTTTCGCGCGACGGGACAGGTGGTGCGGTTCGATGGATATTTCCGTGTGTATTCCGAAGGGCGTGACGAAACAAGCAACGAGAAACGCGCAACGAATAACGAAGACGAGAATGAGAAGATGTTGCCCCCTCTTACGGAGGGGCAAGGATTACTATTGGATGAGCTCCTTCCCGAACAACATTTTACGAAACCGCCGCCGCGCTATACGGAAGCAAGCTTGGTGAAGAAATTGGAAGAAGAAGGCATCGGCCGTCCGAGTACGTATGCGCCGACGATCAGCACGATTTTGCAGCGCGGATATATTGAGAAAGAAGGAAAGCAGTTGAAACCGACCGATATCGCATTCCTTGTGATCGATCTTCTTGCAGAACATTTCCGTGACATTGTGGATCTCGACTTCACGGCACAGATGGAGCAGTCGCTCGATAACATCAGTGAAGGGAAGCAGGAGTGGGTGAAGTTCCTTCGGGAATTTTATGAACCCTTCAGTGCGCTTGTGGAAAAAAAAACAAAAACGATCACACGTGATGATGTAAAAAAAGAACGCGTTCTTGGAGAAGACGGGGAGTCGGGCTTGTCGGTGTATGTGCGCCTCGGACGCTTCGGTCCGTATGTGCAAGTGGGCGAAATGGAAAAAAATGAGAAGGGGAAAAAAGTGAAATGGACCGGTGGAAGAAAAGGAAAGACCGCGTCGGTGCCGAAGCATATTCCCATGGATGACGTGACGCTTGATCAGGCACTCTCACTTCTCGCATTTCCACGACAGTTGGGACTCAAAGATAAGAAGGAAATCGAAGTCCATCTTGGCCGCTTCGGTCCGTATATCAAATGCGGCGACGTTACCGTATCCATTCCGAAGGAAAAAGACCCAATTCTCATTACGAAAGAAGAAGCAGTCATGTTTCTCACCGAAAAACAGGAAGAACAGAAGGTTGCGAAGGAACCTCTTGCGTCTCTCGGAAAAGATTCGGCGTCCGGCAAAGAAATCCTCGTCAAAACCGGGCGCTTCGGTCCGTATGTCACGGACGGAAAAACGAATGCGTCCCTCGGTACAAAATTGAAACCGGAGGATGTCACCTTTGAAAAAGCGGTGGAACTTTTGGAAAAGAAACGAAAAAGGGGGCCGGGAAGAAGATGGAAGGGACGGGGATGAATCACTATACTTGTTTCCTGTGACCCGCCTCGAACTTCTTATTGGTTTCTTCATTCTTCTCTTTTTTGGGACGATTGCTGCGATAGGTTGGAATATGAGCGCACAGACGCCGGAGGATCGAAATAATCAGCGTCGGCAGGATACAGAACGCATTCTCGATGCGCTCTACCAGTATGCCGTGAATCATCGGGAACAATTTCCGGTGATGTTCCTTGAGGAGCCGCAGGAGATTTGCCGTACAGAACGTACCGATTGCACGGGACTGCTCGATTTTTCCGATCTGACAATCTATCTTCCCGACAACCGTCTCGCCATCGACCCCTTTGCGACTGACGAGCGCAGCACCGAATACCGCGTACAGAAAATGTCAAATGGCGCCATCCGTATTTCTGCTCCGAATGCGGAAATGGGGGAGGAGATTTTTGCACAGCGGTGATGTTTTCAATGTGGCAGGCGCGGTCAGCCGTCGCCTTCGGGCTATGGCCGACCGCTCGCAGATAACACATTCTGGAATGCGGTTTGAAAGGTTTTAATTCTGGCAGGCGCGGCAGGGATCGAACCTGCGACCCCAGGTTTTGGAGACCTGTGCTCTACCAACTGAGCTACGCGCCTATAAGATGAATGAACACGATCTTTGCAAGGAGAGTACTGAAGCCAAGCGAAGTTGGAAACTGCTTGCCGGCCGTAGCCCCGAAGGGGCGAAGGCTGGAGCTACGCGCCTATAAGCACAGTATAGTCGCTGTTTTTCAAAAGCTCCATCTGCTATACTAAAAAGAAACATGCACACTCCACATCCAAAGACGCGATTCCGGCTGTTTCTTCTAGGTCTCGGAACGATTGTGGTCTTCTCGACGGGATTTTCGGAGAGCACATCACATTTGCTCTCAACGGCGATTGGCGGTGATGGAGAGAAGACGGTGATGGCCGTACGGGCAGCGGAGGAAGACGTGCGCCAGGGGCGTTTGTTACAAGAGGTGCTCCAGAGAAAAGAAGAGATTCTGCGTTACCAGTTGCATATCCTCGAAGAGGAACGCCGTTCCTACGGAGAATTGGCAATTCATCCCGATTGGCAGAAATTGCGTGAGGAACTCATTGCACTTATCGAAGACGAACACAAAGCGGAGGATCAAATCCGCACCGCGTTAGAGAGTCTATGGTCGTTGCAGAATGATGCGATCGCATGGACAGAGCGGTATTCCGGTCCGAATGAAGATCTCTTTCTTACGTGGCCGGTGGAGCCGGTACTCGGTCTCTCCGCGATCTTTGACGATCCCAATTACGAAGCGCGATTCGGTATCCCGCACAAAGCAGTGGATATTCCCGCAGAGCAGGGATCCATAGTGCATGCGGCACGCAGTGGCGTTGTTCATTCCATTATGGATCGGGGACTGGGCTTTAATGCGGTGACGCTCATTCATGAGGGAGGTGTTGCAACCCTCTACGGTCACGTGAGCGAATTCCTTGTTGAGGAGGGACAACACGTAAGTGCAGGACAGCCTATTGCCCGTTCCGGAGGCAGGCCGGGAACATCGGGAGCGGGGCTCCTCTCCACAGGCCCGCACGTCCACTTCGAAGTCATCCTCGGGGGCAAGCATATCGATCCTCTTGAAGTATTGAGTCCGGTTGAAGACTATTTCTTTAAGAGGTTTTAAAATAAAAAACCGTCGCGAAGTGCGGCTTTGCCACGCTGGAGCGACACTTTAAAGGAGGGGGTCCGTGGGGGAACCTTGATTCCCCTACAAATGTCCAAACGATCGTCGGTGCAGAAACGCTTGTCCCTGGAGTATCCAAGGGGGTGACCGCATCTCCACACCACGGTGCGAAGCGATTGAGTCTCCCATAGTAAGCGATTAGAGAAGAAACGTACCTGCCCTGACGGATCGTTGAGACAAGAATATATACTACAGGTATGCACGAAGAACGTGCGAGAAAAATGATTGTATGTAGAAAGTTTTTAGTGTTTAGTTATGTGTTTTGAGTGCTGCGGCAAGAACGTTTGTCCATCCTTCTTGTACTTTTTCTTTATCTCCTCCCCGATAGGTCCAGTAGTTTTTCGGATGACAGCAAGTGCAGTCTCTGTGGCGTTCGATTCTTTCTGAAAGAACTCCCGCATCATGGAATTGCTTATCCGCGATGCCGGCGAGATCAACGAAATTCCCATTCCAGAATGTTTCATCAAATTCCCGTAGAGGATGATCGGTTTCGCGGTACTGTGCACAACATTGTCGTATGGAAGGGCCGATGTAGATAAACGTGTCTGCCGGATGAACACCATATTCGGTGTTGAGTTTTTGAAAGAATGCGGGAATTGTTTTTGCAACAAGTCCTTTCCATCCCACATGAAGGAGTCCGATGATGTTTCGATCAGGATTATAGGCAAGGATTGGCTGACAATCCGCCGCGCGAATCATAAGAAGGAGCTGTTTCTGATCGGTGAGGAGTCCGTCAGCCGGCGAAGTACGTTCCATCGGTTCCCGCACAATGATCACCCGATTTCCGTGTATCTGGAGCACCGATGTGCTGCACTCATATCCTGTTATGCGTTCAACATCGGCATCCGTTCGTATATGATTTTCTTTGTTCAGAAGATAGACATCAAGAGTAGTCTGGAATTGCCGGAGAAGAGAGGAAGGGTGATGGAGCATGAGTGAATATCCAATATTCAATGACGAGAGGCATGAATGTATGCATGGACGTGCATTCGCATATTCGTGCGGAATTGATCCTGCGAAAACTGTTTCGCGTGCGCACGAATGTTCTTCCGGTTCCATGATTGCTTTTCAAAGTGATCGAGAGCACCTCGCATGCTTTCCACGGTTTGCTCTTCGAAAAAGACACCGGTGACGTTTTCTTGTACCGCATCGCGTATGCCACCTTTTCCATACGCAATCACCGGCGTGCCGCAGGCCTGCGCTTCGAGTGGTACGATTCCCGCATCTTCGTGAGCGGGAAAAAGCAATGCTTTCGCGTTGGCATACAGTGCGGAAAGTTCTGCATCAGAAACGCGACCGAGAAATTGCACTGTCGGTCCGGCCATTTTTTGAAGTCTCTTTCGATCTTGTCCATCCCCGGCAATGATGAGCATCATCTTCTTCTGATTGGCCAGCTTGATAAGCAGATCAAAGCGTTTGTAGGGAACGAGTCTTCCGACGGCAAGATAATAGATCGTAGAGAATAGGTTTCCGGGAGGTCTTCTCGCTTCTGCAAAAAATCGATTGTGTACGGGTGGGTGAATGACAACACTCTCTCGCGCATAGATTCTCTTGATCCTCTCCTGTGTTATTGAAGAATTTGCAATAAAATGGTCCACGCGTTTTGCACTCGTCATATCCCATCGGCGAAATTGCATGAGGCGACGCTTGATTGCAGGACGAAACACATGAGGAATATGAAAATCATCGAGGTACTGATCTTCCATTTCCCACGCATAGCGGATAGGCGTGTGGCAATAACAGATGTGCAACGCATGTGGTGGGGGAATAACGCCCTTGGCGACGGCATGCGATGAACTGATGATGAGATCAAAGTCACGCAGATCAAATTCTTCCACTGCGCGCGGCATGGAAAAGAGAAGCGGCTGATGTTTCTTGAATACGCGATACCACGGTTGAAGAAAACTGGTTTGATTTCGTTTTACAGGAAATTGATGAAGGATATGCCGGTCTGCGACGGTTGAGAAAAGCACAGCATCCGGCCAGAGGGCGCAAAGCTCTTTCAGCACGCGTTCAGCGCCTCCCATAGCAGTGAGCCAGTCAGCGATAATCGCTACATGCATATGAAGTGGTAGATGATAGCCTATAACCTGTCACCCCACTCCGCCAAGGCTCCGCGGGGCAAGCCTACAACCTGCAACCTTTTCCCTATAATCTACCCACGTGCCTCTCCGTCCCTCCCGTCCCCTGCCTTCTCGTTTTTGTCGGCGCGTAAACCCCGCCTATCGCCGATTTGTGAAGAGAAGAAGGCAAAATCTCTGGTGTATATTTCAGAGATTCTCCGAGCGTTGGCTTCGCCGTATGCGGCGGCAATATGATGTCATCAAAAAAACGATTCTCTTTTTAGTCGGTTTTCTTGTTGTAGTAATACTCTGTGGCAGTGCATATATTCTGCTCTATTCTCCACTGACACGCATACAGGAAATACGCACGGAACGCACAGATCAGCGCATTGACATCGAAGTGGTACAACTGGCCCTTGCTCCTATTTTTGGCAGGCATATCGCCCTTCTGCAGGAACAGGATATAGTAGCGCTTCTCAAGAAACACGTTCCGGATTTACACAACGTGTACACGGAAAAAGAATATCCGTCTCTGTTGCGTATTCGATTGGAACTGGAGCCGCTTGTTGCGCAGGTTCACATTACCGAAGAAGATGCAGACCATTCCGTTTCCGGTTATCTTACCGAACAAGGGACGTACATCGAATATGCAAACGTTCAAGTCAAAAACTACGACACACTCTCACAAATCACTATTGTCGACTGGGGCGTGCGGCCGCAGCCGGGGAGTAAACTTGTACAACCGGAATTTCTTCGGCGCATGTGGAGTGCGGAGACGTTGCTTCGGGAGCAATTTGGTCAGGTGATTACCGAGCGAAAGATTTTCCTCCGTGCGCGGGAATTTCATCTGAAAATAAAAGGAGATATATGGTTGTGGTTTGACGATCAAGGAGAGAGTGAAGAACAAATCAAACAATATCAGATCTTTCTGCAATCTGTGCCGATGGAGGATGTGAAGGAATATGTTGATTTGAGACTATCAGACCGAGTAATCTATCAATAATTAATAGTATGTACGATTCGCTTCTTGCAATTCTGCTCATGGGCATTGTTCCTGTAGGCAGCGGTACGGTTTCCAAAACGCCCGAGCTCGCCGCGTATTTGAGTGTTGCACCCCTTCATGTCCAAGGAATGCAGAAAAGAAATGATATGATCCAAAAGCTTCGTGTGCTCTCTGCTTCCGGCGTTCTGATCATCGATACCGAAAGCGGTCAGGAATTATATGCTTCTGCTGCGCGCGATGAGCGTCCCATCGCAAGCCTTACCAAGCTGATGACGGCACTGCTCATCACCGAAAATCATGTGATGAATGAATGGGTGACGATTCCGCTTTCTGTCAAAGAGGTTCCCGGAGAAGTGGCGCATCTGTCACCGGGAGATGAATTTCGTGTGGGTGATCTTCTTTCGGCGCTCCTCATTGGATCGGCGAATGATGCAGCCGTTTCCTTGGCAGAATTTCATAGCGGATCGGTTGCGGCATTTGTAGATGAGATGAATCACCGTGCACATGAATTGGGATTGAAACATACGTTATTCCAAAATCCCGTAGGATTTGATGATGTGATGCAGTATTCCACGCCACAGGATCTTGCATGGCTCGCGATATTCGTTCTGAAAAATGAAGAGATTCAGAAACGCATGGCAACTCGGGGAATGCGTATATTTAGCCGTACAGGAGACGAGATATACATAACCCATACGCACGCCCTTCTTCATGCGGATACAAGTGTTCTTGCCGGAAAGACCGGCACGACGAAAGCGGCAGGACAATGTCTGCTTTCTTTAGTTGAAGGAGAACAGGGAGAGCGATATCTTGTTATTCTTCTTCATTCGAATGATCGGTATGCCGATATGCGTACCATTCTTCGCATTCTCGCGTCATAAATGTCCATGCTCTTCCAACGTGATCGCCTCTTTGCGACACCAAAGCAATGGCTCATGAAACGTGTACAACTTTTATGCGTTGCGGCATTCTTTTTGAGTACACTCTTTCCACCATATATGCCGGCGGAATCCTTTTCCATAGAGGAATTTCCCGTGCGCGTGCCGAGCGTTCTCATGGTGGAAGAGGGGTTCATCATGAAATCATCCTCCGTAACGCAACAGGGCATGCGTCGTGCATACGCGAAAGGGATTATTCATGCAGTGAAAGAGGGAGAGAATCTGGAAAGATTGGCAAAACGGTACGGCATCAGCGTGAATACGATCCGATGGGCGAATAATTTGGAAGGAACAACCACGCTGCGACCGGGCGATGAACTCCTTATTCTTCCTGTGGACGGCGTCCTTCATACCGTAAAACAGGGGCAGATTTTGGCGGGCATTGCGGAACTCTATGACGTTCCTATGAAGGACATCATCGAGCAGAATGTCATTGAAGGATCATTCATCCTTGCAGGACAGGAGTTAATCATCCCGAATGCGTCGCCGGTGGTGCAGAAGCAACAAGCGGTTACGGTGCAGAAGCCGTCTTCAGGACAGTCGCCTGTGTCGGCCGATCTTCCGCAAGCGAATGCAGAACCAACGGCGGGAGTGCTCCAGATGCCGTGTAATGATTGTCTGTATACCCAACACTACCATCCGGGACATTACGCCGTGGATATACAAACAAAAGGTGGCGGTCCGATATTTGCATCCGAAGACGGCACGGTTATTCGTTCCAGTCACGGATGGAACGGAGGATATGGCAATGTCATCGAGATCGATCACGGAAACGGGCTCGTCACTCTGTACGCGCATACTAAGGAAAATTATATTCAGAAAGGAGAAAAAGTACGGCGTGGACAGATAATTGCATGGATGGGAAATACGGGGCAGGTGTACGGGAAAACCGGAATCCATGTCCATTTTGAAGTCCGTGTTCATGGCGTGAAGAAGAATCCTCTTCTATACTTGCAGTGATGAAATTCTTTTCTGCACAGACAAAAAAGGAAAAAACCAAAAAGGATCTTCTTGTTGCCGCCTGTATGTGGGTGATTGTGGGGGGAGTGATGGTCGTGATGGCGAATGTGCTTGCGGCAATGCTTTTCTAAATCATGCATGCAATGCAATTGTAAATACGTCGATATTTTGCTATAATAAACAGATTCTCTCTTACTCTGCATGCCCGAAAAAAAACAAAAAAAACAGCCAGGCAAGCGCATCCTGATAGTCGAGGATGAGCATCCGCTCGCGCATGCTTTGGAATTGAAGTTCAACCATGAAGGATTTGATACCGTTGTGGCGACAAATGGACGACAGGCGCTTGAGGAACTGCAGAAAGAGAACATTCATGCGGTAATTCTGGATCTTATTATGCCGGAGATGGATGGATTTTCCTTTCTCGATCAATTGGATGGCATAAAAAAAACAACGAAGGTGATTGTGGTGAGTAACCTTGGGCAGAAAGAGGATGAGGAGCGGGTGATGGCACACAAAAACGTCGCTGCATACTTCGTGAAATCCAACACGCCCATTACGGACATTGTCGAGAAGGTGAAATCCATTCTCTCATAAATCATGCATATTTCTGACAAAGAAGCCGGTTCCATTCTTCTTGAGAGAAACTATCTCTCGCAGGAGGAGCTTGATAAAGCCTTGAAAGAAGCAGAGGAGCACGCTGTTCCCCTTATCACGATGCTTATGGAGCACGGACTTATTACGCCCTCCCTCTATGAGAGCGCTCTGTGCGAACACTTCGGATGGGAAATGCGTGATCTGCAGTCCGCGCTTCCCGCAGCCGATCTTGTTGCATTGCTTCCGCGCCCCGTTGCGCAGAAATTCAATGTGGTTGTCATCGAAAAAACAGAAGGAGGGATAACCGTCGCTACATCAGATCCCACGCAGAAGCTCCTCGAAGAAGCGATACGGAAAAATATAGGCAAAGAAAAAGAGGAAGATATTTTGTGGCCCGACAAGAAGCCTGCAGAGGAAAAAGAATCTCTCTTCTCATTTCAGAAAAATAAAAAGGAAAAGAAGAAGGATACGGTGCCGGCTTTTCGCGGCACAATTCGTATTGTGTATGCTCCGCAGGATGGCATTGATGCTGCATTGCGCTTGTATAACTCCTCTCTTGAGACGCGATTCCAATCGATTATTGAGAGAGAGCAGACCATCGCCCCCGAGATTCTCACCGAAATTCTTGATGATGCCATTTCTTTGCGTGCATCCGATATCCACTTTGAGCCACGGGAAGAAATCGTGATTATCCGTTTCCGTCTCGATGGAATCTTGCGTGAGGCCGGTCATGTTGCAAAAGAACACTACGAAGGCATTCTGAACCGTGTAAAAATCATGGCAGGCTTGCGAACAGATGAACACTTCCGTCCGCAGGATGGCGCATTGCGTCACAAGACCAACGGAGACAAAGTCGATGTGCGTGTCTCCATCATTCCCATCGTCGATGGAGAAAAGATCGTCATGCGTCTTCTCACATCCTACGTACGCGCTCTGACGCTTGCTGACCTTGGATTTTCGAAGGAGCATCAGAATATTCTTGTTGCTGCAGTACAGAAGCCGTTTGGCATGATTCTGACGACGGGGCCGACGGGTTCTGGAAAATCCACCACGCTCTCCGCGCTCATGAAGATGCGCAACACTCCGGACGTGAATATCTCCACGATCGAAGATCCTGTGGAGTACAAGTTGCAGGGAGTGAATCATATTCAGGTCAATACGGCCGTCAATCTGACGTTTGCTTCCGGACTGCGCAGTCTTGTACGCCAGGATCCGGATATTATTCTTGTGGGAGAAATCCGTGATAGCGAAACAGCGGACATTGCCGTGAATGCGGCGATGACCGGTCATTTGCTGTTCTCTACATTACATGCGAATACTGCAGCAACAGCCATCCCGCGTTTGCTGGAAATGGACACCGAACCGTTTCTTTTGGCGTCAACGCTTGAGGTCATTATCGGGCAACGTCTCGTTCGTCGGATCTGTTCCAATTGTCGTCATAGTTTCACGATGCCTGCACAAGAGGCGCGCACTTCGTTTCCCGGGGCAGAACGCTTTTTTCCACAACAGGAAGAAATCACTTTGTACAAAGGAAAAGGATGTGCTGTATGTGCGCAGTCAGGATATCAGGGGCGTGTTGGTATGTATGAACTCCTGGTCATCACGACGGAAATTGCGGAATTGATCGTGAAGAGAGCAACGAGTGATGATATCGATATGATGGCGCGCACGCAGGGAATGAAGGTCATGTTTGAGGATGGTTTTCAGAAAGTGATGGCGGGTGTGACGACACTGGAAGAACTGAAGCGTATTGCCGCACCACCGGAGGAATTGGAGAAGGCCGGGAAAGACAAGAAATTCAAGGAAGCTGCATAATCTTGTTTTTATGGAAGATACAAAAACAGTAACGGGTGAGAAAGAGGGGATGCTCCCGACGATTGCGCCGTTTTGTGCGCGGCAATGGATACAACTCAAAGGAGCGGGACAAAGGCTCAATAATATCGGCATGGGCAAGGCGCGCACCGAGTTCATCCAGAACTTGGCCATGATGCTGGATGCCGGACTCTTGCTTACAGAGACATTGCGCATGTACCTCCAGGAAATTCGTTCCCGTGCGCTCAAGAAAATGGTTCGGCACATGCTCGATTCTGTGGAAAGCGGACACCCGCTCTGGCAGGCCATGCAGGAACAACACATGTTCTCGCCATACCAGATTTCGCTTGTGCGCGTGGGTGAGGAAGCGGGAAAGCTTGCGCAAAACCTTGTGTATCTTGCAGAACAGGAAGAGAAGGATCGCGCGCTTCGCCAAAAAGTGAAGATGGCGATGATGTATCCGACGATTGTTCTTGTCATCATGCTCGTGGTGATTTTGGGCATCGGCACATTCGTACTCCCGAATCTTGTACAGGTGCTCACGGCGCTGAATGCCGATCTTCCTTTATCTACGCGCATCATCATCCATTTCACAAATTTTATGAATCAGTATGCGCAGATTGTTATTCCCGCGGTGATCGTCGGATTTGTCGTTCTTACTCTTCTTGGCAAGTTCACGTCACTACGCGTCGTGATGCAATGGCTGTTCTTTCGCACACCCGGCATCGGCCGACTGATGAAAGAAGCATCTATTGCGCGGATGGGAGTCGTGCTCGGAGGCCTTCTTCAGGCGGGTGTGCCGATTGTCGAGTCGATTGAGTCACTGGAGAATGTAACGACGATTGTTTCCTATAAGAGGATTTATCACACGCTCGCGAAGCGCATTGTGGTGGGAGATACATTTGCGACATGCTTTCATGATATGCCCTGGAGCAGAAAATACCTGCCCTTCTCGGTGCAGCAACTTATCATTACCGGTGAGAAATCCGGTTCGCTGACGCAGACGTATCATAACATTGCGAAAATCTATGAACGCAAAGCGGAAGAAACCGCGCAAAAATTACCAGTCATCCTTGAACCGATTCTGCTCATCATCATGGGCGGACTCGTCGGCTTTATTGCCTTCTCCATCATCGTGCCGATCTATAAGGCGGTGGGAAGCGTTGGTGCATAATGAGGAAAGGGTATACTTTCTCCAATGCGTCGTGGTTTTACCCTTCTCGAAGTCTTGCTTGTCATTGTGCTCATGGGTGTGATTTCTGGAGTGGGTTTTCCGCTGTTTAAGAATTATCAGAACAATGTTGATCTCGATGCGGCGCAAGATCAGGTGATTCAGGGCGTGCGGCGGGCGCAATTTTTGGCACAGAGCGGTGCACAGGATTCCGACTGGGGTTACTCTGTGGAGTATGGCGTGGTCTTTAAGGGATCGAATTATGCGGAGCGCGATCCGGCGTTCGACGAATCCTATCCGATGAGCGATGGCATTGCGAAGAGCGGTACGATGGAGATTTCGTTTGCCGTATTTACGGGGGATTCCAGCACGGTGGGATCCGTTCTTCTGGAATTAGGAAATTACTCTGTCGTGGTGCATGTGGGAACGGAAGTGGGTGTGATTCAGGGGGAGGATGATTCGTTTTTCATTTGCCATAATCCCGGCGAGGAAGATGAAAAAACACTGCGCGTTTCCGAGAGCGCATGGCCGGGGCACGAGAAACACGGCGATACGATTGGCGCATGTCTGGATGATGATGATTGATGGCGCGTATGATGTACGGTATGGAGCATAAAGAAGGATTCATTCTCGTGGAAATTCTTTTAGGAGTCGCTCTTTTTGCAACGCTGATCACGGCGGCGTTTTTGATCATGTTTCTGGGAGAAAGTGCGTCTATTCACAGCGGCGATCGTTTTCGTGCCGCTTTTCTTGCAGAGCGTGCGTTGGACACGGCCCGCAGTCTGCGGGAAGAAGAGTTTTTACAGCTTACGCAGGGGACGCATGGAGTGGACATCGGACCGGAGGGGACATGGGTTCTCTCGGGCAGCGAATTTCAGACAGATGACGGATATACGGTACGGCTCGCCATTACGAGGTTGGCGAGTGATTGGGCTTCCCTTCAGGCGGATGTGAGATGGGATCATGGAACAGTCGGAGAAGGAATAGTGACACTCCATGCGGAAATCACCGATTGGCGTGCGCCGGTGGGTGAGGCATGGGATCCTTCACCCCCTCCGCCATGATGCTCATATTTTCCCGTTCCAGAGGCGGCTACATGTTTCTCTTAAACGTTCTCTTTGCAGGCGCGGTTGCCATGACGACCGCGACGACGCTTGTGCTTCTTGGAGTGAGCGTGGGGCAGAATAGCACAACCAACGTGCATTCGAAGCAGGCGTACCTCAATGCACAGACATGCATCGAGCGCGCGCTTCGCAATGTGCAAACGAATCCTGATTACACCGGCGATGAAACGCACCAGCTGACCGAAGGCAGTTGCACGTTGCTTCCCGTGGGCGTATCCGATGACGAGAGGATTATCTGTGCGAGAGGAGAATATGAAGACGCCGTTCGCCGTGTCGAGATGCAGATGGAAGTGGTGTACCCCGATATTCTCATCGATGAGTGGAGGGAGACGTATACATTTACTCTTTGCAACGAAACATGATGCGCCGCAGCCCCTCCGCCGGTTTCACTCTCATAGAGGTTCTTCTTCTTTTGGGTATTTTTGGTTTGGTGCTCGCCGTCATGATGCCGCTCTTAGTGGTGGCAACTGAATCACGCATGCGGCAGCAGACGGTGGTCCTTGTGGAAGATGGAGGAATGCAAATGATTCAATCGATGCAGCGGCGCATTCATAATGCCGAAAGCATTCTCCTTCCTGCATCCGGACAAACAGGATCGGTGCTGGCAATTCAGCTTGCGTCCGGATCGTTGCATCCGACGATCTTTGCGATTCAGACGGGATCCTTGACCCTGATTGAAGGAAATACAAAGCGAAAGGTCACATCTGAATTTGTGGCAGTGGAGAATTTTTCCGTGCGCAATACGTCGGAGTCTTCGGCAAACCAGAGTGTGTATATCACATTTACGGTGTCGCGTACCATCCGTCTGCAACAGCCGCGTACCTATGAACGCGTGTTTGAAGTTCTTATTATGCCTCTTTCAAAAGATCTGCGCGAAGGAAATCCGTGCGGATGCAGCGTCCCGACCTGCTCGGCAGGCGATCTTGTGTGGCATACATGCAATTCGGTATGTACGCAATTGCGGCAGGAAAATATGGAATGCTAGAGAAGTTCGCTTTTAAAATAAAAAAAGAAATGAGTCAATATCAACTTGATTCGTCGACAATACTTTTTCTGTACAATGTGGAAAATTCTTTCTGTTACTTTTTCTCTTCCTGATTTATGAAAATACTACTGTTTCGAAAAGGTTTTACGCTTATCGAAGTTCTGCTCGTCATCGGAATTATCGCGATTCTGGCATCGATTGTGATTGTCGCGATTAACCCGACGAAACAATTGGCCGATGCGCGTGATGCGCAGCGTCGCAGCGATGTAAATTCTATCCTGAATGCGGTGTATCAGTATTCCATTGATAACAATGGAGATCTTCCCGCAGGGATCACGACCTCTGTGCTGGAAATCTGCGCATCGGGTGCAGCCAGTTGCACGGGGTATGCCGACCTCTCTGTGATCGAGGGGGATTATCTTGTGAAGATTCCTGCCGATCCGAAAGGTCCGACTTCGCCCGAAACGGATTACACCATTGTGCAGGATGCCAATGGGCGTGTGACGGTGGATGCGATGGCGGCAGAGGAGACGATCCCGATCACGGTGACACGTTAAGTATAGTATGCGATATGAACAACATGCCCCGCACGCGCGGGGCATGTTTATGAACCGGCTTCCCATTCCCTCTATGAGTACTCAAGCGGATTTTCTTACAGAAAAAGTGGAGCACATCGATGTGACGAGTTTCAATGCCGTTCCTCTTCTCGATGCGATGAAAAAGATGTCGTTTCAGGCCCGTAATCTTGCGAGAGCATCAGAGATTCTTGACTGCATGGTATCCGAAAAAGAATGTGCGGTGATCCTCTGTCTCGCGGGTTCCATGATCAGTGCGGGATTAAAAAAGGCGATTGCGACTCTGATTGAAACGAATATGGTTGACTGCATCGTTTCTACGGGGGCCAATATGGTGGATATGGATTTTTTCGAGGCGCTGGGGTTCCATCATTACATCGGTGATCCGAAGGCGGATGACGATGTCTTGAAAAAACACAACATTGATCGTATCTACGATACCTACATTTCGGAGCATGAATTGCGCGTGTGCGATGCCGTTGTCGCAGAAGTTGCGGACCGATGCATGCCGCGACCGCACTCATCACGGGAACTGATGACGGCATTGGGCGCGTACCTTCTTGAGGAAAACAAGGGGCAGGATTCGCTTCTTCGCCTCTGCTATGAAAAAGATGTGCCGATATTCGTGCCATCGCTCTCGGACTGTTCCGCGGGATTCGGTCTCGCATTTCATCAGCAGTCGCATCCCGATGCGCATGTGACGCATGATTCCGTGCGGGATTTTCGTGAATTGACGATGCTCGTCTGCGATGCCGCGAGTACGGGTATGGTCGTGCTTGGCGGCGGCGTTCCCAAAAATTTCACGGCGGACACGGTGGTGTGTGCGGATATCCTCGGTAAAACGGCAAACATGCACAAGTATGCCGTGCAGATCACCGTTGCTGATGAACGAGACGGTGCACTCTCCGGTTCCACGCTTAAAGAGGCACATTCGTGGGGAAAAATCGAAGAGGGTGCAGAGCAAATGGTCTTTTCGGAGGCGACGATTGCGCTGCCGCTCATGGCAAGTTATGTGTACCACATGGGAAGCTGGAAAACACGCATGGGTAAACGGCTCACTGCGTCTTTTGAGCGCATTGTTCTTCATGCCCCCGTGCGGGATTCATCGGGCAGGAAAGAGGCGGAAAAAGCCAGAAAAGAACTTCGTATAGTATAATCGTGAGCGCATGTGGCTTTTCTTTGCTCTCCTCACACCACTTTTTTTTGGCATTGTCATCACGCTCGATCATTATTGTGTCGATGACCTCTTCGATCATCCGTGGATGGGAGTGATTACAGGCAGTGTTGCATCGTTCATTCTCATCATTCCTGTTCTCTTCTTTGCGCCACTGCTGGATTGGGAGAATCTTACGCTTCCTCTCATCGCACTGTCGTTGCTTGCCGGGTGTCTTATTCAATTAAGTCAGTTCTTCTATTTTCACTCTCTGAAGTACAGCGAAGCGGGAATCATTGCCGCTTACTGGAATATGGTGCCGGCGATGGTGCCTTTCCTAAGTTTTTTTCTACTCGAAGAAATTTTGGGGTTGCGGCAATACGTGGGGATCGTCCTCTTAATTCTTGCATCCGTGATATTTTGCCTGATCGATGTGACACTGCAAACACGGTGGCGAGCCTTTTTTCTGATGGGAATGGCTTCGCTTATGCAGGCGATGATGTTTATTCTTCAGGATGTGGTCTTTACGGAAGTCAGTTATCTTGTGGGTTTCATCTTCATCACATTGGGTTTGATCTTTACGGGGCTCACTCCTCTTCTTTTTCATACAGTTCGCCGGACAGTACAGAAAAATACAAAGAATATTCTGTCGTATGTATGGATATTCCTTGGTATTGAATTCATCAATCTCGCAGCGTTGGCATCCTCACAAGGAGCGGTGGCGCTCGGAAAAGCATCGCTGGTTGCCGCGGTCGAATCGACGATGCCTGCATATACATTTGTTGTAAGTTCTGCGTTTTTTTTGTGGAAACCGACACTGGGAGATCTGCGTGCGCACAGGCGGCTGCCCATAAAATTCAGCATCATCGCGTTGATGATTGCGGGGGTGTGGATAACGGCAATGTGACCAGAAATGTCGTTCCTTTTTCCTGAATGCTTTCAAATTCAATCGTTCCTCCCTGTGCTTCGATGGCGCTTTTGGCAATGAAGAGTCCGAATCCGTTTCCTTCGGTACCCTGAACATTGCTTGCGCGGAAGAGTTTTTCGAAGAGTCGGTCCTGTTCCTTTTTCGGAATACCGCATCCGGTGTCGGTGACGGAAAAGACGAGCCGTCCGTTTTGCAGAGAAACGCGGACATGCACGGAACCGTTCTCCGGCGTGTATTTAATGGCATTATTCAAAATATTCATGTACACCATGTGTGTGAGACGATGATCCAGAAATGCGGTGGGGAGCTTTTCAGGCATATCGATATGCAGATCAATATTCTTTGTCTTTGCTTTGGGGTCCACGATATGTAGGATTTCATGCAGGAGTTTTGCAACATCAAGATCTTCGCGATTGATCTGCATGCGTTTCAGTTGAATGCGCGAAACATCGAGAATCATCTGCACGATATCGGTCATACCGCCTGCAACAGAGCACATCGTTTGTATGTGCTCTTTTTGTTCCTTCGAGAGCGTTCCCAGATCGCCGGACTGGAGATTTTCAAGGTACCACTTCATGGAAGATATCGGTGTGGCGAGTTGGTGACTGACCAGGCTCAACAGTTCGTCTTTCTGACGATCGATTTCCTGTACGACATGCACGCGTTCTGAATAGAAACGAATCAACAAGTCTGTCATGAATGCCAGAAGGAGTGTGAGAAAGAGAATAAACAAGAGGAATGGCAGAAGAGTCTCCTGTGTCTTTTTCTGAAAGTCATCGACGAGAACATCGATCCCGATGATCGCGACAGCATGTCCTTCTTCATTGCGGATCGGCGCGTAGGCGGCCATGATGAGTCCCCATTGATCAGCTTGAAGTTCACGATCAACGGACGGATGGTAAAACGCTTCGTCACGCAGAACAGGATAATCGGAAACGGAATAGAGTTCCCCGGGGAGAGGAACAAGTTCTTCATCTTGAATGATGCCGTCGCCATTGGTATCCAGTTCTTCTTCGGACGTGAGAGAATCGGCATCTGCGATGAATTCCACAAAATCGGGATCGCTCGTCTGGCGCATGATGTAGGCGTATTGGATGCTCTGATTGGCTTCACGAATCTTCTGAAGTTGCGAAATAATCTTTTCAAACGTGTCGCTTCTCATATCTTCAAGCGTATGAATCTCGTTGAGATCTTCCGAATCAAATTGCGTTGCTGCGGTCGAGGCAATGGCAACCAATCGCTCCTGAAGACGCTCGGTGAGCAGATGTTCCGTATAGCGAAAGAGCACCCATGCGATTCCTCCCGCAAGAAGCGCCGCGCCGAGCGTTATTGCGAACACACGATAGGAAGTAATGAGTGTGTGCAGTGTCTTTTTGGGCATCATCTCATTATAGCGTAATCACCACATATCTGCTATAATAAAAAGATTTCTTTATCTACACGCCAAAAATGGCGATCACTGGTGCCGCGCACATCCGTTGCGCAGCGGGCGGGCGTGGAATCCGCACTGCTTTCCGGCGCACTGCTTTCCGTGCTGACTTTTATCGCTTTTCTTGTTTCACAAGCACGATTACAACAGGAGTTCGGCATCGGGGGAGATGATGTCGCCTTCCAGATTGCCATGGCGCTTTTGGCCGCCGGAGGAGGATGTATTGTGCTTGCAGCCATCATATCGCGTCATTTGCGGCGCATCTATAGTGGTATCGAAGAGCAAATTTACGAAAAAACGCGTGCACTCGAGAAGCAGAGCGAAAAAGACCGTACCATCCTTGAATCCATTCATTACGGAATTTTTGTCGTCGACAAAGATGGCCATGTTATTGATGTGAATTCGCAGGCATGCATCATTCTTGGGAAGACGAAGGAAACAACGCTCGGTATGTCTATAGAGCAGGCCTTACCCTTGCTGCAGCATAATTCTGTTCTTTCAAAGCAGCAACATCCTGTTATCACATGTCTTCGAGTGTCTGCCGTGCAGCCTTCCGTATCGAATGGCAATATGAACATGCGCGTTGCGGATGGAACGGTGGAGCCCGTCATGCTTACGGTGAGTCCGATTTGGAGTAGAGGAGAATGTACCGGTGCGATTGCCATCTTTCGCGATGCGACCGAAGAGCGCCGCATTGATTATCTGAAATCCGATTTTATCTCGCTTGCTTCTCATCAATTGCGTACGCCTTTGTCAACGATTGGTTGGTACATCGAGCTGATGATGAATGAAAAAGAGCGGCTGTCTCTGCATCAGGTGGAGTATATTCATCAGATCGCTTCTTCTATGGAACGCATGGTTCATATTATTGATGGGCTGCTGCGTGTCATGAAATTGGAAAATGAAACGATGACGCCCAAGATGCAGAAAGTCGATGTGCAAACACTTCTTACGCAGGCGTTTATGGAATTGCAGACGTTCGCCAAAGATCGCAAAATTGCCTGCCATAAAAATCTTCCTCAAAAGCCGATATTCATTCGTGCAGACCCGGTGTTGCTTGGCATTATTCTGGAGAATTTCTTCAAAAATGCCGTGGAATATACGAAAGAAAATGGAGAGGTGACGCTCTCTATGAAAGAGCATGATCATGCCGTACAGATCTCTGTGCAGGATACCGGGATCGGCATCCCGCGCCTGGATCAGGAACGTATCTTTCACAAAATGTTTCGCTCAAGCAATGCGAATACGATGAAGACGGATGGGAGCGGACTCGGGCTGTATGTGAGTAAAATCATCGCCGAGAGTATGAAAGGAGAAATCACTTTTATCAGCAAGGAGGGTAAAGGCTCAACATTTACCGTATGTTTGCCGAAGAGGAAGAAGAAATGAGAATGCACTTGACGCTCCCCCCTCATTCACATCATTGTTTCTCTTACTCTGTGGGGGCAGAGCTCAGCTGGGTCGAGGATTCTCTTGAGAATCCGAGCACATAAAAGAATTGCGTACGCTCTAACCCAGAAAGCACTATTCACATCATCATTCCATTGGGGGTGTAGCTCAGCTGGTTAGAGCGTCCGCCTGTCACGCGGAAGGTCGCGGGTTCGAGTCCCGTCATCCCCGCCATAAGAATTCCATTCTCATAGAGCGAAACATACTCCTTTGCTAGGATTAGCGTATGAATACCCGGCGGGTACATGTGCTTTTTCTTCTCCTGCTTGCGATCTTTTTTGCGGCGTTTTTTCGCAGTCTGGGATCCGCGCTTTTGGGGCATGACTATTTCACCTTTTTCCCGAAGTTACTCGATGGTCTGTGGCACTTTCGACGTCAGGGGATTTTTCCGTTCATGTTTACGCCGCATTTCTGCGGTGGTTTTGTGCAGTACGGAAACCCACAGGCGATGTTTTATTCGCTGCAGCAACTTTTAAGTGGATTTCTGGATGTGTGGACTGCCGTGCGTCTCACGATTCTTACTTCGATGTTCATTGGCTATATTGGCTGGTATCGATTTGGACGCGAAATTATAAGACTGCGAATGCACTGGGCGCATGTTTTTGCTCTTATCATCATCGCGCATGGCTTTTATATCATGCACATGGTGGCCGGCCATGTGCCGTTTCATTCCATGCCGCTTATCGGTTGGCTACTGCTCTTCATCCTGCGTCGCGAGAATGTTTCACTGCGTGAATGTGTGAGTATCGCTGCATTCTCTGCACTTCTTACGGCGTACATTTTCTATAGTGGCGGATACATGGTGTTTGTGATGATCCTATTTGCCTTGGTGGCATTTCTGCCCTTTGAACTTCTTCTTCATGTTGGCGAGCTACGCATGCGATGCATGTTGCTGATAAAGCGTGCCCTTGCGTGTGGCATCGGTGCGCTGCTTACTGGCGCGAGTAAATTGGTCGCAGTTGTAAGCTTTCTGCGCTTCTTTCCGCGCGAAATGCCTTTTGAACGTTTTACGGAAGGGTCCAGTGCTCTGTGGTACACCGTAAAAGCATTTTTTGCGCTGCCGCAGACGGATGACCTTTTTGCTTCGGTCGGTATGCCCAACTGGGGTGCGGTGCATGAATATAGTTTGTTTCTTTCGCCGGTTGTGCTCGCAAGTCTTTTCTTTGGAATAATTCTCCTCTGGAAACGGCGCAGAGCGGTTTGTAGTCGGCCTGTTCTTTCTCTGACATTCTTTTTCATTGCACTTTTCCAACTCGTCTTTTTTCTGCAGCTTGCGCAGGGATACGGATGGATGGTAACTCCTTTGGAGAATCTTCCCATTTTTACATCACTTCACATGAATACGCGCTACCTGTACGCGTATTCTTTTCTGCTCGTCGCCGTCGCCGTGTGGTGTGTGCAGGAGTGGACGGAAAGATCGCGATGGAAGCATCATGGACTATTCGTTGCATTTTCTTTCGGCGCACTCACGGTTGCAGCGTGGGTTCTTGCGTATGCGGGGCTTTTTGCCGGTGAAACACTTCCGCGCACGATGCCCTATCCCTTTCTTCACGAGGCACTTGAGGAACATCCTGGTTTCCTTTCTCTTCCCGTGGAAACGATGTATCTCTTCGAAGGGCTCGGACACTCTGAATTTGTACCCTTCCTCTTTGGGGGAAATGATCGAAATTGTCATGAGCCGATGCTGTGGGGAGGAGGAAATCCCGAACTCGACGATCTTGTTCCCGGGCCCGTTGCGATCGTCTGGGATGAACGATTCAATATGTTCAATCCCGCGTGTATGCAGTATCCGGAAGAAAATGACTGTCGTCCCGGTGATCGCATTCATGTGAGTGATGCGGAGAACTGGGAACGATTTCGTATGGGTGAAAAAACGACATGGAAGGTTTCTCTGTTACAACATATTGGCAATTGGGTGAGTATTTTTACATTCATCGCGGCTCTTCTATGGATTGCAGGAATGTATTTCATGCAAAAAAGAGCCCCATCTGCTTGAGATGGGGCGAATACGTTTATGACTTTTTTTGTCGGCCGATGAATACAGCCCCGACAAAAAAAGTCATGTGGGCTCCCACGATCCATGCGATGAGGCCGAGCTCGTGCATGGATTCAAGGAGATGGCCCAATAAAAGGCCATAAACCATGAAGATCCCAAATACTATTTTCCCAAACATGCCTTTTCTCCTTTGAAGGACCGTTTCAGAACTCATGTCATGATAGAATATTTATGATGAATATCAACCTCCTTCTCATGTTGATCACGTATCACTGGCAAAAAATTATTCTTTTCCTTCTTGGTCTCTCTTTGCTCATTCTCGGATACGAACTCGCTTCTCGCATATCCTACGAGCTTTCGGGCATTCTGGCTGATGATGTACTTATTTATATGGGTGTCGCGCGCGGGATTCTTCATGGACTCACACCATATGTGGATCTTTTTGAAACGAAGCCGCCGGGGATTTTTCTCATCATTGCGGGTTCGCTTTGGCTTACGGGAGGAATGATCTTCGCAAAAATTCTTCATCTTCTTTCCCTTCTCGGTATCGGCATTCTGACAGGTACTGCTCTATGGATATGGTCGCGAGAAAAAGAAGGATACGAGAAATGGACTCTTCGCGGGGTGGGAATCGTTTTTGCACTGCTTCTGGTCTTGTACACGGCTGCGATGGCAGGGGAGTTGCAGGTGGAAACCTTCGGGGCGTTTTTTGGGATCGCTGCAGTGATGTGTATGAGGATTCGACGAATGATGTCGCACTGGCTTTCTGCTTTTTTCCTCCTTCTTGCCATCGGCACAAAAGAACCGTTTCTCTTAACGATTTTCGCGGCGACGCTTCTTCTTATTCCTCTCAAAGACATTCCGCGGCGTTTTGGCATCCCGCTTCTCATTGCGGCAATCCTCGGCACGGTCATTCTCGCGCTCCTTGGATGGCTTATGCCGTATCTGACCATCTATCTTCCACACATTCTTCATTTCCACATTCCCGCACATGGATCACTTCTTGCACGGAGTTTCTCTCTACACAAACTGATACAGAATCTCTGGGATTTCTCACCGTTCTTCCTTTTGATGATTGGAAGTCTTTTCACCTATCACCTGGTACCTGTCACCTTTTCATATGTTCGTCTTGTTCCCATTCTCTGTGCTTTTCTCCTCACCGTCGCCGCCATCTCCATCGGCGGCGATTTCTACGCGCATCACTTTGTCTTCGCAGTACCTGTGTATTCCGCACTCTTTTGGCTCATGACAGAACGTAGTGAATGGTCGAAAGCAATGCTTGCCATCTGCATTGTATTGATCCTTGGAGCGACGATATTTCATGGGCGTACGCCATTCTTTTCCCGTCTTGAGCAGTGGCGCCATGATGAAACGGTGTACAAAAGTACTGCTGCTCTCGTTGACGATGTTCTGGTGTCATGCGGATGGGATCGCTACCTTCACCTCGTGCGCAAGGGCGGAGGGGTTTTTGCGTATACGGAACATTCTCCAACGGGTCCGATCTTTACTCAATACACGCGGTTCATGGGATTTGAGGATTCTCCCTATATGGATTCTTTCAAAGAGACGCTTCTGACCGTGCCGATCATCGTTCTTGAACATCTGGAAAAAACGCATGCGAAAGAAGTGGTAAAGAGCTACATTCGCGGGAATTTTTCCGAGCATCCGCCGAAGTGCGCTTCAGAATTTTCACAGCCGAAAGAGAGGTACCATATCTTATTTCGAAACCAGTAGTGTTCGACTCACAAAGACGGCTTTTTGCGGTGCCAATCCGTCGCTTGTTGATAGGCGTGTCCGGTTTTTAGAATCACTTCTTCTCCCCATTGCGGTCCCATGATTTGGAGGCCTATTGGCATATTTTCTGAAGAAAAACCGCAGGGAATGGAGAGAGCGGGGATGCCGGCCATCGGTTGCGAGCACAGAAAGACATCTTCCAGATACATCGCGACGGGATCTCCGTCATGCGCGCCGATCGGGAAGGCGATGTTTGGCGAAACCGGGGAGAGGATGACGTCTACCTTTGTAAAAGCTTCAAGAAAATCACGCTGAATGAGTGTGCGGACTTTTTGCGCCTGCCGATAGTATGCATCAAAATATCCGGCCGAGAGTGCATACGTGCCGATCATAATGCGGCGTTTCACCTCTGGTCCGAATCCTTCACTTCGCACGCGTTCGTAATAATCAATGAGTGATCCATGACGGAGTATGGTATGTCCATAGCGGATTCCATCGTAGCGGGCCATGTTCGAGCTCACTTCGCAGGGACAGATGATGTAGTAGGCGGCAACGGAGTACTGCGTGTGCGGAAGGGAAATATCTTCAGTGCTCGCACCAAGTTCTTCAAAGGTTCGAATAGCGTCGGCAACGGCATTCTTCACATCCGTCTGCATGCCTTCTGTGAAGTACTCTTTCGCAATACCGATGCGCATGCCCTTGATATTTTGTGTCAATATTTTGGAAGAGTCGGGAACAGGAACATCGCTCGTTGTTGGATCATACGGATCCTTTCCGGCGATAACAGAAAGCACCAGAGTAGCATCTTCCACTGTTTTACAGAGGGGGCCGATGGTATCGAGTGAGCTTGCCATGCTCATGACGCCGTATCGACTGTTGCGTCCATAGGTGCATCGCAGCCCTGTGCAATTACAGAATCCTGCCGGCTGGCGAATGGAACCTCCCGTATCGGTTCCCAGCGCAAAGAGACATTGGTCACTTGTTGTGCCGGCTGCAGATCCTCCGGAAGATCCTCCGGGCGTACGGGAAAGATTCCATGGATTATGGGTAGAACCATAACAGGATGTCTCTGTACTCCCGCCCATGGTAAATTCATCCGTATTTGTTTTTCCCATACTGATGGCACCAACGTCTTTTAGACGGTTGGTAACCGTAGATTCAAATGGAGGAATATAGTCTTTGTTTCGGAGGATATTTGAACATGCAGTCGTTGGGATTCCTTTTTCAGAGAAGGTATCTTTTACAAGAAAAGGAATACCGGTAAGCGGATGGGGGAATTCTCCTTCACTATCTATTTTTTTGGCTTTATTCAGGGCTGAACCGAAATTCCTATATACAACTGCATGTATTTTTTCGTCTACATGTTCAATTCTGTCAATGCACGATTGTGTCAGTTCCTCACAAGAAATTTCTTTCCGTTTCAGTTTGTCATGAGCCTGCGCAATGGTCAGAGATGACAACATAAACACTGCATATCCTATAACCCAAAACCCCACTACGCCAACAGCCGTCGCCGGACAAACCTGCCTTACCCATGCGCTGACGGCGTTTGAATCTGTCGATCCATGATGGGGAGAGGGCTTGTTTCAATGCAAGCCTCCGGCGCCGTATCGGATGGACGGACTTCGTCTTCTCTAAAGACATTGCGAAGTCCTGTAACTTGCGTGGTTGGTTCGACGTTCCGGGTATCCACTTCCTTCAATTTGTCCACGTATGTCAAAATGGAGGAAAGCTCTTTTGTATATCTTTTCACTTCTTTGTCACTGATGTGGAGACGGGCGAGCTTGGCGATGTGCCGGATGTCGTCTGGGACAAGAGACATGAGAAAAGTATAGCGGTACAATGCGTTCGTATGAAACTCTTCCGTCTTTGCGGTCGTAAAGCCTGTGGCTATGTGCTTCGAAAGGGAAAAGTCTGGAAAGGCAGTACGATGGTCATCCGGTGGTTATCAGGATCGCCGCGGACGGTTTCTGCACGAGAAGCCCGTCTGTATGTGGGAACGGTGGCTTCCACCAAACTTCACAAGTCCGCCGTGAAGCGCAATCGGATGCGACGACGTTGTCGCGAGGCATTGCGCAAAGTCGTGCGCGAGCAGGAAAAATTTCCCACATGTCAGTTGTTGATCTGTCCCCGCTCCACTAGTCTACATGCGCCGTTTGTCGAGATCGAGAACGACATACGCGCCTTTCTTTCTACTTTTCACTGATGGCTCTTGCGAAAAAGCACTCCCGACTGGTTGAGTTTCTCATTATTTTTGCGATTGCGTACCTTGCGTCTCAAGTCATCATGAAACTCTTCTTCTCGGATTCGCTCGGGGGAGACATCGAGCGCAACAATCTTCTTCTCATTCCGGAGGATGCGACGATTCGCGGGGGGCACCATCCGGTGGTGACACTCGAAAATTACACGGAACAGGAAGTGACACTTGCCGATCGCTGTCCAAATACTCCTCTCGATGTGTATCGCGTCGAGCATGCCGGACGTGAGAATGAAGAGTTCATACCGCTTCACGCGGAGGAAACGATTTTGCCTTGTGTAGCGGTTCCCGTTCTTTCGAAAGGCGAGAAGGCGCGGATCGATTTTGCGCCGTGGAAGTATTCGTTGTTTTCAGAGTATGGGGTGTATGAAATACGAGTGCCTGAAGGCACGGAGGGTGCAGCGGTGATCCGCACGCGAGTGAAAATCCATGAGCCGGGTTTTCTGGTTCAGACATTTCGCACATTCATTACGAAACCGTTTCTCAATTTTCTTATTTTCGTCGCGTCCTTACTCCCTGACCATAATGTAGGCATTGCGATTATCGTGCTGACGTTTCTTGTGAAGTTTGCGCTCTTCTTCCCTCAACAACATGCGCTCGAAGGGCAACGAAAAATGCAGATACTGCAACCTAAATTGACGGAACTTAAAGAGCGGCACAAGGGCGATCAAACGCGTCTGCAGCAGGAGACGATGAAGCTTTGGAAAGAACATAATGTCAATCCTTTCCAATCGTGCCTGCCGATTGTCATTCAATTTCCGATTCTGATCGGCCTCTTCTTCGTCATCCGCGACGGGTCGGTTCTCGAGCTCTCGCGTCATCTGATCTACCCGATGTATTCGCATATTGATTGGAGTTTTGGGACAAACTTTTTGGGGCTCGATCTTACAGAACCAAGTCGTTTTATTCTGCCGCCGCTTCTTGTTGTCTTGCAGTTTTTGCAGATGAAAATGTCCTTTGGCAGCGCGAAGCCCTCATCGCAACAGGATATACAACAGAAAGTCATGCTCTATGTCCTTCCGATCATGATTGGAGTATTTGCATTCCAGTTCCCCGCGGCGGTTTCGCTCTACTGGGGTGTCAGCACCGTCTTTGCGATCGGACAACAGGTGGTGGTGAATAGAAAGAGAAAGAGGAATTAGGATCCTCGTATCATTCTCTCGTGTTCCTTCTGCTGCTTTTCGACCAATTCCCGAATCAGTCGCCTGCTTGGCGGCCAGATTTCGAAGCCGACAGAAGCGTGCGGGTGCGAAACGCGAAGAGATCCGGAGCGTTCGTGCCAGACATGCGATCCAGAGATCTGCGCATGAAAAAGTCGATGCATTTTGTTGTGCTCTTTTCGGTATTCTCGAAGCTCTTTCTCATATCGCTTTGATCCGTGCAGGTGCTCCATGCTCGCAAGCCACAGTCGGTATTTCTTCTCTTTTTGTTCATGAAACTGTCGATGTGCCTGTTCATGAAACGTCGCAAGGTGATGCATATTCCATTCAATATCCTCTCCGCGCGTAAATCCCCACTGCGGTTCTTCGACGCGCAAAGCAAGAACGGGCAAGCCAATGAGGGCAAGTGTGGAGAGGGCGAGAGTGCCGAAGCGGGCGTGGAGACGTGCAGTCATAGAATGCATTGCAAAAAATAAAGGGAGCAAGCATAGCAAGCATTCGATGATGTTGCCAAGCGATTTATGCAGTGACCGTATTCTCTTCCATGCTCGGTGCATACTCACCTTTCTGTGCCAAACCGTTGAGCTTTGCGCGCTGAATCAACGCATGCTGCGCATGGGCAATATTTTTCTCTTTTCCTTCCCATACCTTCAGTGCGTACTCCTGCAGCGCGCGGCCATAGGAGAAGCTCACAAACCATTCGTTGCTCTGGTTCAGAGAATCTGCGGATAGTAAGAGCCCTCGTTCTTTTGCAAGTACGATGATCGCATTCAGATTTTCCGTGGCCTGCTTCGGGCTTTGTCCACCGGAAAGAAAGACGATGCCGGGGAGATTTTTCGGCAGTGCGTTCTGAAAAACATCCAGTGTCGCTTTCGCGACATCCTCGGGTGAATCGGTCTTTGTCTCTTTTCCGCTTACGACCATGCTGGGCTTCAGGAGCGTATGCGCGATACTGACGCCGTGCTCTTCGAGTTTGCGATAGAGCATGTACAGCGCGCGCTCGGTTACGGCGGCACATTGCTCGATACTGTGCTTGCCATCCATCAGTATTTCGGGTTCCGTAATGGGGACGTAGCCTGCCGCCTGCGAATATGCGGCGTTCTGCGCCATGGCATCCATGACGGATTCGAGGAAGGTATCGGAGGGTTCTGGCTCAACGAGAATCACTTGGCGCCATTTTGTAAAACCAAGAGTTCCGTTACTTCGCCCTGTCCAATTTTGGAGGCGCTCCGGCATACCATCGATTCCGTGGGTAATCGTCTGGGGGGCGAAATCCGGATGCTCATTTTTTCCCTGATCGCTCTTAATGCCTGGCACAATTCCGCGTGATGCAAGAAGCTCTGCAAAGGTCTTTCCTGTGTCATCCTTCTGATCGATGGTTTCATCGAAGAGAATGACGCTGCTGATGTATTTCTCAATATCCGGCGTCGTAAAGAGCAGATTGCGATAATCACGGCGGTTTTGCTCGGTATTCTCGATCCCAAGCGAATCAAAGCGCTTTTTGATGGTTCCGGTGCTCTCATCGGCAGCGAGAATGCCTTTTCCCGGCTGACAGATGGACTCAATGATGTGGGATAGTTTTTCGGTTTCCATGGGAGAAATGGGGGATGTAGAAGGAGATGATCCTGCAAAGTGTATCAGAGAGGCAAAATCTCTACGAGATACGGTGGATTGACACGATGGCGTATTTCTCTATAATGACTCATTAGTTCAGCTACAGGAGCTGATCGAAACGTGATCCTTCATTGATGGGAGATGGTGTATGAAGAATGTGGATGTTCAGGTTGGTCGGCGGCTTACGTTAGCCGGCGGCGTGATCACGGTCCAAAGGACCAATGGTCGCGTGACCGTAACCTTTCCTGGCGAGATGGAGCATTCCATCCTGACCAAGGAGAAAGGTCAGCGAAAGCCGGTGCGCATGCGCCGCCATCGTCGGATGACGAAGGAGGTGACGATCCCCGTCGGTGCATGATTCTTGTGTCCCGGAAGCCGCGTGCTTCCGGGACTCTTTACGTTCACGGGGGAACCATGGTTCCCCCGTGAACCCTCTCCTTCAAGGAGTGACTTCAGGCAGGCGAAGCCTGCCTTCATCACGGTATTTTTCAAAACATGGTGGTGTATATGCTGTACCCTATTCCTCGTGTCCCTTATTCTCTACAACACTTTCACGAAGAAGGAAGAAGAATTTCTTCCTCTACAAAAGGGAAAGGTGACGATGTATACCTGCGGACCGACGGTCTATGGCCGTCCGCACATCGGCAACTATTCCTCGTTTCTTCTGGCCGATCTTCTGCGCCGCTGGCTGGAGACGGGACACAACTATGCCGTCACACATGTAAAAAATATTACGGATGTGGGGCATCTTTTGAGAGACAGAGATCATGGTGAAGATAAAGTGGAAAGACAGGCAAAAGAAGAAAAGGGGACAAAGAGTGTGACGAGTGATGATGTGCTTGGGATTGCGAGAAAGTATGAGAAGCAGTACAGAGAAGACGAGAAGAAATTGAATTTCATCGAGCCGGAGCATCGTCCGCGGGCGACGGAAACAATCCAGGAGATGATCGCGATGATCGAATTACTGTTCGAGCGCGACCATGCGTATGAGACGGATGACGGCGTGTACTTTTCCGTAGAGAGTTTTCCTGCATACGGGAAACTGTCGGGAAATACGGTGGAAGAGTTGCAAGCCGGCGCGCGCATCGAGGTAAAAGAATATAAAAAACATCCGGCGGATTTCGCCCTCTGGAAAAAGTGTGTCGGCGAGAATGCAGATCATATTCTTCGATGGGAGTCGCCATGGGGAGTGGGATTCCCCGGATGGCATATCGAATGTTCCTGTATGAGCAAGAAGTTCTTAGGAGAGCAATTCGATATCCACACCGGCGGAGAGGATCTCATCTTCCCGCATCATGAATGCGAGATCGCGCAGAGTGAATGTTCGGGAAAAAGCCCTTCAGTCCGCTGCTGGGTTCACCGGCGATTCATCGATATCGGCGGGGAAAAAATGAGCAAAAGCATCGGCAATGTTCACAGTCTTTCCGACATCGAAACGATGGGATATCACCCGATGGATCTGCGTTATTATCTGCTTTCCGTCCACTATCGGACGAATCTGAAATTCTCGGAAAAAGGATTGAATGACGCGCATGTTGCTAGGCGCAGAGTACAGGAGTGGATTGATAACAGAGGCTTGTCTCAATATGCAGGTCGGGTGAGTGAAGGTGAAAGTGTGCCTATGATGAACTCTGCCGAAATTGATACATCCTGGAAGGAGTTTATTGACTCTATGAATGATGATCTGAATACACCAGCTGCCTTAAGTGCAGTTTTCAAATGTATGAATTATATAAATGCAAACTGGGGTATCAGTTCCGAAGCGGCAGTGAAGGTTGAGAAATTTTCAGAGATGGTTAGTAAAACTTTCGGATGCTTTGAACAAGATGCGGCACTTCCTGATAATTTGCAGAAACTTATTGATCAGCGGGAAGAGGCAAGAAGACAAAAAAACTTTACAGAATCTGATTCCCTGCGTGTGCGGATCGAGGAGCAGGGATATGAGGTGCGTGACACGCAGAATGGTCAGGTCATTCGAAGACAATAAGATAAAGAACAATCTGCTTGATTTTTTTCAACAGGATTTTTTTCCGCGAACAAAGCGTTCTTTTGAAGAAAAATGCGTTGCAAAAGCATATTCTGCAGAGGAAGAGATGAAGAAAAATGGCGAATGCATACCAAATTGTTTTATCAGTCATTGTAACGCTTTTCTAAAAAACACGTTTACACAAGCGTGTACGGTCGTCGAAAAGGTTCTTGCATTGCCATAAGCCTTCTCGATAGGATCCTTCTGACCCCTTTTTCCTTGTAGCACTTGGGAAGGTGGATCATGCACATACGATGATCTTTCTCATACTGGCACCATGTTCCTTATAAGGGAACATGCTTCACGTCCTCCTTATTCCTTATAGAGTCGTGCAATCGGAGAAAGAAGGAGGGCCGTGTGGAAGGACTGTCCGAACGCGATCATTTTTTTCTGTTGACGCCATCTCTTTAGCTGTAAAGAGAGGAGTGATCTATGGTCACTCATTCTCTGATGCAGAAAATAGTGATGATCTCTTCGGCTGGCGCGCGACGCTTTGCAACATATATTCAAACGAACACACACAGAATGGAAACATATACGACGATTCTTTCTATTTTTCTATTTTTATTTTCCCATTCCCTATGAGTATTGCTCGTTTGAAAAAAACGCTCGCGGGAATGTCCGTTGTTGCGGTATCGCTTTCCTCTGTAGGAAGCGTTCTTGCGGCATATCGTGACGTTCCTGCAGGGGTCTGGTACGAGGATGCGGTCAATTTCTTCCTCGATGCCGGTTACCTCGATGCGGGCCAGGCGAACTTCCGCGGAGGCGATAAAGCCAATCGTGCGGAGTTTATCAAGCTCGTTGTGGAACTGAATGGCGGTATCCTTTCGACGCCGCCCGCAGTTCCCAGTTTTAATGACGTTCCTGCCAGTGCCTGGTACTACGGCTACATGGAAGACGCAGCCAAAGAAGGCTGGGTTCGTGGTGACGGCGACTGTTATGGAACAAAGCCCTGTTACTCTCGACCGGGCGGGAACATTAACCGTGCAGAAGCTGCCGCGTTGATTGTTCGTGCCTTCGGTCTTGAATGGACGGGTGATGCGGCGCAGTTCGTCGATAACCCATCGGGACAGTGGTACACCGACGCCGTTCAGACGGCAGCGGATTACTGTGTTCTTCAGGGAGATGACGGTACCGGTCGCGTTCGTCCCGGCGATAATATGAATCGCGCGGAGATGGTCGTGATGCTCGATCGCGCAGATCAGGATCTTCAGTACGGTCTTGACTGTGGCACAGGTGGAGGAGATGAAGATGATGACGTCGTTGATTTCCCAAGCATCACGGATGTTGTCGCAACATCCGCATCAACGGTTGAAGTAGAATTCGCTGTTGAGGTTGATCAAACCATGGCAGAAGACGTCATGTTCTATGCTGTTACGGGTGATGAGGAGCTCGTTGTCTTGGAAGCAGCTCTTATGACGGACAAAGTTGTGGAACTCACCCTGGAAAAGGCCATGACCGCAAGCAGGGAGTACATGTTGACGGTTACGGATATGGAAACCGTGGACGGAGAACTCTTCTCGGATTCCATGTCCTTTATGGGCTTTAGTCCCGTAGTGAAAGGAGACGGCGTTCTGGAGCTTTCTGTCGCGGCAAGCAGTCCTTCTGGAGACAGTGTCCCGAAGGGGGCTCAAGGCGTGAGTATGCTTTCTGTTGATCTTTCTGCATCCTGCGATGACGATGTCGTGATTGAGGATCTTACGGTCGTTCATCAGGGCTTCGGCGCTGTCGGGGATTTAACCGGCATCTACGGTGCCGTTGACGGCGCACGCGTAACGCGAAAGCGCACGATTGACGCAGAGGATCAGACGGCAGATCTGCACTTTGCGCAGAGGCTGACGATTCCCGCTTGCGGCACCAAAACAATCGACTTGGTTGGAGACTTCCTCTCCACGGCAACGACTTCCGGTGAACACAATCTTACGGTGGAACTTCCAAGCGACGTGAAGAGCAACGCAAAAGAAGTATCCGGAAACTTCCCGCTTCTGGGCGACACGTTCCGTGTTGCCGCAGTGACGAGCGGAAAG
>MFXT01000024.1 GCA_001788955.1 Candidatus Peribacteria bacterium RIFCSPHIGHO2_02_FULL_49_16 | reverse complement strand
CCCCATCTACTGTCGTACACGAAGGGTTCTGCCAAGAAATGTTCATGGGACGGCATGTGAAGTGGCGGGGAGATGTTTTTTTATGGCATTCTTGAACGTATCCGGCTGGTTCTTGGTAGAGACAC
Organism: Candidatus Peribacteria bacterium RIFCSPHIGHO2_02_FULL_49_16; assembly: GCA_001788955.1. Lineage (GTDB taxonomy): Bacteria > Patescibacteriota > Gracilibacteria > Peribacterales > Peribacteraceae > 2-02-FULL-49-16. The sequence goes on along the minus strand of MFXT01000024.1, from coordinate 22,900 downwards.
CACTCATCATCGTCCCTCACAAGGCACCCCTCCCATAGGGAGGGGGAGGGGATTGTCCTTTTGATATACTTTCCACTGAATGTTCTTGTGCCAGGAAATTTTAATGGGATGGCATGAGATCTTCCGTTGACATTTTGTGAGACAGTTCTTCTTAGAATAACAACATAAGGAAAGCGGTACATGTTGCTAAGAAAATAGTGTAGAGACCGTATCCTGCGATTCTATACGTTCGGGGCATGCACAGTATGCCTCGCAGAATGAAGTAACTGACGGGAATTACAAGGAGAACAGAGTAGCGAAAATCACTCACGGAAGAGAATGGATAAATCCAGCGAACAGTTATGGCACCGGCAGTGAGCGTGAGGAGTAAAATGCAGAGCGGAACACGCCCATCCGCTATTCTGCATTTTTTGAGCATTCCTACGGGAACAAAGAGGAGGAGAGCCATGCCCAGAGTCAGCATGCTCTGTGCAAGGAACATCGGCACGTCAAAAAGAAATTCTCCGAAGAATGCAGAGCGGTACCAGTATTCCCAGAAATTTTGCCGTCGTGCCTCATCATTCCATGGATCATTGAATGGATGCTTGAGTACAGCACCGGGGTGGACTGTGACATAGGACTGCAGAGAGTTATCCACGCGCAGCGCAGAGTTCAGATTCCCAATGTTGCCCACAAGTGTTTCCCTCGGACTGCGGGTATCGAGCGCGCGGGGAATATGGAACCATCCGACCAGCAAAACAATCAGTATTCCTCCCAAAATTCCCAGAACGATGCGGCGCCGAATGGTGATGCGTTTCGCACAGAAGAGAGTGAAGAAAGCCGCAATCGCCACCAGAGCACCCGTACTCTTCGTAATAAGCGCTATGCCTAACACCACAGACAGGATCATCCAGAGGGAGAGCGTGCGCGTTTTCCAGAAGTGTAGAAGAAGTAGAAGTGCGATTGTGCCGAGGAGGAGCGACAATATGTCGTTATTGATACGAGCGGCAGAAAAAACAATGCCGGGGAATACTGCAAATGTTGCTGTGAGGAAAAGCCGGGAAACAGCATCTTTCCGTTGAGGAAATGCGTATTGTGCGATTCGGGGCACAAGACAAAACGCGATCATTGCCAGGAAAAGGGAGAGTGTTTGTTGAGGATGAGAAAATGGAAGAAGGAAGGGGAGTGATGCGGCAACGGACTCCCATGCTGCGCCGAGAGCGTAATACAGCGGAGGTTGGTAAAATTCCCACCCATCTTGAGGATTGGGAATGCTCATCTCCGATCGCATATGCTCGATGTATGCAATATGACCATCCGTATCGTAACCACGGACGGTATGCGGCGTTGCAGAGACGTAGAACACGCGAAGAAGTATTCCAGTGATGAGAACGATTCTTAGAGGCGTAGACATGTGCTTCGTGAATGGCAGGGCGCGTAGCAGCATTACGAGTGCGTATGTGCCAATCACAAAGAGAATGACCCTGCGAAGGAGAGTGATTGCGTCATACCACCATGGCGTGACGGGGAGAAATTGCAGACCTCCAATGTTTCCATGGTCTTTTACGCGCGCAGAGACGGAGTTGGCGCCGTCCAGTAATGTCTCTGTCAAATCGAAGATGCGGCCATGCGTCCAGTCGCAGAAGGGAATGTCTTCATGGACGAACGGCACGGCGTTGATGACGAGTTCCTCTAGACAATCATCCGGCGTGATGCGAAAAACCGTTGGGGCGCCGGTGGTGTGTGTGAGTGTAAAAAGCGCCTCGATATTTTGACCGTTGCTCGGGAAAGAAAGTGGAAGAGGAGAGTAGTGTTCTTCTTCATTGTCTACGATGTAACGCACATCGCTGGTATTCGCGTGCACTCCGAATTGTAGGGAGGAGAGGATACCGATGACACTCAGAAAAACGCTCGCAATGACGAGAAAAGAAAGAAGGGGACGAGGCCGGCACAATGTCTTTCGTGGCATCGAGATTTTCAATATACTGTACAGGAAGCCATTTTCCCTTTGTGCTCTCTCTGAATTCATCATCTAATAGGCTGTCACTTGTTTTGCCCTGTTTTAATGAGGAAAAAAATATTGAACGCACGATTCACGAGTGCATGCAGTGGATGGAAGAGAAGAGGATCGTGGGAGAAGTGATCGTAGTGGATGATGGATCAAGCGATGCAACATCAGAGGTGCTGCAAAAAATCAGAAATCAAAAATCAAAAATCAACATCATCACTTATCCAACCAACCTCGGCTACGGAGCCGCCGTTCGTTCCGGCTGTGATCTGGCACAGGGAGAATGGATTGCGTTTATGGACAGCGACGGACAATTTGATGTACGAGATTTCAACAAACTACTTCCTCATTGCACCTCCCCCTTGCGCCACCTCGTCACCATCGGGCGTCGACGCCGTCGTGCGGATCCGTTGATGCGAAAGATGAATGCGAAGATCTTCAGCTTGCTCTCATGGATTGTTCTTGGCGTCTGGGTGCGTGATATCAATTGCGGGATGAAAATCTTTCACCGATCGGTATGGGAAAAATGTCGACCGGAAATTTCGACCGGCGCACTCTTCAATGCGGAGTTTTTCTACAAATTAAAGAAAGAGGGTATCGCTTGGAAGCAAGTGGACGTGCAACATTTTCCGCGAAGGTTTGGAACTCAAACTGGTGCGAATCTGAAAGTGATTGGAAGAATGGTATGCGAATTGTTACAATTAAAAAGAAATAAGTAGTGGCGTTCCCCCATGTTATCTTCGTGTCTGCACCAGCGTGCTCTTCTTCGGACAATTGACGCAATGGGCTTCCCAGAGCGGGAAGAAAGCACGGGATTGGAACTGCGCATTCGTGATAGGAATATAATAGGTCAGTGGTCGAAAAAACTGGAATCCGAAAAAGACGAGCATGCCGAAGATGGTCAGAATCACGCTCTTTCGCTCCGGCGTCAGTTTCCATGAAAAAAACTGCTTCAGTTCGAAAAAGACGAGCGCAAGGATGCAGAATCCGAAGACAAGCGCGAGAAAGTAGTGGTACAGATACATGACGCGATCGAGCATACTGATTGCGGCCATAAAGCTGACATACAGTCCCAGGAAAATTGAAAGCAGCAGAGGACGTTGGAGTTTTTCTTTCAAAGGAAGGAAAACGTGTGCAACGAGAAGACCGACACCGAGGAAGAGACCGACAAATACTCCCCACCACACGACCGGGTTCACCTGAAGATAAAGATACCGATATGCGATGCCGTCCGGAGTTTCCCATCGGTAGTTGATGGATCTTGCGCCGACAGGCCAGAGGAAGTGTGGGCTGCCATTTTCATCCGCTTTACCCAGATCCAGTTTCGGAACGCCTGCAGAATAGTGACCGGTAAATTTCCACGAGTCTCGTAACAGAAGAGGAAGAAAGAGGGGATTACCGTTCTGTTTCTGTACAAGAATCTGCTTATACTGCTCTGATGCTTGGTAGTACCCCTGATCGGGAAGGGTGGGTTCGATATTTTTAAGGAGGGAAAAATGCAGTTGCCAAATGGCGAGATAGGGGACAAGAAAAGCAAGAGTGGCAGGCAGAAGAAAGCGGTGAAATTGTTTCCAGTGTGGATGCAGTGCGACGGCAAGAGCCGGAAGAAGAAGGATGAGTACGAGACCGAGAACTTTCGTAAGCATGACGCCGGCAAAACTCATGCCGAAAAACAGTGAACAGAACATGAATTTCTTCGAATCATCTTTTGTATGAATCACGAGGAGGAAAGCGAGAATAGTGAGTGCACTGAAAAAGAGGTACGGCGCCTCCAACATCGCTCCACGCAAATGAACGATGAGCGCATTGTCAAAGAGATAGAGGAAACTGAAGAGCACCGAGAACATACTGTTTTTTGTGAGAAGGAAAAAAATGAAAAACAGAACCGGCGTCGTGAGCCATGCAAAAAGTACGGGAAATAAACGATATCCGGTGAATGAGAATCCGGGAGGAGGATCTTTTGCGTAATCGGATGTGATGAATTGATCGTCCGATGGATTGAAATCAAACAGTGCTTCTCCCGCCGCAATCAGCATTTTACCGAGTGGCGGATGCGGTTCCATGAAGAATGTCCCGTTCAGATACTTTTGTGCGCTTGCAATATGATAATTCTCATCCCAAAAGAATGCCTGTGGTGTTGAAAATCCCCAGACGTATGTAAAGAAACCCACAAGGGTGACAAAGCACAAACCGATCAGCACGGACGAGCATCTGCATTTTTGCATCATCAAGGAAAGGGTACCGCAGTATGCTGCGTCTGCGCTACATCTCTACTGCCCGTTCTTTCATATTCTCCTGTCGCAGAAAAAGGCCTGTTAAAAGCCAAAATCCTCCACAGACATAGAAGAGGGATGGGAAGAGGAGTAGAGCTATCATATGAAGCGGAGACTGTGGGGCTGCCGAGAAGAGATCTCCGAGTGTCCGGGGATTTCCCGGAAGAATGTCCGGAAGGGTTACGAGAAAATTGAAGACGGCGTGTAACAGGATGGCGCAGAATAGTCCGGTGAAGACCACGAACGAACGAAAGACGATTTTTTTCGGAAGACGCAGAAGACGGTGAATGAGAGATACGATCATGAACATCCCCTCGCGCTCGCGTGTTTCTTCCATATAAGAAGAAGCAAACCATGCGAGGCCAAGGAAATAGCCGAGTACGCCCGTAGAAACAATGTGTACCATGTTGGTTAAGACCGAGCGCCCTGCCACGTTACTTAAAAAACCAATAATGTCCGGCGAGGCTTCATTCAGAAGATATTGACGTACGAATCCAAGGAAGTAGTTGCTGTTGAGAATATTTTCTGCAAATGCGAATCCGATGGCAATGATGATTCCATACTGAATGGCATCATCGATACTGCTGCAGAACGCCTGGCCGTTTTTCTTCAGCACCCAGAATTTACTGATTTCTTCGATGAGCGCAACAATGACAAATGAAAGAAGTGTGGCGAGTATTGTTGACCGGATGCCGGGAGAGCCGAGTAAGCGTCCGGAAATGAAAAGATCTGACGAGCGTGAAAAACTTTCCGGTGTCAGTGAAAAAGCGAAGAAATTGAGACGGATGCCATGTCGGACAAGTTGATCGTAAAAGAGAATGGGAGCAGTGGAAAGCATGCCTGCAAAGAACATCAAAAGAACGATACCCAGGCGCTGCCGATGGTAGCGAAGGAAAAGCATGCACCACACACATGCGGGGATGAGAGCAACTCCTCCTGCTATGAAGCGCATGTTGCGTTCGATGGGATCGTCGTCATTGAAGATTTGAAAAGTAATCCAGAAGAGGAATGTGCCGAGAACCACGACTTTTGTTTGCACTTCCCATGGACCAAACAATGTTCTCCAGAGAAGCACAATGAAAATGAAGGCAAAGGCCAGAAGATAGGGATCTTCTCTTCCCGGTTGGATAAAAATATCGGTCAGACGCGTAATGCCAAAAGAAAGGATTGTTCCCAAAATACAAGCAAAAAGGAGATGTGGCGTCTTTTGCTTCATCCGTTCTGAAAGGTCATAGGCTCCAAGAGCACAAATCGCAAGGAGGACGATGATGGATTTACTGAACGAGAAGTCCATAGAGAATACGGGCAGAATCTCATTATTATAGCATAAAAATGGATTTATTTCCATATATGGCTTATGAGAGCGATTTGAGCCGCATACGCACGTCTTCATTTTCCATTTTCATTTTTCATTTTCAAACGTACAATTTCCATCACCTATGCATCTGCGATTCATCGCCTTCATCGTGTCTCTCCTCCTGCCGATTTCCGCCTTTGCGGCCTCTGTTTCAGATGTCTTGCGCATCGATGCCGACGGCATAATCACTCGCGGGCAAATGATTCGAAGTGCAGTGATGCTTCTTGATTTGAAGGCCAAAAGTCCAAATGTTCCGCTTCCATTCACACGTCCCGTACCGACGGCTCTGAAGCCTTTTGTCGAAGTGGCACACGAACGAGGAGCACTCAAACAGTTTGGTGAGAACTTGTATCAGGCACAAAAGATCACGCGGGGTGAAACCGTGCTTTTTCTGACGAAACTCAAAGGGCTGTCTCCCGATGATACATCGAAAAACTTTTCTGATATCAAACGCGGGTCCGATGTTGAACGTGCAGTGCAGATTGCTGTCGAGAAAGGATGGATAAAACCCATCAGCGAGAATATCTTTGGTGCGCGTCGCGTGCTGACCGGACGGGATGGCATTCTTCTTTTACAACGGTTTATTGGTGAGAAGTCGGTATCGCGTGAAATGCAGGGTGATATTCCTACAGTGACGATCACGTTCGAGACACTGTCCTCCATTCTTCCCAAGCAAGACGTTTTGCAGTCTGTGTGGAAGATCATCAATACGCTCTATATCCACAGAGATGAGATTGATGAACAGGAAGCGGGATACAGGGCGATAGAAGCATTGGTGGAGAGTCTCAAGGATCCGTATAGCACTTTTTTGCGTCCGATTAATACGCGAGAATTCACGACGTCCATCGATGGCGAAGTCTCCGGTATTGGTGCACAGGTGGAATTCATCGATGGTGTTCTGACGATCCTTTCTCCAATCCCCGGCTCGCCGGCGGAGAAGGCGGGTCTTTTGCCCGGTGATCAGATCTTGTCCGTTGATGGTACGAGCCTGAAAGGACTGGGGTTCATGGAATCCGTAGAGCAGGTTCGCGGGCCGCAAGGATCCACTGCAGTGCTGCACATACGCAGAAATGGCGGAGAATTTGATGTGACGGTTGCGCGTGACAATATCCGCGTTCCGGAGATCGAAGTGTCGTTTATTGGAGAAATTCCCATAGTGAAAATTATTCAGTTTGGTCGCACTACAGAACGGGAATTTCGTGATCTGATGCTTGATTTTCAAAAGAAGAAGGTGTCGGGACTTGTTCTGGATCTTCGTAACAATCCCGGTGGACTTCTTCATGCAGCAGAGATTGTTGTGAGTAATTTTCTTCCTCTGGGAACCAAAGTTGCGACTATTTTATCACCAACAAGTGAAAAGGAAGAGATAACGCGGGATCCGCCGACGCTGGGAGAGAATGTGTCTCTTGCGGTGCTTATCAATAAAGGATCCGCAAGCGCTTCAGAAATCGTTGCCGGTGCGTTGCAGGATCATCATCGGGCGAAGATCATCGGTATGCAGAGTTTTGGAAAAGGAACGGTACAGCAGCTTGTGGATTTCACGGATGGTTCGAGTCTGAAATTAACCATCGCTGAATGGCTCACACCCGGTGGACGCACGATTGAAGGTGTAGGCATCAAACCCGATATTGTTATTGAAGGAAAAGGTGATCGGGATGAGCAATTGCTGCGAGCGTTGGACTTGGTGCGTTGAAGAGTTCTTATAGGTACCTTGAACAACTTTTACATCGCCGAATAAAATTGCTTCTTCTTATTCTCCGCCCGCAATTTTTCCCTGTGCAGTGCGCGCTTGCGCTGCGTGAGTCGATTTTTGGGTTTGGAGAATCTGGATCGTGATCGAAGAACTCCCATGATGCCGGTTTTCTGGACCTGCTTTTTGAATCGCTGTTGGAGCGAATCATTGCTTTCACTTTTCTTTTTGCGAGCATAGACAACCATACAAAGGAAAGTATAGAAAGAGAAGAAAGCCAAGGCAACCTACTTTTACAGTATCCATTTTTCATTTTTCTGTGCTACACTGCGCCAAGCATGGCTCAAAAGAAGTACACAGCAGAGCAAATACAGGTTTTGGAGGGATTAGAACCGGTGCGAAAACGCCCCGGAATGTACATCGGATCCACCGATACTCGGGGGCTTCATCATCTGATTGTAGAAGTCGTGGATAACTCGCTTGACGAGGCCATGGCAGGTTATTGTAATCATATTATCATTACGTTCCATGATGATGGATCTGTCAGTGTGGAGGATAACGGTCGCGGCATTCCTGTTGATATGCATCCGCATCTCAAAAAATCCGCTCTCGAAGTGGTATTAACAACACTCCATGCTGGAGGAAAGTTTGGTGGAGATGACAGTGGATATAAAGTGTCGTCTGGTCTTCATGGGGTGGGCTCATCTGTGGTCAATGCTTTGAGCATTCACATGCGTGCAGAAGTCTATCGTGATGGAAAAGTGCATGTACAGGAATATAAACGGGGGAAACCGCTTTTCGAGCTTAAAATCGAAGGCAAAACACAGAAAAAGGGAACGCTGATCCGTTTTACGCCCGACTCTGAAATTTTCGACACAACGGAATTCAGTCTCGATCATGTTCTTACCTGGCTGCGTCAGCAGGCATATCTTACAAGTGGTATCACGATTTCGGTGATGGACGCGCGTGGAAAACGGCCAGAAGGTGACCAAAAATACCCCAAGCTCTATCGGTTTTGTTTTGCCGGCGGCATTGCTGCATATGTTGCGCATCTCAATGAAACTTCCCAGAAGATCGGCGAGCCGATTTTTTTTGAAAAAGAGATGCCCGATGGAAATGTGGAAGTCGCCATTCAATACACGAATTCCTTTCAGGAGTGCGTAATGTCATTTGCCAATCACGTCCACACGATCGAGGGGGGGCATCATCTTACGGGGTTCAAAGCGGCGCTTACGCGAACGATCAATGCCTATGCCAGACAATATGGACTTCTAAAAGAAAAGGATGACAATCTTACTGCTGATGATGTACGGGAAGGATTAACGGCTGTTGTGTCCGTGCGCCTTCCCGAACCGCAATTTGAAGGTCAAACGAAGGGAAAACTGGGGAACGCAGAAATGAAGACAGCGGTGGAAACGGTCGTAAACGAACAGCTTGCGCAGTATTTGGAAGAGCATCCGTCTGAAGGAAAAAATATTGTCAATAAATGTCTTCTCGCCTCTCGCGCGCGTCTTGCCGCTCGTGCCGCTCGTGACAGTGTGATTCGCAAGGGCGCTTTGGAAGGCATGATGCTTCCAGGAAAACTAGCGGATTGTTCATCAAAAGATCCAGCGGAATGTGAGCTCTATATCGTGGAGGGAGAGAGTGCCGGCGGAACCGCTAAACAGGGACGTGTGCGCGAGTTTCAGGCGATCCTGCCACTGAAGGGGAAAATTCTGAATGTCGAACAAGCGCGACTCGATCGCATGCTTGCCAATAACGAGATCAAGTCGCTTGTTATCGCACTCGGCATAGGTATCGGTGATGTGAAAGATATGAGCAAGCTGCGATATCATCGTATTGTGATCATGACAGACGCCGATGTGGACGGAGCACATATCCGTACGCTCATACTCACCTTCTTTTTCCGATACTTCCCCGAGCTTATTGAGAATGGACATATGTATATTGCGCAACCGCCTCTGTACAAATTACAGAAAGGAAAAGATATGCGCTATGTGTATACGGATGAGGAGAAGGCGGAGATCATGAAAGAGTGGGGAAATGAAGCAGAAGAAATAGAGGAGAGCGAAGAGCCAGGGTCTGTAGAAGACTCACAGGAAGTTGATGAACATGACTTGAAACAAAAGAAGCGTGGCCCGCGTGTGAATATTCAGCGGTATAAAGGTTTGGGGGAGATGACGGCACAGCAGCTATGGGAAACGACAATGGATCCGGAACGCCGCATCATGCTGCAAGTGACGATGGAAGATGCACAGGCGGCAAACCTCGTCTTCTCCACGCTCATGGGATCCGAAGTCGCCCCTCGCAAAAAATTCATCCAGAGTCACGCCAAGGGAGTGAAGAATTTGGATGTGTAACGGGGTTGCGAAGTGTGGCGGGGAAACCTTGGTTTCCCTGCGATCAATCTTCATCAAATTCTCCTCCCATCTGATCCCGTAGCACATATGTATCCAGTTTCTCTGCTCCGATGTGTTTGATGATATGCGGGATTGCTTTTTCAAAGGGAATCTCTTGCTGCTTTCCGGCTTTCATATCGCGGATGATGATGACGTTCTTCTTTACTTCCATTTTCCCGAGCACGAGAGTGAAGGCGGCGCCGAAGTGATCTGCCAAACGCATTTGGCTCTTGAGGCTTGCTTCACCCAAGGCCCCAAGCGTGTGAACACCTTTCTCGCGTAATTCCGAAATCAGCCGCAGACATCTCTTTTTTGCTTCCGGTCCCAGTTGTGCGACAAAGACGTCAATGTGATCTTTGTGAGGTACTCGTACTCCTGCCTGCTTCATCTGCCACATAATGCGCTCGACACCAGAGCCGAATCCCGTTCCCGGCGTTGGCTTTCCGCCAAGGAGTTCGATGAGTCCGTCATACCGCCCGCCGCCGCCGACGGCATTTTGTGCGCCGGTGGATTTGTCCCAAAATTCAAATACGAGTTGGGTATAGTAATCGAAACCGCGAACGAGACCGGCATTGATTTCATAGGGAATGGCGAGTACTTCAAGATATTTCAACAATGTCTCAAAGTATTCTTTGCTTTCCTCATCGACAAACTGATCAAGCTTGGGAGCGTTTTTGAGAAGTAATTGCGTATCTTCTTCTTTGGAATCGAGGAGACGGAGCGGATTGGTTTCCAATCGCGCGCGATCGATGTCTGGAAGGCGCCGTTCTTTGCCGATGAAATATTCTTTCAATGCCTCTGTGAATGTGCGTCGATTTTCGCCGATACCGATGTTATTGATCTGCAGTGTTAACTGGTCAAGAATTTGAACATCTTCATAGATTTTTGTAAGGATCTGGATGAGTTGTGCATCCAAACTGGCATCCTTGATACCGATAATTTCGAAATCGAACTGGGTATGTTCACGATAGCGTCCTTTCTGGGGTCTGTCATGACGGAAGAGGGGACCGATGCAGTAGAGTTGCACCGGTTGTGGGAGTTGTTGCATGCCATGTTCGACATACGAACGACAGATGCCTGCCGTGAATTCGGGACGGAGAGCAAATTCTGCTGTTTGTTCCTGTTTCTCTTTTGGATTCACGAAGTAGAGTTCTTTTTCGATCACATCCGTGTGCTCGCCGACCCCGCGCTCAAAAATGGCACGATTCTCAAAAATTGGCGTATCAATGCGCCGAAATCCCGCTTGTCTTGCCCTGTGGCGGACGGCCTTCTTGATATAGGTCAAATATTGATGATCTTCCGGAAGAGTATCGTGGGTCCCCTTTGGTGTACGAAAAAGTGTTTGAGACATACCGGTATCCTTGTCAAAAAGAGTTTTCACTATAGCAGCAAGATTTCGTATGAGAAAAGTACCATAATTGATTTTTATATGGGTAATAGACATAATATCTATGTGATCATTCACACAGGGAGTGGGCAGAGCATTCCCGTAACAGACGAAGGAGGACATCCATGCTTCGGTATCTGTCTCAATTGGTGGGAAAAAGAAAGAAGCGACATGTCGACGGGGAGCCGCGTCGTCGCCTGGACACCGTTGAAATCCTGGCGCAAGTGGAGCTGGAAGAAAGAACAACGTCGCTCTTCGTTCTTTCCGGTAAGCCCAAAGCGGATCTCGTCTGGGAAGCCGTTTCCTGGGCGAAGGACCTTATTCAGGCGAAATATTTTGTTCAGGAGGCATATCATCATCTAACAGGTGGAGTACTGTTCACGGTTCTGTGTCCACTGATGCTGGATACTCTTCAACAATCGCAGGATGGCAGTATTCATGTACGGTTTGAGCCGTACGATCCTGCGCGGGGTGAAACCCCGGTCAAAGATTTTCCCAAGGTCATCAATTGTCGCATTGCGGTCCCGCCCTACCGCAACTTGTGCTTTAAGCAAGAAATGTACGGGAACAATTCCATGCTCGAGAGCCAGCTGGATTGTCTCTTGCGACAGCCAGTGTACTAATCCGCTCTCTTGAGGCGTGCTTATGGCACGCCTCTTTCTTTTGTTCTACCATTGATCACCATGGAAAATTTCGGCTATGCATTGTGGCTGGAACCCGCCGAGCCAAAGCGCACAGAACTCCGGCAACTGATTATGACATTGAGTGAACAAATGAGCGGTCCGCTCTTTGCGCCCCATTGCACAGTTCTGGCACACATTGAAGGAAATCTTTTGGACATTCGCAGACGAGTACGGGAACTCGTTTCCGGTGCGGAATCATTTCCGCTCATGCTTTTGCATGCAGAGCTCCGAAAGCAATGGAATAGGTGTCTCTACCTTCGTGTAGGCATATCCGAGGAACTGTTCATGCTCAATGAACGCGCACAGAAGCTTTTTGAAAAACAAGAGGAGTTCCTTCCTCATATCAGCGTACTCTACGGAGAGTTTCCCGAGCACGAAAAAGAGCGGCTCATCAAGGACGCCGGGTTCAATCTGCCATGCGAGATACAGATGAATACTCTTTCTCTCAATAATCTTCATAGCAGCAATGTTGAAGATTGGAAGATCATTGAGAGGTATTCTTTGCATATGACATCGTATTGACAATGTATTGACATGTTTTCAATGTGTTGTGTATACTATATAGTGCTTATTTCTTACGTATCCTATGTCTACCACTATCCAAGTCCGCACAAATGCGAAGCTAAAAAAGGATGCACAGAAGATCCTAAACGACATTGGTCTGGATCTTAGTAGTGCGATCAACGTCTATCTGCGACAGATTGTCGTCACTGGCAGTATCCCGTTTGAACTCCGAACAGTAAACGGATTTACTCCTGCTCAAGAACGAAAAATGTTGAAGGAAGCAGAGGAGGCACGAAAGAGCGGGAAGAGATTCCATTCCGTTGATGAACTGTTTCGTGATATCCTCGGCGAGTGGCCGGTAAAAAAATGCTCAAAATCGAAAAAGGAACGAAATACGCGGTAGTGTATACCAAAGCATTTCTTCGTGATTTCCGTCGTCTCGACAAATCCGATCGATACGATCTACAGAAGTTGCATACTATCATCCAACAACTTGCCGATGGCGAAATACTGGATGCATCTCCTCGTCATCATCGTCTCCATGGAGATATGCAAGGTTTCTTCGAGTGTCACATTCAAGGTGACTGGCTCCTCGTCTATGAACGGAGGGAAAAAGAACTTATTCTCGTTGCCCAACGTACCGGAACGCATTCTGCATTATTTGGGTAAATGTCTCTTTTTCATGCCTCGCATCCGCAACATCTACGACCCAAAATTCAAAGAACCCTTCAAGCTTTCGCTGTCGAAGCTGGAGTGTTTTTGGAGTGTCTGCTGTGCTTCCGTGCTGACCGTGGATGATCTGTGGGGCGAGCGAAGGGTTTCGAACCCTCGACCTTCCGGACCACAACCGGACGCTCTAACCAACTGAGCTACGCTCGCCATAGATGTACATGATACCAAATGAATGCTAACTGACAGTTGGTTAGAGCACGATGCATGTCTTGTATTGTGCTCGTCCGAAACGGACTCGACCCAACTGAGCTACGCTCGCCATAGATGTACATGATACCAAATGAATGCTAACTGACAGTTGGTTAGAGCATGATGCATGTCTTGTATTGTGCTCGTCCGAAACGGACTCGACCCAACTGAGCTACGCTCGCCATTCCAAGAAATATGCTACACAATTCCACATATCAAAAACAGGCCCACCAACGAGGTGGGCCCCTGCTACTTCAGCACACTCATTATTCGTTTTTTTGGACGAGGACCTTATGCTGGTACCCCCCGGCCATCGTGTAAATGGACGAAGGCGATGTGGGGAGAAGCTGCAGATCCGGCAGGTTGTAGATAGTGGGCAGAGCCCTCTTTGCCATGATGTACTGCGCGCCGCGCTTGTTGTAGTCGGGGACCTTCTGCAGATAGGAAACGGCCTCGGACTGCGAAAGACTGTTCCACTCGGTATCCGGGCCCCGGGACAGTTCGAGGGTGGAGTTGAAGCGCGCGTACTCTTCGGAGAGCAGTTGATGCTGCTCGAGCAGCTCCTTCTGTTTGGCCGAGTCGTACTCGTACGTTCCCGGCACGTGTTGGCTGATGTGCTTGCTGAGCGGCGTGAGATTCACGCCGATCTGCAGCAGGAGTGCGACCACAAGGGCAATGAAAGAGGCCGCCACTCCGCTGATTCCCTTTTTGTTGTTCATAAAAATCTCCTTTTTCTGGGTGTTACACCCGAAAGATCGCTGCAGCGATCGACCTAAAGCGATGATGTAGAAGTAGCAGTACCGATCATCATGGTCTATGCCGCATTTCTCTGTCAATAATCCATAACCTATTACTGGCTTTTCTTCGAAGCATCATTCTGCTGTAAAGGCTTTTTTTCGTTCACGTCCTGTGGATTTTGTGTTGCACTGGCATTATTTATATTTTGTTTTTTATTATCTTCTTTTACGTCTGTTATCTTTTTAGAGTCCTGTATCGGCGGGGTTGCTTGTGATGCTGTGATGTCCTGAACCGTGCTTTGCTCTGGTTCACGGGTGGGAGATGGTGATAGTGATTTCTGTATGGGAGGCAGCGACTGTTGTTCAGGAGGAGACACAGGCTTTGGTTTTGGAGGCTGTTGCACACTTGGTGAAAGAGCTGGCTTCTGAACCGGAGGAGGGGGTGCTGAAGGTTTTGGTACAGGTGGCATCGAAGGCTGTACGGTTTTCGATGATGGTGATGGAGTTGGGGATGGCTTTGGAGGAACAAAAGGTGAAGTTCGGAGAAGTTTTTCTGCAGCCGGAGAAGGTGGAGGCGTTATAGGTTTTGGCAGAGAGCGTGGCTTTTCTGTAAGCCAATCCGGCTTTGTTGTAGAATCAGGAAGCAGTGTTGCCGGAGGCTGTTCTTCCATAGTTTCTTCTTTTTGTCGTACGTTCGAAGTCGACGAGGGCTGTGTTGAAGATTGCTTTTTTGCCTGGATGTGTCGAAGAAGCATCATCATTCCAAATCCTCCACCGGAAAGAACGGCAAAAACAAGAAGTGTGACGAAGGCGACGCCGAGAATGGAGCGACCATTTTCTTGGGTTCCTTCTTCCACGGGAGTTTCTGGGACAGCAAGAAAGATTTCGCGCGTGTGTGATCCGATTTTTTCTCCGGTCATGAGATTTTTTATTCCTACAGTGACAGTGAATGTTCCGGAAGTTTCGTATGTGTGTGTCGGACGTTCTTCAAGGCTTGTCTGTCCATCACCGAATGTCCATTCGTAGAGAATGGGAATGGTCGGAATATTCCCATTGGGAAAGTTCGGTCTGAATTGATAGACAAATGGTTCCATTTGCGTCGGTATGAAATCAATCGATAGGGCGGCAAGTCCTTGTTTTTTGGCATAATCACGCGAAAGAACACGAAGTGTTTGTGCCTGTATTATGCCATTGGCATCCGTGCGATGGATCACGAGATCATGACTCTCGAGATCGACGAACCACAAAAAAAGCGGAGATCCGGCACTGTAAAAGAATGTGTCGTCATTATTGGTGTCATTGCGAGTATCACCGTCTCCGTTCTCATCATTTTGAGTATCGAGATCGATGTTGATCGGGAGAATATCTTTTTGTAAAGGATATAAGCCAAGAACATGCGTTTCATCCGAAAGAATAAATGGAGACGAATCTGTCTCTTCAAAATCAACAAGAATGATTTCCATGTTTTCGCTTGTTGTTATTGCCGACTTTTCTCCGACTTCAATTCGAAAGATGCGCCGGATTTGTTGACT
Source organism: Candidatus Peribacteria bacterium RIFCSPHIGHO2_02_FULL_49_16 (assembly GCA_001788955.1). Lineage (GTDB taxonomy): Bacteria > Patescibacteriota > Gracilibacteria > Peribacterales > Peribacteraceae > 2-02-FULL-49-16. The sequence continues at coordinate 7,430 of MFXT01000024.1, read as the reverse complement.
GCGATCAGCCGTCGACATTTCCGCATTCAGCGTGTACATGCCAGGGCTGATCAGACGTGTGCGAAAGACGCGATCCTGACTTGCCTCGAGAAATGTCCGTTCCTGTGTAAGAATCCAACTGTAGAGCGGAAAATGCAGATCGTGAACGGGAAGAATTTCGAGAATGTCTCCCGTAGAAAGTTGCACGGATTCTACAGGGAGAGGAGTGTCACCCGTCAGCGCCTGACCTATGAGAAAAACGCCGCGCGTTCCCAGCGACATGAGAATGAGTAGAGCAAAACTTCCGAGGACGGCCAGCCAGCGTTGTGTCAGTGCGCGTTCCATGAAGATCTTATTCAATTTGTGTAACGAATGTCACAATACCGCGTGCAAGAAGAATGAGAACCAACCCAGCAACAGTGTAGATCAGAATGGTTTTCGCTTTTTCCTTCGTTTGATCATTGCCGAAACTGAAGATAGAAAAGAGGCCGGCAGTGACGATGGCAATCGATGCAGCGAGTGCTGTGTAGTCGAGCACCTTTTTGAGAATGCCCGTGATAATTTCACGCGGCTCTTTTTTTGTCACGCCCTGAATTTGCGACCCTTTCTTCACACCGGCGTCCAAACCGCCGCCCTGAAAAACTGCGGCGGCGTCTGCAAGAGGTGCAAAAAAGATCGTGCAGAAGAGAATCCCGAGAAGAAATATGTGTTTCATATGGAAATTCTATGAAAAGGTTATCGAATTATTATAGCAAAATTCCTGTTTTTGTGCCAGCATCGTTCAATGCGTGCATCCCTGCATCAAAATATACTTATAACACATCCTATAAATATACGCTATTTTACGGGTGTACAGGTAAGCAGCGGATTTCTTCTCTGTATGCCGCGTTCCATGCAATTCTTTGTCGATAGTCGATATAGGGAAGAGGCGCGAGATACTGCTAAAAAAAACGTGCAGGTGCGGGGATGTGATGAATTGGAACCCATACTGAATCGTCTGAAATCGTGTGCATTCGAAGCAGAACACGTTTCCGTTGCGCGGCTTCATGTATGGAAAAAGCGGTTTACAAAAGTGCAGTTTCGGCCGTCTTTGGGAATTGCGGAAGAGATTCGGCGATGCAAGAAAGCAAACGAAATCCACTGTCTGAAAAAAGCAGAAATCATCACAGAACAGATTCTTCAACGTATTCCTGTGGCATTGCGAATGTTGCCAACAGAACAAGAACTTGCATGGAAGATGCGGGTCTCTGCAGAGGAGCTTGGCGCCGAGCGTTTCAGTTTTGATCCCATCGTCGCTTTTGGAAGGAATACAAGTCGTCCTCATCATCATCCGACAGATCGGCGACTAAAAAAGGGAGATCTTGTGCAAATCGATATGGGAATTGTCGTTTCCGGTTACTGCAGTGATCGAAGCATGGTGTACTTCACAGAACAGAAAACACACGATCAACAAAAAGCCTTTATGGCAGTCTGTGAGGCACATGATGCAGCTGTTGCTTGTGCGAAAAGAGGAGTGCTCAATCAGGAACTTGATCGTGTTGCACGCGATATACTTAAAACGTATGGCATGGAAGAAGCATTTACGCATGCGCTTGGGCATGGCATTGGATTGGAAGTGCATGAAGGTATCACGATTTCCGCGCATGCCCCCGCAAAAAAACTTCTCAAAGGCGAAGTGATTACGATCGAACCGGGAGTGTACTTTCCTGGGAGATTTGGCATGCGAGTGGAGAGCATGGTATATGTGCAATAATTTGTGCTATACTGATCTGATTTATGCTCAAACGCATACCCATACATCTTGTCGTCATTCTCGTGTTTCTCGTGGCGGTAACGCCGATGCATACGATGAGTAACGAGCCATTTCCGGGAGAAAAGTTTGAACAGGAATTTCTCATTACGGCCTACTACTCGCCAAAGCCCGATCAATGTTGCTATGTCTTGGGAGGGCTCGAAGCAGATCGCGTCTACAACGGCCAGGGTATGCGCTCGGCCGACGGCACAGAGGTCTATGCGGGGATGATCGCGGCTCCGCCCCGCTATCCGTTTGGAACACGAATTATTTTACCGGGACTGGGAACGTTCATTGTTCATGATCGCGGCGGCGCCATTCGAGGAATGGAGGATGGATCCGATCGTCTGGATATCTGGGTGGGCGAAGGGGAAGAAGGCCTCGCACGGGCATTCATGTTTGGGCTTCAAAAGATGCGTGGAACGGTCTATCCGTCGGCGACGGCATCACAACTCAAAGCATCGGTGGATTTACAGAGAATTCCTCTTGATCTTGATCGTTTGAACCAGTACCGCACCGCCCAGATCGGTCTTCCTGCATTGCGGCCGAAGTATGGACAGCGCGGCATATCTGTCGTGGAATTACAAAGAGCCCTCAAGGAAGCGGGATATGATCGGGCAGGTGTGACAGGGGTCTTTGATGATCTGACGCGCGAGAGCTTGCGCGCATTTCTCACGGATTTTCATCTCGACGAACCGGATGATGCGCTGACGGAGCGCACGGGGGCAGCACTTGTTGCCGCACGTCTTTGGAAAGAGAAACGTCAGGATATTCCGTATATTTCTTCAGATGCAAATGAAGATAGTATCCGATTTATACAGAGAACATTGCGACGGCTGGGCTACTACCATGGTCGCACAAACGGTCTGTATGACGATCTGACTTTTCAAGCGATTCTTTCGTTTCAAAAAGATTATGGACTTGCGAGCGATGAAACGAGTTCCGGTGCCGGACACATCGGTCCCATCACAAGTCGTATCCTGCAGGCGGTTCTTGGACGAGTGTGGGTGGAGTGGTATGCGGGAAAACTTCTCGATCGTCAGAACGTCGTCAATATTTTGGCAAAACGCGGAGAACTGATTGAGAAGTTTCTCGGGCGAGGAGAGCAAGGGAATGATGTTCGGCTTCTCCAAAGTCTTCTTGTGGAGCATGGATTTTTTCCGGAGAAAGAGATCAACGGCGTTTTTGGTGCACTGACGGCGCGTGCAGTCGGGCAATATCAATTGGAGAGAGGCGTGATTACGGGATCAAATGATGATGGTGCCGAGTTCGCCGGACCGGCCACTCTTCGCGCTCTTCATAGAGATCGCATTATGAATCTTTACAATGCGGTGCGTGCGGAGGGGTGGGGTGTGCTCTGATTGATACTGATCATTGATCATTGAGAATTTTTCGCTTAGCATTCTTTATTCCTGAATACATTTTTTCTCATATCGGCATTTTTTATTCTTATACCTCTTGTTCATGCGCAGGAGGGAGAAGAACATATACTTGCGCGTCGTGAGGGTTTTTTATTTATCTGGTCGAGCATTCTGCGACCGGCGTTGGAGACAATGCAGACCGAACCGTTTCGCGATGTTCAGGAATTTGATGACGGGTATCTGGAAATCACGTGGGCAAAGCGACGAAAAATTCTGGATGATAAAGAAGAATTTTATCCCGATGATGCGCTCGTTGTCCGCGATGCGCTCATATGGCTCTTTCGTACGCGCAACATCGCCGATCCTGATGATATGGAATATGAAGATCTTTCGGTTATGCTCGGACGATATCCGATTGTTTCGCAGGAAGAAGATCTTTTCGGTCTTGTTACAGAAGAACGTTTGATCGCATTGATGACGAAGATCGATACGTTGTTGCAGGAAGAAGTACACGAAGTGAGTTTCTATGCGGATGATTTTCACGGGAAGGGAACCGCATTCGGGGAAACATTTAATATGCATGAACTCACGGCTGCACATCGAACATTTCCGCATGATACGCTCGTGCGCGTGACGAATCTGGAGAATCATCAAAGTGTTGTTGTACGCATCAATGATCGCGGCCCGTACATAGATGGCCGCGATATGGATTTAAGTTTTGCAGCCTTCCGGCAGATTGCCGATCACTCGCGTGGTGTGATTCATGCGCGCTTTGAGCGGCTCGGTAATAAAAATCTCGCCGGTCTTTGCGGGGATGGGGAGACACGTTACCAAAAACGCATTACAAAAGCGTACCGCTTTCATCGCGGCGTTCCACATACATTCCCTCTTGGACAGACCCTTGCGTTGCGTGCAAACAAGTGGTTCGTTATTCGTTCGATCATCTATCCTGACGGAATGATTGAGAATGTGCAGGATTGGGTGCCGCCGGAAGATTTCTTCTCGATAACGCCATCGATGAAAGGGGAGTATCGTTTCCGCTTCTCCACTCCGTTTCGTCATAGCCGAGAAATGCGGATGAATGTGATCGATTGTCCAAAAGCACAGAATTAAATCTTTTTGTATTCAAGGGATTTTTCGATACCATATGTCGCATGGGAATCGGAAAAATGCGGGATATGTATCGGCTGCAGAGGGATGCAAAACGCGTAAAGAAGCAACTGAAAAGCGTACAGGTGGAAGCGGAAGGAAAATATGTGCGCGTAACCACAAACGCAGAACAGGAAGTGTTATCTATTGATGTTATACATCAGTCGCCTTCCCATGAAGAACTCTGCAATGATATTGTGGATTGTATCAATCGCTGCATGAAAAAAGCACAGGCGTACGCCGCCGATAAGATGAAGGATGTGATGGGGGAATTGGGATTGGGTGGACAATGATATGCTACTGCTATGCGAAAATTTTTTCTCATACTCGTCTTCGCTGCAATCGGTTCCTATTTTTGGTATACCCATGCTCTTGGGCCCGTGAACAAGGTCGATGCGAAGCGGGAGCAGATTACGATTGAGAAAGGAATGAGTGTGGAGAGTATTACCCAGCTTCTTGCAGAAAAGAACATGATTCGCTCACCAACCGCATTTAAACTCTCTATCGCCTTCAATGGTCTCGGATCCAATTTACAGGCAGGGACATTCATCTTTGATCAATCTATGAATGCCAGCGAGGTGTTAGATCTTCTTGCAACAGGAAAGAGCAAAGAGATTCGCATAACAATCCCAGAAGGATTTACCGTAAAAGACATCGATGCCCTCCTTGCAGAAGAGAAATTGAGCCAGCCCGGTGATGTTCTTGATTGTGCTCGTGTGTGTGATTTCTCCTCCTTTGATTTTTTGCCTTTTGAGAAACGTGAAGAATTTGCAGAACGAGGAGGACTGTTGGAAGGATATCTCTTTGCGGATACGTACTACGTCGAACCGAGCAATTTTGTTTCAAAGTTTTTCCTCGAGCGCATGCTTGGTGAATTTCGCACGCAAGTTGTCCACAGTTTCCATAGAGACATTGAAGCATCAAATCGTTCTCTTCATGAAATCATCACCATGGCGGCGCTGATTGAGAAGGAGACCCGGACAAATGACGAACGTGCCATGGTCTCCGGCATACTCTGGAAGCGTTTTGATGAAGGGATGGGATTGGGAGTGGATGCGACAGTGCGCTATATTCAGGACAAGAAAACCGGTGTTCTCACAACCATGGATCTGAATACCAATTCTCCATATAATCTCCGTAAATTTGCCGGTCTCACGCCGGGTCCCATTGCGAGTGCGGGACTGCAGAGTATCAAAGCAGCGCTCTTTCCAAAAGCATCGCAGTACTGGTACTACATGCATGGATGGGATGGCGTCATTCGTTATGCCAAAACGAATGAGGAACATAACATCAATAAGTACAAGTATTTGCGGTAAATTGTAAAATAAGCAGAAAAATGCTATAATGATTAGATTTCATGAAATCGAAAAACCACACACACAAGATCAAGATTGGCGTCATGGGCAGCGCCAAAGGGCCGCAAACGGAAAATCAAAAGACACGGGACATCGCTCGTGAATTAGGTCGTGAGATTGGAAGACGGGGGTACATCTATATCGATGGCTCCGCACCTGGTTTGCCAAACGAGGCTCTGCTTGGAGCAAAAGAGGAAGGAGCATTCACCGTTGGCATCTCACCGGCATTTTCCGAAGAGGAACATGAACAAGAATATAAAAATCCCCATGAGCATGACATGATGATCTACACAGGAATGGGATTCATGGAGCGTGACATCATCAATATCCGCTCTTCCAATTGAACGATCATTGTTGGTGGTGGCGTGGGGACGCTCAATGAACTTATTATTGCTTTTGATGAAGGACATCCTGTCGGCGTTTTGACGAGTACGGGCGGTATCAGTAATTCTGTGCCACACATTATTGTCGATCTCTGCAAAAGACAGGTTCCACCTAATATGGTTTTTGATGATGATCCGGTGAAGTTACTCGATAAACTTGAAGAGGTTATAGAGAAATATCCTCGCCCGATTCATGAAGATGGTCGCGTGAAGGATGCGCGGGAGCAACGATTTCATTTGTAAAGGAGGTTTTAGAATCACGAAGCGTTGATCAAACGAAGGTTTTCTTGGGCATCAATAAATCCCGGATCAATCTCTAAAGCACGTTCAAACATCCTCCGTGCTTTTTCGATATTCCCTTGTTGAAACTCCATTGCACCGAGATTATTCAATGCGCCGATATGTTTGGAATCGATGGCGATGACGATTTCAAATTTTTCTTTCGCATCATCCAGATAATTTTGTGCAGCGTATACGAGGCCGATATTGAAGTGCGCTGCTCCTTCCTCCGGATCAATCGCGAGTGCTTTTTCGTATTCGGAAACGGCCTCTGTCCATTGCCTTTGCATACGAAAAATATCTCCGAGATTCACATGCGATTTGGCGTAAGGGCGAATCTTCAGTGCAGATTCGAAATGCTCTTTTCCCTGAAGGACATCTCCTTGCTTCAGAAGAATAATGCCTAAGTTATTCTGTGCGGCGACGGATTTCGGATACAGCATAATGACATGACGAAAGAGCGCCTCGCTATCCTTCCAAATCTGTGCTTCTTCTGAAGAAAGAACAGAGAGTGGCAAAATAATCACTGCGAAAAGTGCAGGAGCGTACCTCATGTGTACTTTGCGCATCACCCAATGACAGAATAATCCAAACATCAGAAATATCCCAATGGAGGGGAGGTAAGCATATCGGTCGGATGTCACATACACATCACCTGCTTTTGCAAAGGTGGTGAAAGTGGGTGCAAGGGTGAGGAGAAAAAAGAACCAGGAAAAGGCGAGTACGCATTGATATTTTTTAAGAAAGAGGGTGAGAAACGTAATCGCCATGACAATCACCAGCGCAGTAAAAAGATCGGGAGTGCCGATATGTATCGCATCATTATATGGATAAATCGGCGATAGACCGATGGGCAGGAAGAGATGTTGCAAAGAAAACATCGCACTTCTTCCCGCCATGAGAACCGTCTCCCACGGTGTCAGGATGGTCACGAGTTCTTTTTTCCCAAAGAGCGCAACGATGCCGAACATGACAGACAGCAAGAAATAGGGAGTAAGACGGCTGATCGTCACGAAGGACGATGCAAGGAGACGTCGATGACACAGAAGCCATTCAATCAGAAGAAGAATCACCGGCAGCATGATGATGGAAACTTTTGCCAGTAACCCCAAGGCAAAGGCAAAGATGCTGA
>MFXT01000023.1 GCA_001788955.1 Candidatus Peribacteria bacterium RIFCSPHIGHO2_02_FULL_49_16 | reverse complement strand
TGGCGTTCCCTGGTATGGCGTTGGGATGTTCTTGGGTTTGTGCGTCGGACTGGAAATCCTCTTGCAACGCGCTCCAAACACATGGTCGAAGGGAGTGATGAGCATCCTTCTGGCGTTGTCCATTCTCATGATGCTCGGGAACCGCTTCTGGGTTTTTATGAAGATGAACAGTACTTTGGAATATGTCATCGGCACATCGTCGGCGACGGTAGTGCGCGAGAAGTCCATTCCCTATTACGACAATATCAGTGAGATGATAGTGCAATTGCATCAAGCGAATCCGAGTCGTCCATATGTGTATCGCGTCGGCACATTCATTCCCTACTTTATCCCGCGTAATCTGGAAATCATCGCTGCAACGGATAATCAGCTGGATCTCTTTACGTGTTTGCATCAAGAGAATGATAACCAGCTCACGCTGGAGCGGCTGCGAAAACTCGGATTTAACAGCATGGTGTTCGATACGAATACCGCGACGATTGAGTCTGATAAGAATGGCCCGCTCCACACAAAAGTAAATGCATTCGTTGGTTTTCTCAATGACAAAAGTCTCGGGATGAAAGTTGTTGTGAACGATATGGAAGATGGAATAGCATTCGTTATCCTTCCCTGAATCCATGTACATTGTTGCGGTCATTCCGGCATATAACGAGGAGTCCCGCGTTGGCGGGGTCGTGCGATGCGTAAAAAAATACGTTCGCGAAGTCATTGTTGTTGATGATGGATCACGTGATGCGACGGCTGAAATGGCTCGCAAAGAAGGCGCCCGCGTTATTTGTCATAAAGAAAATAGCGGCGCCGGTGCTGCGACGATGACGGGCCTCGAAGCGGCGCGCCGATTGGGAGCGAATGTTGTCGTTACGCTCGACGCGGATGAACAGCATGACGTTGGGGATATTCCCGCCCTTCTCGGCCCGATAGAGCGCGGTGAGGCGGATATTGTGTTTGCGAATCGTTTCGGTCGAAAAAATCACATTCCTTTCATTCGGCGCTTATTTAATGGACTCGGAAATATTGTGACATTCATGGCGACAGGGCGATGGATTGCAGACAGTCAGTGCGGCTTTAAGGCATTTGGAGAGAAGGCGCTTGCCGAAATCCAGCTTCGCATGAGCGGATTCGAATTCTGTACGGAAATTGTCCGCGAGACGGCGCGATATCGATGGCGTATCGGCGAAGTGCCGATTAAAGTGGTGTATTCGGAATATACCCTTGCAAAGGGGCAATCATTTGCGCATGGTGTGCGCACAGCGTGTAAGATTCTTCTGCGGTCATTTCTTCGGTAAACCATGCAGCTCACTCCGTATCAAATCCTGGCGCCTTTGGTTTCTTTCATTGCAATTCTCTATGCATGGAACTTGTGGTTTCGGCAGAAGAAGAACTTATGGGAAGTCATTCTCTGGATACTCTTTTGGGGAGCGGTTGCAGGAATTGCCCTGTTTCCGAATATTCTCACGTATGTGCAGTTTGTCACTGGAATTAAAAGTCAGGTCAATGCCATACTCGTGACGAGTATCGGCATCCTCTTTTTTATGATGTTCTATCTGATCATTCGTCTCGAGGAATTGGAACAGCGGCAGACGAGGATGGTGAGAAAGCTCGCACTAAGAGAAGCAGGTTTGGGTGATGAGAAGGATTTTGAAGACAAAGTTGATCATTGATCATTCACAAATGAAAACTATTTTGTTAGTTAGCCCATATTGGAAAGAGGAGCATCGGTGGATGATGAGTTCGTTTAAGTTAGCGGAGCTTTGGCAACGACTAGGATATCGGGTCGTTGTGGTATGTATGGGGGGAGAGACGAAGATCGAGGATGTCAGTGATACGCTGACGGTGCACTATCGCAAAGATGTGTTTCTTCCCGATCCGTTGAACTTTGGGATTGCCTTTGGATTCTGGCGTTCCGCATGGCGGCTGATTAAAAAAGAAAAACCGGATCTTTTGGTTTGTAACAAAGTGCTGTTCTGGTCATCGTTTTCTTTGATTCCGTTGCGATTTTTGGGATACAAATTCATTCTTCTTACGGATGCACTGGTGGGGATGACCTGGTGGCCAAGGCCAAAGTTTGCAAAAGTGATTATGGGTATCGGGGGATGGACAGTCGGATGGCTGGTTCTTTTATGTGCGAAGAGGATCGTCTTTTTTCACCCGCAGCCGGAGGGCCTCTTAAAGAAGCTTGGAGTGTGGAAAAAATCGCAAGTGATCCCGACAGGAATTGATACTACTCACTACTTACGACTCACTACTCACGTACTTGGCAAAGTAGTTGTTACTTATGTCGGCAGATTGGAGAGTGTGAAGGGTGTAGATGACTTTTTGGCAGCGACTGTTCCGCTTAAAAAAAATTATCCACATCTTACTATTCAAGTGGTTGGTTGGTATAAAGAAGGACACCCGCTGGTGAAGGCATATGAGCGCGAGGTACTGTTTACGCGGCTACGCAACGATATTCCCGAGATTCTCGCAACAACGGATATTTTCGTGATGCCGAGCTACAGTGAGGGCTTAAGCAATGCGCTTATGGAAGCGATGTCATCGGGTTGTGCCTGCATTGTCTCTCGTGTGGGCGGTAATGTATTCTTGGTACAAGAGGGAGAATCGGGCTTATGTTTTGCTCCCGGCAATCGGGAGGAGCTTCGGGAGCATGTGCGTTTTCTCATCGCGCATCCCGAAAAACGCATGGAATTCGGCAAGAATGCCCGAGAGAGAATCGAGGAGGTTTTTAGTTGGGGAAAAATTGGTGAAAAATATAGGCAATTATTTGCCGAATGATTCGCTACACTTGTGGAATGGAAAAGCCAAAAGTTGTTATTTTATCGACCTTTCTGTCTCCTTTACGAAGTGGAGCGGAAGCGTGTGCGGAGGAGGTGGCTTTGGGCTTGAGTGATCGATATGAGGTGACTGTGGTGACGGCGAAGATGAGAAGAGATTTGGAACGAGAAGCGATTAGTGGGAAGCGGGAAGCACCAGTGCGCATTATTCGGGTTGGTTTTGGATGTATGTTCGATAAGTGGCTCTATCCGTTTTTGGCTTCGCGAGTTGCCAAAAGCCTCAAGCCGGACATTATACATGCAGTGCTCGAGACGTTTGCGGGGTTGGCGCTATACCGATGTCGGAAAGCTGTACCGGAAGCGAAACGGATTCTCACATTGCAGACGACAAACCGAAAATTTCTCAAAAAGAGGATTGTGCAATCGGCGGATAAAGTGACAGCGATTAGTTCGGTACTCGTGCGGATTGCGAAGGAATATGAACGGGATGATGTGATATCTATTCCCAACGGCATTCATCTGGAGGCGATTCAAAGGGCAATAAAAGAAGTGAAGAAAATCTTCGGTCGCATTCTGTTTGTCGGTCGTCTGGAGCCGATGAAAGGAGTGGATACCCTTCTTCATACATTCGCTCTTATACGAAAAGAATTTCCCCATGCGTCGCTGCATATCGTTGGCGACGGGAGCGAACGAACGCGGCTCAAATTTCTGTCAGAAAAACTTCTCATAGTGGATTCCATAACATTCACCGGTCGTATGGATCCGCCGAATCTCTATCGGGAGTTTGCGGAAGCGGAAGTGTTCTGCGGGCTCTCGCGCAGTGAAGCACTGGGGAATGTTTTTCTCGAAGCGCAGGCTGCTGGATGCGTCGTTATTGCAACGCGCATCGGAGGAATTTCGGATATCGTGAAAAGCGGCGAGACGGGAATACTTGTTTCCCCGAATAATCCGCAAGAAGCCGCCGATGCGATCAAGGAAGTGTTGTACGGTGAAAAGTTGCGAATGCGGATGACAGAGGCGGGAATGCAGAACGCGCAGAAATATGATTGGAGCGTGATTGTGGAGAAATATAAGAGAGTGTATGAGGAGATGATGAAGCAGTAACGTGCGTTTTCTGTAGAGACGTCCCTGTGGGACGTCTCTTACGGAGTTTTGGTGAGACGTCCCTGTGGGACGTCTCTGCACCCCCGTACCAGTCGGGCTGCTTCGAACAAGCTCTCGAATGTTCCTGCATCAATCCATTCTTTTTTCAGCAATGTGACGTGGAGAGTTTCATGTTCCATGTACCATCGCATAACGTCAGTGATTTCGAGTTCGCTGCGTGCGGATGGCTTCAAATTTTTAATGATTTCGAAGCAGCGATTGTCGAAGAGGTAACAACCGGTGAGGGCAAGGTTGCTTTTGGGATGAGTCGGTTTTTCTTCGATCGAAATCAATACTCCATCTTTCATTTGTCCCACCCCGAAACGTTCAGGGTCGGGAACTTCTTTAAGAAATGCATGTGCTCCTTTGTCGAATGTTTTGATGACCGAAGAAAGATCATCAAAATAGATATTATCGCCGAGGATGGCACAGATGGAATCTCTTTTGGAGGCGTCTTCTGCGAGTCCGAGTGCTTGGGCAATTCCTCCGGGTTTTTCCTGTACGCAATACGTGAATGATGCATCGAATCGTGATCCATCTCCGAGAAAATTTCGTATCTGATCAATGTGTTCCGTGCCTGTGACGATGGCAATTTCTCGAATGTCGGCATCGAAGAGCACTTGAAGCGGATGGAGAATCAACGGTTTATCATAGACAGGCAGCAGACTTTTATTGGTAATATCGGTGAGTGGGCGCAGTCTGGAACCCGTTCCGCCGCAAATGAGGACACCGTGCATGCGAAGAAGCATACTCTTTAAAAATGGCTGTATCTAGAGAAAAAACGACTTCATTCATATGATAAATATCTTTATACTGATGCCGATCTATGCATCTATTTCTTCTTGTCATCCTCTTTCCCGGCTTCGCTTTTGCACAATCGACATGTTATTCACCAAGTGATTGTGTAGTTCCGCAATACTGCTCTTCGTTAGAAGATGGGATTATTCCCGGACACTGCACAGTGAAAGAGAAACCAATCCCTCCATCACCTCCTCCTCCACCCAAAGCACAGATTATACCCGTAAAAGAAGAAACATCTCCTCCCGCGAGAGAGGAGCCGAAGCCCAAAGAACATGTAGCGACCTTTATTGAAGTCCCCAAAAAGATCCTTCCTACTGTTACACCACAAAAATCACAATGGGAGAAGACACTCGAACGCGAAGAGTGGGGATATACAGAGCCGATCATTCGACCTTCGGGTATCTGGGGTCCGAATACCATTTCGTTGAAGAGCGAAGATATTGGGATGAATATGCTTCTTGCTTTTCTGCTTTTTCTTGTGATTGGAGTTTCCAGTGTGACGTTTAATAACATCGTTGAAGGGTATGGTGATCATATCAATGCTTTTTTCCATCGTCTTCCTATTCTTCGTTGGTTCCGTGAGAGTGGGCAGCAGGGAACAGGGCTCTTTCGCGGTGTGATTCTTCTTCTCACAATTATTGTCTACGCAGCGATTGCTGCTCATATCACGCCACAGTTCATCCTCTGGTCTGTACAGAGTTGGGGTATTCTTCTTGTGACATTCATTGCGATTGCACTCGGGACCTATACAAAAGATCTTTGGCGTTATGCCGTTGCGCTTTCCTGGAAGTGTGAAGGGCTATTTAAGCCGAATATTTTTGGTCTTGTATTGGCTGTTGGATGTATTGCTTTGAGTCGCATGCTGGAAATTTCTCCAGGTTTTATTTTTGGAATTCCCATCGGGCTCTTTATTTACGGACAGAAGTTTGAGGAGCAGGAAGGAAAATTGGAATTCTGGGGATTGATTCTGATGTTTACCACAGCTCTCATCAGCTGGGCGCTCATTCCCGTTGTGCAGTCTTACGGCGTTTTACATGACCTTTCCATGATTCTCTACGTCATTCTCATCGAAGGTGTTTTTCTGGAAGCCATGCCTCTCAAGTACCTGCCGGGCAAAGCAATCATGGACTGGAAAAAACCTCTCTGGATTCTCCTGATGGTGATGATCCTTTTTGTGCTTCTCCATACGATTTTTAATCCAGGAAGCGTTGTATCGAGCATTCAGCACGCAAAATTGCAGGGAGCAGCTGTTCTCTTTTTGGGGGCATATGTAGGTATGAGTGCCATTCTTTGGCTTTGGTTAAGCATTGCAAAGAGCCTTCGGTCTTAAATTGACATTTCATAATATATTATATATATTGCAACCTTTTTCCTCAAGCCGTATGACTCTTCGCGAAGAGCCAAGAAGTCTCTTAGAAAATCAGTCCGAATGTTTCAGCATCTGTCAAAAGCTTTCCTCGATGATGGGGAACATACGAAGTGCTGTTTCCTCGACAATGGAAAACATTATTCAGCGGCCGTCATATAGCGTCCTTGAAAAACTCGCAACAGTCACGTTTGTTTTCGGTGAACCCGTCTATCGTTTGGGATGCTCTGTGATCAATATGCCGGCAGATGAAAGTATTATTTATACAACCCGCACAGCGATCGCGGGTCTTTTTGGCGCGAATCTCGGAGTAAAATTGACTGCACGAGGGCCGGCGCATCTTAAAACATCAGAAGCGTGGATCGATGGCGCCTCTATCGCTGCAGAATCCGTAACAGGTTTGGGGCATCTGAAACACACGCGTTTGTTGCGTCTTTTTCGACAGTTGGGATCGGTTGTAAAAGGCATAAGAATATTGCGCATCGCACACAAAAACAATGCCATTGAAGATTTGACGGTTGCGGAGCTTCAGAGGGATGCAACATGGAAAATGATGGCCATCATCGGCTCCATACCATTGGTGGCAGACTTTCGTGAAGATGGAAGAGATCCTCTCGACTGCGTTTCCGAGATTGCTTTTGGTTCCGTTGTTCTTGCCATTGCAAAATGGCAGCAACACTCCATTCGTAAAAGCATTTATGAAAATTACACCCGCATTCTCACTTATGAGAAAAAGAATGTGGAACAGATGATTCTGGAAAATCCGTCTCTTGTTTTTTTACGAGAGGAACTGACAAATAGCAATCACAATGAAATTACAGGTCTTACGAAGCCGTATATGCATGTGCTGACGGAACTTGCGGACATGATCAATCCGGTTGGTGAAGATCTTACACTCGACCAGAAAGGCAATATCGAGACGAAGGAACTCGATGCGGGAGTGCTTGTCACTGATATGCGAAATTTTACCTCTCTTACAGAGCAGCTGGGTGATGAAATTTTCCCGATGCTGCGCATGACCTATTTCCCGATTCTACGAGCGATTATTGCGAAGTATCATGGGAAAGTGCTCAATCATACCGGCGACGGACTCATTGTGTACTTTACGGATCAGAGAAATGGTATCCCTAAAGAGGAGATCATGGCACGTTGTGCACTCGAAATGAATGAGTGTACGACCAAGATGGCAGATATTTTTAGGGAAAATGGATGTGGCACCAAAGAAGCTCCGCACAGCACGGGAATCGGCATGGCTACGGGGCCGCTCCGTATCGGTGATATTTTGCGTATGTCCTCATCGGAAAATGGAACGAAGATTGATCTGAAAAAATTGCATGACGCAATCCTTGTTGCGGTGCAGGGATCGGTGGATTTTGATGTTGGAAGAACTGTACATAAACCCGGACGCATTGCGGGTCTTGGTAGTTCGATTAACCTTGCTGCGCGTATTGAGAGTCAGAATAAACATTTTCCACATCATACCTGCCTGATGTCGCCGGAGTGTTACATGGCGCTTCCGGAAGATTTACAAAAGGAATTTGAACCTCTGGAAGCTGTTTCTCTCAAAGGATTTGAAAAATCGGTGACGATGTATGGGAAAAGGATGCAGAGACTCGAATAGTTTCGCTATCCTCTTCGTATGAATATTTTAGTAACAGGCGGCGCGGGCTTCATCGGATCGCATTTTGTTTTGCGGCATAAAGAGCGTTTTCCCGATGACACGATTATTGTATTTGATGCGATGACCTATGCTGCGGATATATCTTTTCTTGATTCCGTGATGGATCGCATCCGTTTTGTGAAAGGAGATATCACGGATACGACATTGGTTTCGGGTCTGATCAAGCAATACGATGTCGGAGTAATCGTAAACTTTGCCGCCGAGACACATGTCGATCGCAGCATTAAAAATGCGATTCCCTTTCTCCATAGCAATGTGCTCGGCGTCCAGTCGCTCATCGAAGTTTGTAAAGAGCATCTGAATATTCTTTTCCTGCATGTGTCGACGGATGAAGTATACGGTGAGCTGAAAGACGGCGATCCGCCCTGCATGGTTGATACCATCTTGCGACCCAGTTCTCCATACTCCGCAACAAAAGCTGCCGGTGATCTTCTTCTGCTGGCGGCAGTGCGCACTTTTGGCATTCATGCGCGTATCACGCGTTGTACCAATAACTACGGTCCGCATCAGGCAGAAGAGAAGTTTCTTCCAACTGTTATTACACATGCGCTCAAAAACGAGAAGGTTCCAATCTATGGAGAAGGAAAAAATAAACGTGATTGGCTCTATGTTACCGATCACACGGATGCGATTGAAACGGTGCTCGAGAAAGGAGAAGACGGGAATATCTATTTAATTGCCGCAGATAATGAGAAGCAGAATATTGATGTGGCAAAAACCGTTCTTGATCTCCTTGGAAAATCGCGCGACTGCATCGAATTCGTTATCGACCGCCCCGGTCACGATTGGCGATATTCCATTGATGCGTCGAATACCCGTGCACTGGGTTGGCAACCGCAAGTGCCATTTGAAGAAGGACTCAAGAAAACCGTGGAGTGGTATAAGGATAAAGGATTACAGGAGACAGGATGGACGGCAAGTAATTGATAATTTAGAATTGATAATGATCAGTTGTCAACTGATGCGGTATACTGCTTTTATCTATGCAGAAAATGAAGATCGTGTTGGCAACGGGAATCTATCCGCCGGACATTGGGGGACCGGCGACCTATGTACAAAATTTAGTAAGTGAATTGCAGAAGCAAGGTTGTGAAGTCATTGTCATTACGTATGCGCGCAGAAAATCAGAAATCAAAAAACCTTCGACTGCGATGGAGACAGGTCAGAAATTAAAAACACGAGTGATTTGCGTCGGTAAGCGGGTGCCGATTCTTCGTTGGTTTTCTTACGCGTGTGCGTTGAAGAAATACGCGAAGGATGCGGATATTGTGTATGTATTTTCTTCCGTCAGTTGTGGAATACCGTTATGGCTGGCGAGATTGAAAAAGCCGAAGAACGTGTTGCGTCTTGGCGGGGATTTTCTCTGGGAGCGTTATACAGATCAGGGAGGAAGGTTGGGATTGCGGGAATTTTATGAAAAAGAGCGTGTGATGTGGTGGATAGGGTGTAGATGTATGGCGTGGTTACTCAATAAGTTTGATCATATTATATTTTCAACTGTGTGGCAGCAGAAGCTGTATAAAAAGCATTATAAAAATTTGCCAACACATTCTTGCATTGAAAATTCCCTACCCCCTTCTCCGTCTTTAAGTTATTTCGATAGATCAGAAACTTACACCTTTCCTCTCCATAAAAAACATACTCCGTTTCGATTGCTTTTTATGGGACGATTTGTGAAATTTAAGAATCTGAAAAATCTCGTAAAAGCTGTGGAGATGCTGGATGGCGTGGAGTTAACTTTTGTCGGTGACGGGCCAATGAAATGTACAGTGCAAAACATAAGGCATAAGATATTACCACCCGATTATACTGAAAAAGGTGATTTCTTTGCTGACTATGACCTTCTTATTCTGCCTTCGCTCACCGAAATCAGCTCCAATGTTGCACTGGAGGCGCGGGCGAGCGGAATGCCGGTGCTTCTGACAGAAGAAACGGGATTGAGTGACGCATTGCGTCAGGGGATGGTGGTGCGTCCATTAAAGACACCAGAGCAGATTCGGGATGCGCTTGTGTATGTGATGGAAAACTATGAGCGAATTGCGCAGCAGACGACAACACTCTGTGAGGCGCGTCCGTGGTCGAAAGTGTGTGAGGAACATGTGAAGTTGTTTCGTTCTTTTTTGAATACAAATGTGTCATCCTGAGTGTCTGATTTTGCTGTGTCACACTGAGTATCCGCGGCAGCGGATGTATCGAAGTGCGGCACAGCAAAATCAGATGTATCGAAGGATAGACACATCTTCCTACTTTTCTTCTCCATGAATTTACTGATGATCTCTGGTGACAGGTCGATTCCCGAGGCGAGACGGGGAGCATTCTGGTATACGTTGGAAGAGTTGAAACAGTATTTCGAACGAGTGGATGTTATTTGCCCGAAACCAAAGAATTCGTGCTTGAGCGGAGTTGTTCATGCATTTGATCGTGTGTACATTCATCATTCATCTCGGGGACTTTGGCGGCAACCATGGTGGATTTTGAAAAAAGGAAGAGAGCTTTGTGGGGAAAGGCAGTATCGGGTGATGACCGTGCATGACTATCCGCCGTTCTATAATGGATTGGGTGCATGGATGTTGCAGAGAAAAACCGGCATTCCGTACATTGAAGAAATTCATCATGTTGTCGGATATCCAAGGGCAGCAGATTTTGGCGAATGGATCGGACGAAGAATGTATTGGCTGTTCTTTCAGACAATAGGAAAGCGAGCGACTGCCGTACGTGTCGTGAATCAAGAAGTAGAACACATGGTGCAAGAGTGGACAGGAAAAGATCATGTTCGTCTTCTCTCATCGCAGTATCTGGACAGGAAGTCTCTGCAACCGGATTCGTCCATCAAAAAAAAATACGATCTCATCTTCTGTGGGCGCTTGGTAAAGAATAAAGGAGTCGAGAATGTACTCAACGTACTTGTCTATCTTCATAAAGTTTCTCTTCTTATTGTTGGAGATGGTTCACTTTTTTCAAAGCTCAAAGCTCAAAGCTCAAAGTTGGGTTTGGATGGTCGTGTGACCTTTACCCGATGGCTTCCCGAAAAAAATGATGTGTACCGCGCAATCCAATCGGCGAAAGTGATGGTTGTTCCTTCAAAGAGCGAGGGCGGTCCGCGTGTTGCGCTGGAGGCGATGGCGCTCGGAGTGCCGCTCATTGCAACGCGCGTTGGCGTGCTTAAGGAATTGGAAAAAGGGAAAATGTATCTCCCGACGACCGGAGAGATCGAAGACCTCAAAGAGAAGATCGAGTTGATGCTTTTTGATCAGGCTCTTTACAACGAATATGCGCGCCGCGGACGTGATGTGCTCACGATGTACTGCGGAGAAAAACTTATTAAAGAATACGCGAAATTCCTCAAA
This sequence comes from Candidatus Peribacteria bacterium RIFCSPHIGHO2_02_FULL_49_16, assembly GCA_001788955.1. GTDB lineage: Bacteria > Patescibacteriota > Gracilibacteria > Peribacterales > Peribacteraceae > 2-02-FULL-49-16. The sequence goes on along the minus strand of MFXT01000023.1, from coordinate 124,892 downwards.
TCCATCGCATGAGACTCCTTATCGTGACACAGAAGGTTGATCGAAATGATCCGATTCTTGGATTCTTTCACCGATGGATTGAAGAGTTTGCAAAACATTGCGAGCGCGTAATAGTCATTGGGCAGTATGTTGGGGAATATGCTCTACCAGAAAATGTTCATGTGATTTCTTTGGGAAAAGAAGGTGGTCGGTCGCGCGTTGCACAAATTATCAATTATGAATTATCAATTATCAATTTGCATCGCCAGTATGATTGTGTATTTGTACACATGACGCCGATATGGGTCGTGCTTGGATGGAAAATTTGGTTTTTGCTGCGAAAACCGATCTATCTCTGGTACGAAGCACGTGGCAAGCGGTGGCCATTGCGCTTCTCCCTTCTTGCTGCGCGAAAAATTTTCAGTGCGTCAGAACATGGAATGCCTTTGCAGACAAAAAAAAGCGTTATCGTAGGTCATGGGATCGATACAGAGCGCTTCTGTCCGGATGAGAATACGGAACGGGATCCCACACTTCTCGTGACGGTTGGACGCATTACGCGTTCCAAACGATTGGATGTGTTGCTGCGTTGTTTGCAGACGCTTCCTGAAGCGTTTCATCTTACAGTTGTCGGCATGCCTATTACAGATGACGATAGTCATGTTCTTTCCGGTATGCAGGATTTTCTGCATAACGTTCATCTGTATGATCGTGTAACCATTTCCTCATTGGAACAGCCCGCCCTTGTCCCACTTCTGCAGCGGGCGGGCATGTTCCTCCATGCCAGTGAAACCAGTCTGGATAAAGCCGTACTTGAGGCATTTGCGTGTGGTTGTCCCGTTGTCTCAACATCGTCTGCGGTACAACCGGAGCTTCCTGAGCAGTTACATGTGACCGATGAGAGTATGGCCGCAAAAGTTGAAGAATTCTTTGCTCTTCCAGAGGAGAAGCGCAGTGAGATTTGTCAGCAGTTACGTAAGAATATCACAGAAAAACATGGACTTCCGGTCCTCGTGCAGCGATTGGTTGCAGAAATGAATGTGAAGTAATGTTGGAACGCGCGCCAAGATGTACTATTTCCTTATGTTCTCTCCTCGTCTCTCCATTGTTATGCCCGTTTACAACGAGGAGGGCACGCTCGATGAGATCATTGATCGCGTGTTTAGATCATGCGGTGATTTTGCGGAAGTAATTTTTGTGGATGACGGCTCGACGGACCGATCGCTGGAGATTCTTCAGCGCAAAGCGAGGCCGCAGGATACGGTTCTTCATAAAGAGAACGGAGGAAAAGGATCCGCCGTGCGGATGGGATATGCTCATGCGAAAGGTCACTATGTCATCGTGCAGGATGCGGATCTGGAATACAGCCCCGAAGATATTCCAACAGTACTTGCACATGCGCAACTGCACGATCTTCCTGTTCTTTTTGGTTCGCGCAGACTCAAGAAACAGAAGCAATTCACACATCTGACCACATTTATTGGGGGGTCGTTGCTGACGATGATGTGCAATCTTCTTTACGGCAGTCGCCTCACTGACCAGCCGACATGCTATAAGATGGTGCGAAATGACGTGCTTAAAACGTTGCCTCTACAAGAAGATGACTTTCGTTTTGATCCGGAATTAACTGCGATGCTTCTGCTCCGTGGATATCACATTGCCGAATCTCCGATTTCCTACACACCGCGAAGTTTTGCCGAAGGAAAGAAGATTTGCTGGAAAGACTGGTTTCGGTGGGTGTGGGTGTTCTTAAAATTGCGGCTCCTTTCACGATCTTCTCTGTCCTCGCATATTCTTCTCGGATTGTTTGTGCTGTTATTTCTCCTCTGGCTTCCCACAATTCGTTTTCCCATCGTCAGTGACACGGCGATCTATGCACTTCTTGGAGAAAGCTTGTGGGAGGATGGATCGTATAAACTTCTGGGGGAATCGTATGCAAAACAGTTGCCTCTGCATTCGTTTCTATCGTATCCACTGACGCATCTCTTTGGAATGCATATCGGAATGCAAGCAAGCAGTTTGCTCGCGGGTGGTGCGGTATTGATGATGAGTTTTCTTCTCTTTTCATGGATCACGGGTCCGACGATCGGCCTTCTGGTTTCTCTTTTCATCCTTTTTCATCATGGATTTCTGTACATCGCACAGGTGGGATCGGCGGATCTTCTCTTCACCGTTCTCGTCCTCGCATCGGTCTATGGATACATCCGGGCGGAGGAGGATGACCGATGGTACGCGCTTTCCGGAATTGCTCTCGGTCTTGCGTGTCTCACGCGATACAACGGCATTCCTTTATTTTTTCTTTTTGGCGCATGGATCATCCATGCGCGGCGCGATCATCTCTTTTCTCATTGGTTCTTTGGAGGGATGGGGGGTGGAGCGCTTCTTTTTTCGCTATGGCTTCTTCGAAATTTCCTGATTTTCGGTGATCCGCTGTATTCGGAATATTCAGGCGAACTTATGAAACAAGCGCCGAGCCTTGTCGAACAATTTCTGTCGAATGTCTTTTACTACGGCAATCCTCTTCAGAATCTTCTTCCTATTTTGTTGGTTTTTGCGGCATACGGTCTTGTGCGATTTTGGAGAACGTATCTGTTTCTTGTTTTTGTCATGCTTTCTCTATGGGTACTCACGGCAATCTGGTGGGTACAGGCGATGCGATTTGCATTTCCCGGGTATGTGTTTCTCCTCTTTTTTGCGGTATTGGGGATGAAAGACGTCTATGATCGCGTGCGGTGGAAGAAAATATATGCGATGAGTCTTACCGTACTCCTTGTGCTAACGCATGGTACGGCCATCTGTCTCTACACGTACGGTGCCTGTAATAGTTTCGTCGATCGACTTATCCCACAAATCCCGAGAGATCTTGGTCTATCGTCAGAAGGTTTTTATACGTGGGCACTCGCGCGCGATTATGTGGATGCCTCGGCAGAACAAGAGGCATATGTGCTTGTCGAGGGAGAGGCAAATGTGCGTGTATGGGCGAAGAATGTGTTTCGGAAAGATTTGCGTATTACTTCTGTGAAAGACGGAGAACATTGCCCTCTTTATGAAATAACCCGTGAACCAGAGCAAAGCACGGTTCAGGAAGCCGCCCATAAACCAGCAAGTGCGGCGGAAATCGTGTATCAAACGGAAGCAGGGCCAATCACGAGTGTGGTGAGATGGAGGTGTCCCCTTTGAGAAAGTGGTTAAAGGCCTAAAGTTCTCTTTTTAATCTTTCTCCCACGGCATCAAACCACGCCGGATCCTGATCATCCCGCACATATGGAAGATGTGTTTCCCGTATGCAGAGCAATTGCTCACGGGTTGGAAGGGAAGGGAGAACATATTTCTTTCCGGTGATCATTTCGTAGAGTTCACAAATCGTGCAGATGGCGAGCATGGAGGATAGCGTGCCGAAGAGTACGTTGCCTCTCCATTGTTCTTTTGGCGGCGTCATATAGTAGAGAATCGTGTCTTCCGGTTTTTTGAACTCATGAAGAAGAATGACTGCTCCACTCATGCCACTAAATCCCGTGAGACAGATATCACGTTCTGATTCTGGAACGATGGCACAGCGATATCCTTTCTGAATCAGAATTTCATTTGCTTTATCAAAGGTGTCGTAGCGCATGGGAGGTTTACCGATGTGCGACGGATGATTATTGTCGTCTGCAGGTTTCAGTGAAAGGTGTTCTGTGTCACAGAAGATTCTGCGGTTTATTGCGGTGCAATAACTGCTGCTTACTTCGTACGACTGTCCATTGATCTCATAATGCCACCAGTTTCGTGGACGAAAGCTGACGGATGCCGTGCGCTGCTCGGCAAATTCTTTCTGAAGAATATTGATCATTTGCGGACTCATCGGGAACATATCATCATCGCAGATCCAGCCTATTTTTCTGTTTGTTGCAATGTGGTATAAAAATTCATCCGATTTTTTGGCGGCGTAGAAGTTGAGGAACTTTTGTATGTGCATATTGGGAAAATCTTTGGGATTCAATGTTCCCGAGCAATCGAACATGACTTTATCAACATGATTTCCCAAATTCTTCTCTGCAAAGTGATACCACACCGTTGCCATGGGCGGGAGGATATTCATGGTAAAAAGAGCGGGTTTTTCCCACCCATCCCTTTGGGAGGGGATCAAGGGGAGGGGCATTCTTGTAAGGTAGTACTTCAACGTCGGTACCAATGTTCTTCGTGCACTCAAGATGCTAAAGCGCTTAAATGCATATTGCAGGAGTTGGTAGTACGTGCGTGGCATATGTGCAGTATACTGTTTATGATGTTCCATTCGCTTTTTTATGCAAAGCGCTGGCATGCCCTTGTTTTCTGTAGTGCTCTTTTCTTGGGCATTCTCGTCAGCATGCCCCATATTCTTCATATTCTGGATGAGCGGTATCAGGGCATTCCTGTACATTTGAACAGTGATGAATTCAGTTACCTGCCTCGCGTGCAGGAGGCACTCATCGGCCGTAGTGACAGGCTCGGCACGGCGGTAACTGGAGGTGATGAAAAATTGCCGGAGTTGCAAGCTGCACTGATCGAGCGCGTATATGGCACGATATTTCGTCCGTTCAATGCACGTGCGGCAACGGTGCTTACGATGATGGATTTCATTATTCCATTTTTTTTGTTTTGCATTTTGATCGGTTTCTGTCAATCATGCGGTTTTTCACGGAAGCACGCGTATATTATCGTTGTCCTTTTTTCTCTTCTGGAACTCTATAATCTCGGCCGCCCTATTCATCAGCGTGCGAGTTTTCTTCTGACGATTCTTGCAATGTGGGGACTGATTTCAGGAGTACAGTATCACTTTTTTTGGGGAGTGCTTGGCGGGATGTTGATGGGACTGCTTTTCAACGTGTATTTCTGGAGTTTTTCCGCCGCGTGGACATGGTGGGCGGTGCTTGTCGTGCTCTTTTTTCTTAATGCTCTTTCCATTCGGCCGCATCAACGGCAACGTTCATCATTTCTTACGCACATCATTCATTGTGTTCGACGAAAGGAAAAGTGCACGGCGGAATGGCGATCGCTTGGTTATGTACTGCTTTTTGGCGGCGTCGGTTTTGTCTTCGCAGCGCCGTTTTTGTTCCACGCGTTTTCGATTTCATCAGATCCGATCTATGGCGAGGCATTCTTTCGAAGCGGCGTTGGGATGTCGCGTATTCCCGAATCATGGCCATGGACCATTCTCTTTGCTCTCATGGCGCTCGCAGTCACGGTCACATGGTATCGAAGGCCGATCTCCACGCCGCTTACATGTACGGTGATAACGGGTTTTCTTGTTCTTAATCAACAGGTCATTCATGGCGTGCGTTTTCTCTTTGCATCGCACTATCTCTTTACTCTTGTGCTCGCGGCGCTTTTTGCGCTCATTGCCCTTTGGCGCGATCGATATGTTCCAGCGCTTCTGGGCAGTATTGCCGCATTGGTTTTTATCGCAGGCATTGCGTATGACAATAGATCTGTTGTATCTCAATGGCGCGTTGATGCGGAGGATTTTAGAGAACAACATCTGGCATCGTCATTGCCCGTGCTCGATGAACTACAACGATCCGTGATTCTTTCTGATTCACTTACATCGTCCTTCATTGCAAGCCACACACATCATGATGTGATCTTTACGAACTATATTCAGCATGAGTTACGTAGTCACAGAGAGTTGGCAGAACGATATTGTCTTACTCAAATGCCATTGAATGTGTCTCATCGTCGTCCTGAAGATGAGATCGTACTGATATATGGTGATGCATACGATGGTATGTACACACAGGAAGAGCGTACGCGTTTGCGGCAAGAGGAGCTGAATTTGGTGACCGTCACGTGTGCGGATATTGAAGGGCGTTTGCAAGAATTTTTAGAGAAATACCATGTGCAGTATGTGGTATGGGATGAGAAAAGGCAGGTGAAATGGGACTTGGGTCGCATAACTGGTTTGGAATTGATAGAGCGGGGAGAGGGGTGGTCTGTGTGGATACATGAGATAAACAATAGATAGTAAAAATTTTCAGGGCGATAAGGGAGTGTCTATTTTTCTACTTCTTTTCTGCTTTTATTACGTAGTTGTATTTTGGATCATGTAATCCTGTGTCATTTGGAACTTGCTGCACATATACAAAACCAATACTCTCTAACACCTCAATCATTTTTCTTGCCGGATACATCCAACGATGAAGGTCATAGTCTTCAGTCTGGTCGCTTTTGTATTTTCCAAAGAAATGTTGGTTGATGACGCGTACATCTTCTCCTTCCAAAAGACCACGAGCGATAGCTTCGATGTTCGGCGTGCAGACATGAAGAACGCCTTGCGGTCGAAGGATGCGATGGAATTCTTTGAGAATATGTAGGTTATCCGGTTCACGGAAGTGTTCGAGAGTGGCGGCAGAGAAGATTTCGGCAATCACGTCGTCATCAACCGGAAAGCGTTTTCGAATGTCTAAAACAAGATCAACTTGAGGAAAGTCCATAATATCAACATTAAGAAATTCACCGGACTTCCACGGATTGCGTCCGCCGCAGACATCAAGCTTTGCTCCGCGAAATTTTTTCGCGCGCCACTCTTCTGCACGTTTGCTGCACCGCGCTTTTCGTTTTGCATCAAGTGCCCATCCGTAGAGAGGGCGGAGGGGACGGATGAAACGGTAGTAGCGATCGATAAGATGTTTCATGGACGTGAGAGTGGGCACGTTTTTACAACGAGCTTCCATCCATACCAGAATCGGAGAAGCTCATGCTTCAGTGGCAGGCGGACGCAATTTTTTCGTGGAATACACCATATCCAGAGCAATTTGAGCAATGCAATACAGCGGGAACGGAGCGTATGAAGGAGGCGATGGATAAACCAATGCCCCCATCCTTTGCGTGTATCTTTTTCACATTCGATTGCGAGATATCGGAGATTTTTTCGCTTGTATTCGGCGACACTTCCGAGTGGAGCTACACTTCCTCCTTTCAGATGACGCACGGGAGCATCCGGTTTTACTTCGGGCTTTTCGTGTACGGGTTTGATCCATTGTGTGACCGTGTTTCTGTGAAAAAAATAGAGCCGTTCGTTGGGATATGTTGTTGCGTGCGTCACGATGCGGTTGCCAGCGGTAACATATTTCCTCGGTATCCAGCATGCGCATGGCGTATGTTCTTGCATGACCATGCGCAATTCATTCATCAATGATAGCGATGCATATTCATCGCTATCCAGCGCCAGTATCCACGGTTCATTACTTTCCCGTAATCCGCGATTGCGCGCTTCTGCAAAATTCGTCAATGGCGTGCCTTGTTTCTCTTTTGTTTGCTGTTCGATCATGTGCGCTCCATATTTCTGCGCAATGGCGCGCGTATCATCCGTACTGCCTCCGTCCAGCACGAGAATTTCTTTGCAGCCGTGGACACTTTCGATTGTCCGCGCGAGCGTTCGCGCGGAATTGAATGTGAGAATATGAACGCTGACGGGCAGATCTTCAGACATATACGAGGAACTTATAAAAGAAAAAATTACCGATGGTACTGATGATCCAGCTGGCGAGTTTTGCACTGCGATGATCCATATCAAACCATTCGACGAAGATGATAAGCAGGAGCGTTTGGATGGCGATGTTAAAAAGCGTCAGGAGGCAGTACCGAGCAAAATGATTTATATGACGGTCGTATCTTTTGAAGACGAAATACTTATGGAAGAAAAACGCACCAAGGAATCCTAATGCATTTCCAATGATATTTGCCGTGACATAATGTACGGTGAGAGTAATGAGGAGAAAATAGCTCCCGAAATCGAGAAACACGGACGCACAGCCGCTGATCAGATAGAGCAGAAATTGTTTCGTATGTTTTTGGACAAATTGCTGGAAAAGCCTGATGAGAGAATATTCGGAAAACCAGGGCATCTGTCAGGGAATAGGTTATAGGGAACAGTAGGGTACACTCTTCATCATGTCCAAGCCTTTGTACATTCTTGGCCTCACGCATCCCTATAGCTGGAATACGGCAGCCGCTCTTTTGAAAGATGGACAATTGGTCGCATTTGCCGAGGAGGAGCGATTTACGCGGCTCAAGCATGCACCGCGGATGTTTCCGCAGAAAGCTATGGAATATTGCCTTCAGGAAGCGGGTATCGAGCTTCTCGAAGTGGATTCCATCGCGATTGGCATGGAGAATTGGTCACAGGCGATTTTGCCAAATTTCTGGCCACTGCAACCGTTGCGTTTTACCTATGGGAAAATTCAGCGAACGATACAGGAGATTCGTCGTGGAAATGAATCTTTTCCCTTCTCTGCGCGCGATAAGCGGGTGAAATTTCTCAATCACCATCTTTGTCATATTGCCAGTTCCTTTTATCTTTCCGGGTTTCCCAAAGCGAATGTCATTTCTCTCGATGGCGCGGGCGGCGGAGAAAGCGGGATGCTCGGATGGGGAGAAGGATTGGATCTGACGATCGTACACAGAGTGACCAATGCCGGGAGTTGGGGAGCGCTCTATGAACGTGTGACCAAAGCGTTGGGTTTTCGACCGCACAGTCATGAAGGGAAAACGATGGGGCTTGCGGCATTTGGTACGCCGAATCCGGAACTGCTTGATTTCATCGATTGGTCAGAGCCGATTCCGCGTATTGATCATGCCGGGAGGAATCGATTTTTACGTTCACTTGTTCATCGCAGAAAAGATGAGGAGTTCACGCAAGAGCATAAAGATCTTGCAGCGACTGTGCAGGATGCGCTGGAGCGTGCACTCAAGCAGATGGCGAAGTTTCTTATGGAGGAATCCGGATGCAAGACACTCTGTATGGCGGGGGGTGTGGCGCTCAACTGCAGTGCAAATGGAAAACTTCTTCAGTCAGATTTTGTAGATGATATTTACATTCAGCCTGCATCATCGGATGCCGGTGTGGCGCTTGGTGCAGCGGTATTGCAACATGTACATGAGACATCCAAGCGACCGGGCTTTCTTTTTGACCATGCATACTGGGGTCCTTCATTTTCCAATGAAGAGGTTGAGAAGGTGCTCAAAGAATCCAAAATGTCATACATAAAAGTAGAGAATATTGAAGAAAAAGCGGCCGAGCTCCTTGTGGATGGGAAGATCATCGGCTGGTTTCAGGGACGGATGGAAACGGGTCCGCGGGCTTTGGGAAATCGCAGTATTCTCGCGGATCCTTCCATCAAAAATATGAAAGACATAATAAATGCGGAAGTAAAACATCGTGAAATGTGGCGCCCCTTTGCGCCATCCATGCTTCACGAAGATATCGGTCTCTACGTGGAAGGTCCACATAAGAGCCCATTCATGATTCTTGCATTTCAGGTAAGAAAAGAGAAAATGAAAGAATTTTCCGCAGCCGTTCATGTTGATAACACCGCGCGTGTGCAGGGAGTAACCGAGGAAGCGAATCCGCGCTATTACAAACTTATTTCGGAATTTAAAAAGAAGACCGGTCGTGGCGTGATCCTCAATACGAGTTTCAATGTGGCTGAAGAACCGCTCGTGTGTTCTCCTTGTGATGCACTGCGAACGTTCTATTGTTCTGGCTTAGATGCCCTTGTGATCGGAGATTTTGTGGTGGAGAAGTAATTGGAGATGGCAGTTGCCAATGCTTTTCCACTCCCCGCTTGACACAAAATTACCCCTTCGTTATGCGCAAATTTCTCGCGTATCGCGGGCGTGTCTGCGGTGATGATGGGGACTGTACAGCCAACGGCGTCGAAGACTTTGTGGGGAATAACGCGTTTGGCTTTGTCCGTCGCTGCGAAAATGCCGAGACAGAGGTCAGTGGAGTGGATGAGTTCGGGGAGTTTTTCGTAAGGAACAGGGTCTTTGAAAATGACATTTTGCAATTGTTCTTTTTCCGCGAGTGCACGTATATAGGAATACGTTTGTCCGCGGCCGATGAGAGTGAAGTGGATATCAGGATGAGTCTCTTGAAGGATCTTCGCAGCTTCGATGATATATTCAATCCCTTGGAGAGGGATGTAGGTTCCGTAAAAGAGAACATGGTGATGAGGTTGCAGGCTCCTCTCTTTTGGAATAAAAAGATCATCCCGCGTTCCGAGATAGATGACGCGGATTTTCTCCGGTTTGAGTTTGAACATCTTCACAAAATATTTTTTGTGTTCCTCCGTATCGATCAAGACTTCATCTGCAAGATGACAACTGATGAAGTCGACACAGAATAAAAGCCACGCGATCGGATTCCATTTCGCATAACGTTTTCTGTCACACACATTCGTGTCATACAAAGAAATGAATGCATCGAAGATGAGTTTCTTTCTTGGTCTGCGTGTGAGGAACCATGCAAGAGGAACAAGATAGTGACCGGGGAAGGTCACAAGAATTGATTCTCGCTTTCTGTAACTCTTTCGTAGGTCTTTGTATTTTTTCACCATGCCAATGCTTTTGGTATGACACTCCGTCACTTCATAGCCTTCATTATGGAGCTGCATACAAATATTCCAATGCCGTGGGGCGCTTTGATCATGATAGCCGAAGGCGAGGATAGTGGGCATATGAGGAATAGTATACTTCCAGACCTAAATATTTTGTATTGTCAAATATAGAAGAGTACTCTTGGTTCATGCGGATCACCTATGTTACGCAGACGCGCTTTCCCATACAGAAAGCGCATGGCAAGCAGATTTCAGAAGTGTGTGCGGCGCTGGCTTCAGATGGGCACGATGTAACACTACTTTGTCCGTCGATTTCAAATACGATTAAGGAAGATGCATTTTCGTATTATGATATTCCCCGCGCATTTTCCATAGAATACCTTCCGCATTTTGATGCGACGCTCTTCTGGTGGATTCCCGGGAAGCTGCATTTTCTGATAAACATGCATTATTATTGCAAGGCATTGCGTTCTTATTTTGAGGTACATGAAACGGATGTGATCTATGTGCGATCGCGTGCGCTTCTTCGTATGCTCCTTTTAACGAAGAAACCTGTCGTGTTCGAAGTTCACACGTTGCCGCACAAACCGAGTCGTCGTTTTGTAAAACTTTGCAATCAGTGCAGACTGGTTGTCTGCCTCACGTCGCCTATGCGCGGAGTTCTTCTTTCATGGGGCGTGCAACCGGAACGTACGATTGTGGCGCATGATGGCGTCGACGTTGAACGATTTCAACGACTCCCGACCATATTGCATGCGCGTGAAAAATGGCATATTCCCCTCAATGTTCCCGTAGTGGGATACGTCGGATCACTTGTGACGCGCGGAGATATGGAGAAGGGAGTGCGAGAACTTTTAGAGGCGTATGCGCTTCTTTTGGAACGGAATATTCCGTTCTTTGGATGGATTGTCGGCGGCCCATGCGATTGGGTTAAAAAACTGCAAAAAGAAGCTGTGAAGCTTGGTATTTCTGATCGCGTGACATTTGAAGGCGCCATTCGATCAGAAGACGTTCCAAGCGCTCTCGTTACCTGTGATATCCTCATCTATCCGGCTCCGAAGAGTGATCATCCGTATTTCAGACGAGATACTTCGCCGTTGAAGCTGTTCGAATATCTAGCAGTCGGTCGTCCGATTGTTTGTGCGGATCTTCCTCCCGTGCGTGATGTGGTAACTGAAGATCACGTGTACTTCTGTGCTCCGGGAGATCCTGAAGCGCTTGCATGGTCGATTTCCTATGTTCTCAATCATCCGCAAGAGGCAGCAAAAAAGGTACGCACAGCCAAAGAGCTTGCACATAAATATCATTGGAAAAGGCGTATGAAGAAGGTATTTGAGGCTGTTTCCTGTGTGCCACTCGTGCCATAACGATATATTTGTTATGCTTTACACATGAGTTCTGCGGATACCGTACAAAATGGGGAAACAGTGTATGCGATGTTTTTTCGCCGCGACATGGTCGTGGACGGCATAAAATTCCTGACTCCGCCGACTTTTCCCATGCAAGTTGGACTCATGGAACATCCTGCACATCATGCGATCGAACCGCATAAGCATCCGGCGCATGCGTTCAATGTGCAGACAATGAGTGAATTTTTATATATTGAACGCGGTCGCATCAAAGCCATTGTGTATGACGAGAAGTGGAATGTTCTTGCTGAAAGAGAGCTTGGTGCGGGAGATTTTCTTCTGTTTTTTTGCGGCGGTCATGCGATCAATGTCATTGAGGATGTACGCATGATTGAGGTGAAGCAAGGCCCTTATCCCGGAGATGAAAAAGCGAAGGTGTATAGAGAAAAACCTGCCGAGGCAATCACCCACCCATAACCCATCACCCATGCACGTCCCCGTTAATGCTCCCATTATCACCGAATCTGCGAAACGCTACGTTGGGCAGGCCATGGAATCCGGTTGGGTGTCGTCCGCCGGGAAATACATCGATCTTTTTGAGGAGAAGTTCGCGGAGTTTCTCGGCGTAAAACATGCAGTGACGACCACGAGCGGAACGAGTGCGTTGCATTTGGGTCTCGCAAGTTTGGGTATCGGCGAGGGTGACGAGGTGATCGTGCCGGATTTTACGATGATCGCATCCGTGTTTTCCGTGCTCTATACCGGTGCAAAGCCGGTATTCGTTGATAGCGAGCCGGAGACGTTCAACATCGATGTTTTCCGGATTGAGGAAAAAATTACGGAACGGACAAAAGCCATCATGCCGGTGCACATCTACGGACATCCTGTGAATATGGATCCGCTCAAAGACATTGCCGATCGTCATCGCCTTTTTGTGATCGAAGATGCTGCAGAAGTCCATGGCGCGAAATATAAAGGGAAATATTGCGGATCAATGGGAGACGTCGGCTGTTTTAGTTTCTATGGCAATAAGATCATTACGACGGGTGAGGGGGGGATGGTTGTGACGAACGACGACGCGCTTGCAAGTCGGGTTCGATCACTCAAGGATCTCGCGCATTCCTCTGTGAAGCGTTTTGTGCATGAAGAGGTGGGATACAACTATCGGATGACGAATCTGCAGGCGGCATGTGGACTCGGACAATTGGAACACGTCGAAGAATTTTTGGAAAAGAAAAAATGGATGGCGTCAGAATACGAAAAGCGATTGAAAGACATTCCGGGATTGCGATTGCCTGTGACGAAGAACTGGGCGGAAAATGTGTATTGGATGTATGCGATTTTGCTTGAGAGATCATTTCCGTATTCGCGAGATGAATTTCGTCTGAAGCTGAAAGAGAAAGGGGTGGATACGAGAGACTTTTTCACGTCGTCATCTCTGCAACCGGCGCTGCGTCAGTACGGTCTTCCTGAAGAACGTTTTCCCGTTACGGAAGATATCGCGCGGCGGGGACTGTATCTCCCATCCGGACTTGCGCTTACAGAGGAGCAGATGACGTATGTGTGCGGCACGATTAAAGAATTGGTGGGCAATCCGCAGGTGGTGGCAGTATGAAGTAACGTCTGCTTGCTCGTTCCCACGTATCGGAGGCATGTTCCAATTCCTCTCCGCTTAATTTTTTAAGGAGCGGCATACATCGTTGGTTTTCGTTCATGATGACGAATTGTTCCGGAATCCGTGCGGCAATCTTTGGCGTGGGAAAATAGAGCCAATGAGAATTTTGGGGGAGGCGTACAAAGACTTCCTGCTGACGGACAATCAGATCACGATTTGTGTACTGTTTTATGACATGCTCTGCAGCCTCATTCGCTTCCGTAGATCGACTCGAGCCGCGATGATCGAGTTGGTACAGACCTTGCGTTAGGGCAATTGCACCGAGGAGCATTCCGATGGCGCGTTTGTGAAGCAGCGCCATTCCTCCAACGAACACAAAGGGAAGGAGCAAGAGGTGTGCAGGGAGCACATGCCGGTACCAACCGAAACTGCTTACGAAGTAGACGGTGAAGAATGCAATGAGAGAAACGATGGTGAGAGTAAAATGCGATGGAAACGTTTTTCGGGTTTTCCATAATCCGATGCTTCCTAGGAGCAGAAGGAGTCCAAAGAGGAGATAGGGTGGCTTCAGCCAGACGAGTTCTCCGCGCAGTACTTGCGTAAGGAAAAGTGTTTCATCATCATCGGCGCCTTCTCCGATCAGGAATTGAAATTCTTCATGCAGACCCGACGCATTACTCATCTCGAGAAATCGCCAGGGGAGGAACATCAGGAATGCAACAAGACCTGCGATGGTGAGCCATGTCACTTTTTGCCATTCTTTTTTCCAGAGCATCACGAGCCATGCAATACCGAGTGATGGGAGGATGAGGCCGTATGTGAGTTTTGTCACGATCGCCGTTGCGAAGAGGAGACCCGCAAGGACCGCATAGCGCTTCCTCTCATGTTTCGTTTGAAAAACGAGCAAACCGAAGAGAAGGAAAAAGAATCCGGGAATTTCTCCCATGACGGGTTTTGCCGTGTTCACGAATGCGGAGAGAGTGATGAGCAGCAGCAGGCAGAAACGCGCAGCAGTTTTCCCTGTGCATCGCAGGGTGAAGATATACAGAAGCGCGCATGTTCCGAGAAGATAATCGATCATCGGCAGCCTTGCCGCCGCTATGGAAAAGCCGAAGAGTTTTATGGAGAGAGCAACGGGAAAAATGAGTGGCGGACCCACAGCGAGGAAATAGGGAAAAGCCCATCGATGCTCGAGTATCGGAAACGTATAGCCGTGCCCTTGTGCAAGAGACCGTGCGACCATCATAAAGAGCCCGTCATCCGCCCAGACGGCCGGAAATGTGTCAAGTTCTCGAAAGGCGAAGAAGCACGCAAGTATCACTAAACATACTTCTGGCGACCATTTCCCGAAAATAGTGCATGCTATTCGCTTTATGGTTACACTAGTATATCAGCTATTTTTATGTCCATTCTTTCATCCAGTATCGCTATTGCAACACCATCGTTTCATCAGAAGAAACATGTTGTAGATGTTGCACCTGTCGCATCGAAAAGCATCGTTTCCGTCGTGATGCCTTCCTACAATGAACGGGAGAATATTTCGGAGGCGATTGAGCGGATCACACAGACGCTCGGTGAAGAGCTTCTCGAAATTATTGTCGTGGATGACAACAGCCCGGATCGGACGTGGGAAGTGGTTGAGAATCTCCATTATCCGCATTGTCGGGTGATTCGACGTATGGATACACGTGGGCTCGCATCCGCTTTGGCAGACGGGACGCGGGCGGCGAGGGGAGAGATTATCGTATGGTTGGATTGTGATTTGGGCATTCCGCCGGAGGATATTCTCACATTATTGGAAAAAATGGATACCTATGACATTGCCATCGGTTCCCGCTATATACCGGGCGGCGCTGATACGCGCCCTCCATTTCGGGCGTTTTTGAGCACGGTATTCAATCTGTACACAAGAATTCTTCTGGGGTGGTATTTTCGCGACTGGACATCGGGATTTGCCGCCGCACATCGGCGCGTCTTGGAGCAAGTTCCTCTGTCGAAGAAAGGATTTGGGGAATATTTTATCGAATGGGTGTATGCATGCAGAAAAAAGAAGTTTTCGATCATCGAGGTTCCCTATCGGTATGGACTTCGAAAAGACGGAATTTCGAAGACAGACGGCAATCTGTTGGTTTTTCTGCGCTTGAGCTTCTCCTATGCGTGGAGGGTCATTCTTGTTAGGATTGGTCGTACATGAATGCGCTTCCCTTCGTCGAAAAAAGAGCATACACCACCATTGAGAGG
The DNA here is from genome assembly GCA_001788955.1 of Candidatus Peribacteria bacterium RIFCSPHIGHO2_02_FULL_49_16. GTDB lineage: Bacteria > Patescibacteriota > Gracilibacteria > Peribacterales > Peribacteraceae > 2-02-FULL-49-16. The sequence continues at coordinate 109,350 of MFXT01000023.1, read as the reverse complement.
TGCCGTGTCTGCTCCTGCTCTACTCTCCGTTCCCTGTACTCTTTGGGGGAGTTATACGTGTCGAATTTTGTGAAGGATGCCAGTAACGGTGTCAAGGCGCCGCTCGATATGATGATGTGTGATCATTGTCGATTAGTGCAGCTTCGCGATACCGCTCCCCAGGAACTCCTCTATGCGCGTTTTTATTGGTATCGATCCGGTGTGACGGATACGATGAAAAAAGCACTCCGTACTATTACAGAAAGCATCGAAAAGCGCGTGCTATTCGCCGATGGCGATATCGTACTCGATATCGGATCAAATGATGGTACGATGCTTCGCACGTATGCTCGCAAGAATCTCGTGACGGTGGGTATAGAGCCGGCATCCAACCTGGCGGAAGAGGGAAGGCGAGGCTTGAGCTATTTTCTCAATGACTTTTGGAACTATGAAAGCTACGACAATCTTGTCGGCAAGAAGGCGAAAGTGATTACGGCAATCGGCATGTTTTATGACATGGAGGACCCCAACCAATTCATTGCGGATGCGGCAAAGGCCCTTTCGGATGACGGCGTCTTTGTGGCGCAATTAATGTGTCTCAAAAATATGCTGGATGCCAATGATATTGGCAATATCTGCCATGAGCATCTGGAGTTCTATTCTCTGTCATCTCTGGAATTTCTCTTCGAGAAAAACGGACTCGAGCTTGTTGATATCGAACATAATCTTGTGAATGGAGGAAGTTACCGCGTGTATGCAGGTCTGAAGGATGGTAACCCACCACGTATACAAGGAGCAGAGGAGCGTTTGGCACGGTTTCGATACGAAGAACAAAGTATCGATTCAGAACAAGTCCACCGAGATTTTTTCCAGCGCGTCGAATGCAACAAAAAAGCATGTGTGGATTTTATTCGTGGCGAAGTGGCACATGGAAAGCGCGTATGGGTGTATGGAGCCTCCACAAAAGGTAATACGATCCTCCAGTACTATGGTTTGGATCATACGATGATTGAAGCCGCCAGCGAGCGCAGTCCCGAAAAATGGGGGAAATTCACGGTCGGAACGGGAATTCCGATTGTGTCGGAAGAGGAAGCGCGTCAGGCGAATCCCGATTATTTCCTCGTGCTGCCGTATGCCTTCTTCGATGAGTTTTACAAGCGCGAGGAGGCATGGCGAAAAGGTGGTGGAACATTCATCGTTCCTCTTCCCGAATTCCGCGTTGTCTCATGAAAAAGAAAGCCCTTATCTTAGGAATTACCGGTCAGGATGGATCATATCTTGCCGAAATTCTTCTTGAGAAAGGCTATGAAGTACATGGCCTCATTCGTCGCTCGGCGACTGGAAATACAAGGAATATCGAGCATATACTGGATAAAATCACGCTCCATCGCGGCGATCTTGGAGATGTTCCATCGCTTTTTCAGACGATCCATACGGTTCATCCGCAGGAGATTTACAATGAAGCGGATCAGGATCATGCAGGGTGGAGTTATGAACTTGTAGATTATGCATCGGATATCACCGGAGGAGCGGTGGGACGGATTCTGGAAATCATTCGACAGACTGATCCGACTATCCGGTTCTTTCAGCCGCTCACGTCGAATATGTTCGGTTTGACCGAAACAAAGACGCAGAATGAAAAAACGCTCCTGTATCCGCAGAGTCCGTATGCGTGCGCAAAGGTGTATGCGTGGATGCTGATTCGCTATTATCGCGACGTGCATCATATTTTTGCGTCGACGGCGATCTTCTTTAATCATGAATCGCCGCGAAGGACGGAATCGTACGTATCACGGAAAATTACAAAAGCCGCGGCGCGTATTTCGATAGGACTGCAGGACAAATTGTCGTTAGGGGATATCGGCGCCGAAATTGATTTCGGCTACGCGAAGGAATATATGGAAGCGGCATGGAATATTTTGCAACTCGATCATCCGGATGATTTTGTGATCGGCACGGGCGAGTCTCATTCGGTGCGGGAATTTTTAGAAGAAGCTTTTGCGGTTGTCGGACTGAATGTCGATGAGCATGTGGAGATCGACGCATCGCTCTTTCGTCCGGGGAAAACGAGCACGCTCGTTGCCGATTATGCGAAGGCAAAGAAGACGTTCGGTTTTGAGCCTAAGGTGAAATATAAAGATTTGGTGCGAATCATGCTTGGGGAGGACAAGAAAGAGGCGGAAAAGGAGTTGATTCTTCGCTCACAAACAGGCGCATGATGCAAAGAACGACAAGTCAGGATTGGGTGAAGACGATTGAAGGTGGGAAAGGATACTCTGCCGTTGAGACGGGGATGTTTCGCAGGCTTCTCGATCGGATGCCTACGTATGCGATTTTCCGCATGCTTACGAAATATGTCCAAAAGGGGCAGTATGTGCTCGAAGCGGGGTGCGGCTATGGTCTTTCCAGTTTTGCTCTTGCAGAGAGCGGTACGGATGTGACGGCGATTGATATTTCAGAGAAGCTTGTGAAGGATTTGAATATGCTGAAGGAGACTCTCGGCGGATCAATTAAGGAACATCTCACGGTGAGGGTCGGTGATATTTTTCGACTGAAAGAACTCATGCAGACCTTTGATGTTGTTTTCAGCGATGGGACGTACGAACATTTTTTGAATGCCGATGATCGAAAGAACATTTTGGATCAAACACATTCTGTTTTGAAGAATGGCGGAATCTGCTTTATTGCCGTTCCAAATCTAAAAAATCCATTTTTCAGTTCCGTGGTCGACGCCAAGATGCCGGCGATGCATCCGTTTACGGTGAAGAATTTGGCGAAGGAAATGAAGGAGAGCGGATTTGACGTTTTGGAAACAGGATATTCTTTCGTGAATCCCGGGTTTGAGCAGTGGGTAAAGTCACAGTGGATGATTTCTGTGATTCGTGTGGCGAATAGCGTGTTTGGTTTTTTGCCTCGGCCAGTGCAGAAGATGATGGCGGCACATCTCTATTGTGTTGCTCGTTCCTCGCGTTCTATGTCGTTATTGAGAGAGCAATAAGGTCGTCGTATTGCTTCATTCTCGGATACTTCCGTAAATCCGGATCCGCATCCTCTTTTCCCCGTACCCATCTTTGTAATTCTTGTATGCCTCCTTGTTTGATCACTTTCACTACTTCCTCCTGTTGTTCTTTTGTATACAGCGGTCCGGGATAGGCGCCGTCGGTGAAGAATATGATGATGTCGTTTTTTCGGAGAGGGATGGAACGTGTCTGGATAAGTGTTTTGAGGATGGCATTTTCACTTCCCTTGAGACTCGGCGCGCCCCTTCCATCAGGATCGTTTTCGAGACGTCTGCATTGTGCGATGACGTCGATAACGCACTGATCCTCGAGCGGTTGTGCCGGATTCTCCGCTTTCTGCGCGGCGGCTATTTCGAGAAGTTCAATGTGTTTACTCGTGTTTTCCGTGAGCCATGTGTGTGATGCATCTGCATGGAGAAGCACAATATGACAGTCGGCGACGCTGGCAATATCGATCATGTTGTTCTTTCGATCAATTCGCGCTACCGCACCAACGGCGCACAGGATTTCTTTTCGTTCCTCGTCTGCAAGCGGGAGGCCTGCGGCAATGTTACCTATGAGCGTATTTGCCCGTAGGAGCATGTCTGTTGGAGATATATCGCTTGGAGCCGCAGCAATCGTCTCTCTGCACGCAATGGCTGCCGCTTTGCCGGGAGAGATCGGAAGCTCTGTGCCAATGTTTGTTGCTCCGTCGAAGATACCGACAATGATGACATCTCCTTCTTCCCGAATAATTGCCGTGTCTTCATTGAGTTCCGGTTTGATGCGACGTGAGTCACAGACGGCATCGGTTTGCATGGTTGATCCTTTATGAAGGAGAAGTGTGATGGATTGTTTGTTGTGGGTTTTGAGCCAGTATTTGAGCATGGATTCATTCATTTTCTGCTGAATAAAATCGGGGAGATTCTCTGGTGTTGCGAGTTCTCTATCTTTTTCTCTCAGCCATTCCCAAATGATCCTCTCGACTATTGGTGCAATTTCGCGTTCCGCATCCCAATATTTTCGTCCGAGTCTCTGCGTACGTTTTTCTTCCTTGTTCAGTGGTGATTGTTTTTCTGTTTCGCTGATGCGTGTGAGGGCAGGTGAAATACTGCTTGCGAGTGTGATGGCATCAATGTAATAGAGCAGGAGTTCGTCTTCGAAAAATCCAGAGAGTCGCGTGTAGAGTTCCTTTGTAGGGAGTGGCACGGGGTCATCTTTTTGGAAGATTCTATCGAGAAATGCTTCATTTGTTGCAAAGCGGCGGTATCCATCGGAGTCCAGTTCCTGCCAGAGAGCACCGATTTTTTCTTTAAACTGGTATTTCTCTTCCTCTGAAAAATCTTCCGGTGCTTGTTTTAGATGCTTATCTGCGTCGTGGATTAAAGCGAATCGTTCGAGCTGATTTGTGCGTTTCTCGGAGTATTGTAGCGCATGACAGAGCGCATGTACGGCTATAGCTACGGTAATTTGGTGTTCGAGGATATTTTGCCAATCGCTTCTCAATTTTGCCTCCTCTTGTAAAAGTCTCATTTCACGGTGGTGTTTTTTTGTAAAATGCGTGCGGAAGAGAGCAGAAATGTGACTGTCGAGCATGGGTGTAAGTATAGTGGAAGTACCAATAAATCGCTAAATCATCCATTTAGACTGTTTTTCAGTCCCAAGGATAAGTCTATGATTTGACATCAGTTGATTTGACATCAGTATTCGATGAGGTCTTAATATTATAAGTATCGAACGTGGGGTTCGATAGTGTTCATTCACAAGAGAGGTGAAACATGAAACGGATTTGGGATCTTTTTCCCGTCATTGCCGCACGTGTTCGTGCGGATCACGAGAAGGTTGGTTTGCATGGGCACCATGACTGGGTTCATGCATTCCGCGTGGGCGAGATCGCCCGGCAAGTGGCTCTGGAAGAGTGGGGCGATGAACGTCTATCTCATCTCGCCGGAATCAGCGGACTCTGTCACAACGCGGACAGGTTGCTCCAGAAGGAGATGAACGTCGGGCGCCGGGATGTGCCGCACGCGGATATCCGGGCGCTCTTAGAAAAGCAGCTTGCGACAGAGACGATGCTTTTCGTGTACGGACACGGGGGAAAACCGTTGTACGGCTATTGCGGCCCGGAGCTCTATGCGATTGTCCAAGCTGTGCTACAGCACGATGGCAAGAATTCCTTGGAGGATTCGAGTGTACTCATCGCGCTTATGGACGGCGACAGGGTCGTGAATCTGGATACCGACCTTTTCCCTCGTTCCGGACAGTACTATCACGAGCTGCCCGTCGTGGACTACCGGTATTTTCTGGACGACCCGGAGGCGACGTACCGGAATCCCAAGACTGTGCTGCGCGACATCGCGTACTCGCTGGACTGGGCGAACCCCACCAGCAACGTGTGCGTGCGCACATGTCTCGGAAAGGAAATGGTCAAGCGTCGGGTCACGGTCTTCCAGATGTTCTTTGATGCTTTGCAGCTGCAGCTCGAAGAGGAAGGGATGAAGCAGTATCCCTTTTGATAGGGGGTGGAATGAGCATAAGCCCCGCACCAATCGGTGCGGGGCTTTATCGAATGAATTGATATTGTTCCAGTGCCGCACCAATCACTTCTGCCGCTCTTTCAGTCGTTTCGGCATTCGGATGCACAGTATCCCATCCGAGCGTCGGGGCGCGGTTGCCGAAGACTTCGTAGAGATCGAGGACGATGAAATCATGTTGTGTTAAGAGAGCTTTGAGCTTTGGACGGGCGATCATATGGAGGTGACGCTCTGGCCAGATGACGAAGAGTTTTGGGAGGTTTTTTGGAAGAAGCGTCGTGAGCTTTTGGAGTGCGACGTCGTACTGCTCCAATGCTTCATCGGAAATATTCTCCGTGAATGCATTGCTTTGTGCGGCATCTTCCTGTCGTACAAGTTCTTTTTTCCCATGTCGCGCGTTCACGAATTTTTTCAGGACAATGTAGAATGCGCTGTGCCGGTCGAGCCAACATGTTCCCGGAAGGAGTCCCAGAACGCCGATTGTAATGGGATGACACTCTTCTTCCGTTGATTTCCAACCTTCCGATCGAAGGATGCCTTGGCCATCAAGCTTCGCGAGTCCCATATTTATCTCCTCGACGTCATTGAAGTGAAAAATGAGAACGAGAGCTTCCGGATTGAATTTTTGAATTTTTTCGCGGTATGTCGCTGTTTGTTGAATGAGGTTGTAACCGGAAACTCCGGCATTGAGGATGTTTCTGTGGGAGAATTGTTCTTGAAGTCGTGCGGGAATAGTCTGATGGTCTTCCAGTCCGTATCCAAAGGTAATGGAGTCGCCGAGAACAACGATCGTTGGTTTTGCGGTCATAAGTTCCTGTGAACGAAAACCGAGACTGTTTGTTGTGACCGTGGAACGGTAGGCTCGTTGTTGTATGTTCGCAATGAGTTCGTAGCTGATGTCTGCGATGTCACTGCTTTGATAAATCTTTGGCGGGTTGGGTTTGAGGGAAATGAGGCCGGAAATGCGGAGCGCGAGTTCGATGCCTCCGAAAAAGAGAATGAAGGTGCAGAAAAGCAGTGCTATATTGATCAGCCACTTTTTCATAGAATGATGGTGAATCTTTAGTGACGGATGGTCAATAATGAATTTTTCTCTATACTTTTCCTATGAAAGAAGCCCAATTTGCTCTTCACGAAGAGTTCGAAGAACGGCACTGGTGGTTTTTGGGTCGTCGGCGAATTCTTCGACAAATTGTTCGCGCATACGCCGCGCCATCACCCGATACGGTCATTATTGACGTCGGATGCGGCACGGGGGGCAATATCGGCAGTCTCGCGGATGAGTATGCGACTGTGGGCATTGACCCCTCTTCTCAAGCCATTGCGTCCGCAAAGAAGCGTTTTCCTCGTACGGAATTTATTTGTGGCATTGCTCCGCAAGATCTCGCAGAACGCATGAAGACTGCAAAACTTCTTCTTCTCACGGACGTTCTGGAACATGTTGAGGATGACCGCGCTCTTTTGAATCAACTTATTGCCGCACTGTCTCCAGGAGTGGGAATTCTTCTCACCGTTCCCGCAGATATGTCGCTTTGGAGCCAGCATGACGAAAGTTTCGGGCATTTCCGCCGGTACGACCACGCCTCACTTTCACTGCTTTGGAAGGGGCTCCCTGTGAGTGTGCGTCTGGTATCTGCGTTCAATACGCGACTCTATCCCGTGATAAAAAGCGCCCGGTTTTTCAGTCGCATCAAAGGATCGGCTCTCGGATCTTGCGGAACGGATTTTCGCATGCCCCTGCGCCCGGTGAATATGACATTGGAACGCATTTTTGCAGGAGAAGGCCATCGTCTGACGGCGCTCCTTCGAGGAGAATCGCACCGGCCTTTGCGATATGGCGCCAGTCTCATTGCTTTGCTCGAAGTAACGAAGGAACATGCCGTTTCCCTTCCCGTATCATGAATGCGTTTCCCGTGATTTCCGTTGTATTTCCTCTCTTCAATGAAGAGAAATCCGTTTACGAGCTTATCGGGCGCACGGTGACGGCCTGCAAGGCGACTGGTGCATGTTTCGAGATTGTTACGGTGAATGACGGAAGTACGGATGGAACGTATGAGAGGCTCGTTGCTTTAAGCAAGATGCACCCTGAAATGCGCATCATTGATCTTTTTCGCAATGTCGGGCACATGGCTGCGCTCACTGCGGGCATCCACTGTGCGAAAGGGAAAGCCGTCGTCATCATGGATGGAGATTTGCAAGACCCACCCGAATTGATCCCCCGACTATTCATGCAGTGGCAGAGCGGGGCAGAGGTTGTCTATGGAGAGCGTACACATCGCGGAGAAGGTCGGTTCCAGCGTGCGTTTTCCAACCTCTTCTATTGGCTTCTTTCTGCGATGAGCGATGCGCCGATCCCAAGACAAGCGGGAACATTCTGTCTCCTTGATCGACGCATTGCAGATATGCTCAACGCGTGCCCGGAACGGCAGAGATTTTTTGCGGGATTGCGGGCGTATGTGGGAGGGAGAAGCATTTCTGTTTCCTACAATCGTCCCGGTAGAAAATATGGAGCAAGCCGTGTCGGATGGCGAGGGCTTTTGCGACTTGCGCGAACCGCTCTTGTTTCTTTCTCCAAAGTGCCGTTGCGTTATGCGAGTCTTTTTTCGCTGCTTTCGGCTTTCATTCTGTTTTTTACGGGCGTCACTGCAATCGTCATTCGTCTCTTCACCGATCTTGCGATCCCCGGATGGGCGACGTTTACGGCTCTCATTGGATTTGTCGGATTTGTGCAATCGGCGGTTCTCGCGATTATGGCTGAATATATTGCAGTGATCTTTGATGAAACGAAGGCGCGACCGCTCTATGGTATTCGCAGCGAGGTTTGTGATGGTCATCTCGTGGCGTCGTGTATGACGCGGGAGGAACATGTTGGGCAGTGCGTTGCCGTTTAGTGTTTCTTGAGTATCGCCATCATCTGCGTTGTAGGAGAAAAAGGCCTGCGTAGAAAATCGAAGAATGCGAATACGGCGAGCAACGGCGTATAGAGCGGATGACAGTACATGGGATGCTCTTTGGAAACGGATATCCATCCTTTGAGCGCAAGGCTTCCAAGCACGCTGCATGCCCACTGCGGAGCGCCTTGCGTGTACCAGAATTTTTCACAGACGAGTCCGCTTTGCCTGACCGCACGCAGAAAAGATTTTTTTGTGAAAAGGACGAAGTGGCGCGGAGCATGCAATCCTCCCCAATAGAGTGCGCCAAACAGTCGTGCGTCAATGGTATCTGCGTTTGGGGTTTTGATGAGGAGCAGTCCGTCGGAAGTAAGAAGAGAATGGAGTTTGCCGAGGAGTGTCACCGGATCTGCCACATGTTCGAGGAGATTTAAGAGGAGGATGAAATGAAACTGCCGTGTACTCTGAAATTCTTCGATGGTACGGCAATGATAGATATGTCCTGCATTCTCTGCGATGGGTTTCGCATTCGGATCAATATCGACGATATGTGATTCTGTGACGCGCCGGTCGCATGCTCGCACTTCTGATAGCAGCCAGCCGCTCCCGCCTCCTATATCCAGAACACGAAGAGATGAATCGGGGATATTTCGAAGGATCCGGCGAAAGAGTCTTCTCTCGATTCTGCTCTTTATGCGTTCTATCCACGACCGATGGTGCTGCCCGCCAAAAGAGTAGTAATTTGGAGGATACATCTCCGCAAGACGATCTGTGGGAGGATCGGGCAAATAGACGCTGTCACATGTGGTGCATCTTCTGTATTCATACACATGGTCACTTGTGCAGTACTCCATATCCCGCGTACGCATAAAAAGCGCGGAATGCTCTGCGCCGCACACCGGGCAAATTTCAGTCATGGAGCGCGGAGCGAAGCATATGCAAACATGTTTTTTTGTACGTGGTTTTCGCAGTTTTCAATCGTTCTTGCAGTGGAGTTTGACGCATGAATTTTTCCATATCATCGAATCGCGTATACGACACTGTCGGATCCCAGTGATGTAGAAGATGTCTATTGAATCCTGCCGCGCCAAAATATCGAGAGAAGAAGTCTGTCCCGAACATGCGATTGATCGGGCCATGTTCTTCTTGTGTAAAATCCCTCTCACACGTTGCGGTGCTTTGACGATGTTCGAGTACTTGTCGCACTGTCGCGAAGAGCGGAAAAAAGACGCTTGCGGCGAGTAGCCACATGATGATTGTTGTGACGGAGTCCAGAAACCACAGTCCGCCGATGATGATGAGATGAAATAGGAGTGAGCGCAGCAGTGCGACAATGGCGCCCGATTCCTTTGACAGCGCGTGTTTTTTTGCCGTACTTCCGTGATAGGCAACGAGCATCTTCATAAAGTAGATGCCGCTTACCAGTTGCAATAAAAACCACGGATGCATGCAGTTATGGTATGAGCGTTCCGTGTCTTCGTGATCACCGAGGTGCAGATGATGTTCCCAATGCGTAGAGCGATAACGCGCTGTCGTGAGGCCGAACGGAAGCCAGATCGTCCAGTTGGCGATCGTATCATTGTATGAGCGGGCAATATTGTCATGAGCGGCCTCATGCCCAAACAGCATGAGAGCATGAAGCCAGTAGCCGCACCAGACGCCGGTTGCAGAGATGACGATGATCTCTCCAAAAATTTCCATGTGTCTCGTGAGAAATAGAGAGACCAAAAGTCCAATGATCAGCATGAAAAAGCAGAGCGCGATATCCCGCCATACGACTCTGTACCGCGGTTGCAGCGTTTGTCGAAATATGGGCCAGGTTTGTTGGCCGTTGGTGAGATCCTGTAATTGCGGACTGCCGGGAAGCATAGAGGGAACGTGGTTATTGTAACCAAATGAAGTTCTCTGGCGCGAAGAGGAGGGCGATGGAATCGCGAAGAAGTACCCAAAGCGAGAAACGAAGCGATACTATGTGATTTCCCGGCGGAACAGGAATGGCGAAGAATATGCTTTGTGCGAGCGCCGGTTGAATTTCTTTGCCATCAATCGTCACGTTCCAGCCGGGAAGGTACGCGTGAGAAGCAATGAGCCACTGCTCTATGGCGGATTGCGTACGCAGAATCATCTGTGTGGTGGAATGCGCAACAAACGTCATTTTTGCAGAAGCAGAAGGGATGAATGTTCCCGTGCATGCCGGACACTCCACAAATGTTCGTTCTGATTGCGCTGGTTCCTTAAGCATCATGCTCTGGACGCTTAGCATATTCGGCTCCTGAAAGACGACATGCGGTGCGAAGTAGATCGGTGTGCGCGCCGATGTATTGGCGTAGATGTATCGTATCGTATCAATTGTTCTTTCGGGCAAGATGACCCGTAGTGGATAGGTCAGAATTTTTTCCATTCGCATGTCGTCCAATGGAAGACTGCTGAAAACGTGCGTGATGCTCATGGAATCCAGAAGGTACTTCCTCTCTTGAAAAAGACGTACACTCTCTTCGCGATTCGCGGATTGCATCAGTTTGAACTCTTTCGGAATGCGCGCCGGCGCGCCGAGGCTTCCGAGCAAATAGCCGGTTCTTTTCGGCAATAATGGTTCATAAATTTCCGCAAACGGAAGACCGATATGAAGATTGATATTGGGGATCATGAGATCTGTTGAGACTGTGGTCAGAATATTTCTCAAATCTTTTGTCCATATGGGATATTCGGTGAGGAAAATTTTTTCGGTGACGACGTTGGACAGAAAGCTCAATGCGCGTATATGCACTTGTGAATCCGGAAGAGAAATCGGGGGCACTTTATGATCGGATTTCTCTGTGATGTCGTACGTTACGAGTGGCGCGAATCCAAGGTAGAGTGTGGCCATGCAGGCAAGCGTGACTGCGGCGTTCCAGGAGTTCTTGTGGAAATTTTTTAGCAGCGGTAAAAGAAAAAGAAGACCGATAATCATGAGAATGGGTCCTATGTTTGCATTGAGCGGCAAGTCGAGATCCGTCTGTTGCGCAAATGATGATTCTGGAGACCGAACGGGTGATAGAATGAGAGGCAGCGCAAACATGCCAAGAACAAGACATGAAAAAGTAAGGAAAAGATGTGTGTTTCGCGGGAGCCTCTGGAGTGCTGATTCACAGCCAAGTGCGATCATCGGCAGGAGCGCGAGTTTTCCGAGCAAGAACCACCGTGCCGGTGAACCAAGCGCGGAGTAGAGGGGAAAAGCGTGGAGGAACGACGGTCCTGCGGCAAGAAGAAGAGAAATGGCAAATACGGTGCAGCAAGTAAGCAGGAGCGGCCTGCGCCGACGATACATGAGATAAGAGAGCGCAACGAAAAGAAGAGGAAGAAGGCCGATGTACGGCATGATTTCCATGCCGCCGCTTAAGCCCGGTGTTCGTGGCTCCGGCACGATGAAATGAAAGGGGAGATTCCAACCAATGCCGGGAAGATCTTCAACTATGGAAGCATCTATACGTGTGGAGAGTTTTCCGTAGGCAAGAAGCGGCAGAAGGCGCAAAAGACCGATCAATGCCGCCGCCGGCAAAATAATGCCAAAGCGCTTGAAAACAGGAGAAAACAGATATTTTTTCTCGTGTATGGCGTATGCGCCAGCGACAAAACCCATTGCGAGTATTTCCACGACAATGAAATGAGGAAATCCGGTGAGAAGGAGCAAAGAAAGGAGAGCGATGCCGCAGGGGTAGCGCACAAAGGGTGAAAGTTCTTTTTTAACGAGGAGGAGAATGAGCGGAGGGAGAGAGAGCGTAATAAAGGCGTTGCTGGGATTGAAGAACCACGGCCATAGAGCCGTGGCATAGATGAGGCCGGTCAGAAAACTCGCGGTATGGGAGAATTCCCATTCCCGAAAGAGGAGCATGCAGAACCATGCGCCGAGAATCAGGCTGATCGCCATGGCCCAATGCGCCGCGTAAAATGGAGAGAGAAATGTCAGAAGAAAGAGGACGATGGGATTAAAAACCGATCCGTCCGTGAGAAAAGTCGGAAATCCGAATCCATTCAGATCGTTCCAGAAGATATCGGATGACCACAGCCGTTTCTGTATCAGCGAAATAAAGGGATACGTAAATGTGCGCATGTCCTTATGTGTCCAGATGTATGCGAAAAAAAGCAATTTATGAAAAAGGACAAAGAAAAATGCAGTGTATCCGATGAAGCCGACAAGAGATGGCGGAAACCATCGGCGGATATCCATGCCTGTTACTTTACCTTTTTTTCTTGCCTACGAGTACAAATAACCCTCCTTCCCTGCCGATGGTGAGTATCCAGCCGAGTTGCGTGAGAATGTGTCCGCATCGCGATCCCTGCGGATGTTTTGTGAAAAGATTTCCGGATGCGCCGGGTACACAGCTTAAAAATTCCACATCCGTTTCCTCGAACCATCGAAGAACCTCGTCAACGCTATGCCACGATTCATGGGGATTTCTGTACTGATCCGCAAACCAGATTTCTTTCTTGGTGGAATCAACGTCTTTTCGGCGCATATGCGCATCAAGAAAGCGAAAGAGGTTACCGGTTGCTCTGAAGATGCATTTGCGAATGCCGAGAGGAATGCGGGCGTAGGTATTGTAGAGTCCTATCAGGATATGTCCCTCGGGTTTCACCAGTTTGAGAAGCTCCATATATCCGCCTTTCGGATCGGGTGTGTGATGAAGAACACCGGAGCATATGAGAACGTCAACGCTTTCTGGTTTTATCGGCATCGCAAAGATATTGCCTTGTACAAAATGGACGTTTTTCAGTTCGAATTGTTCCTTGAATTTCTGTCCGAGTGTAAGAGATGGAATACTTTGGTCGACGCCTATGACATTTCTTGTTGACACAAGACCAAGAAAATTTGTCATCTGACCTGTTCCACAACCAACTTCCAACACCGTGCTGATCGGGGAAATTGCTTCGTCGACCCACTTTCCAAAGCCGCTTTTCTGTGCTTTGTCCATTAATACGGATGGGTTATCGATATCGTCGTAACCGGGGAAGGTTACCGTCTCATAAAACTTCTGTATCTTTCTTCGCGTTTCTTCCTCTTTAGGAGATTTTGTGGGCGTCAAAAGGAGAGGAATATTGTTTTCGATGGGGTATGTATGACCTTCTGCACAGCGAAGCATGTTTTTTTCTCGCATGAGGAGGGAGCCGATTTGTGGACAGCGGAGAAGGGAAAGCATGAGTATGCTTAATCGAGTTCGAACTTTTCCAGATATTCCTTCTGCCCTTCTGCTTCCGGTTGCTCTGATAATTTTTTCTTGTCTAATAGGAAATTGCCCATAACAAGGTAATCCATCTGTGTATGTAAAAAGCAGTTGAGAGCGTCTTTTGGTGCTTCCACAATGGGTTCGCCGCGGACGTTGAAGGAAGTGTTGATGATGACGGGGCAACCGGTGCGCGCATCGAATGCTTTGATAAGATCATAGTATTTCGGGTTTTGCTCATGGTTTATTGTTTGAATGCGTGCGGAACCGTCCACGTGTGTCACGGCGGGAATTTTTTCGCGTTTATCCGGGTGAACATCGGCGACCAATAACATGTACGGACTCTCGCGATCCAAGTCGAACCATTCAGAAATTTTCTCTTCGAGGACAGTCGGTGCAAAAGGTCGAAAACTCTCGCGGAATTTGATTTTGAGGTTCACTTTTTGCCAGTTTTCTTTGTTGCGTGCATCCGCGATAATGGAACGGTTGCCGAGAGATCGGGGGCCGAATTCCATACGTCCCTGGTACCATCCTATAACGTTGGTTCCTTCAAGAAGTTCAGCAGTGCGTGTGATTACTTCTTCGTCAGACAATGTTTCGTATGGCATATTCTGCTCCTTAAGAAAAGCTTCAATTTCTTCGTTGGAATATTCATTTCCCAAGTACGCGTGTCTCATTTTCGGGAGACGTTCTCCATGGAATTGCCGGTGCCAGATGGCAAGTGCGACGCCCAGTGCGCCGCCGGCATCTCCCGCCGCCGGTTGAATGAAGATATCTTTGAAGAGACCGTCTCGTAAAATTTTTCCATTCGCAACACAGTTGAGTGCAACACCTCCGGCGAGGCAAAGATTCTCTGATGGATGGAGCTGCTTTGCGTGTTTCACGATTTTCAGCATCACCTCTTCAGTGACTTCCTGAAGAGATCGTGCCACATCTTTGTGGAATTGTTCGAGTGGAGATTCTGCTTTGCGCGTTTTCTGTCCGAACAGTTCCTCCATCTTCTTCCCCGTCATTCGCAGTCCGTATTCATAAGTGAAGTACTTCATGTTGAGTGCAAAACTTCCGTCCTCTTGTACATCGATGAGTTTCTTGATATGATCTCTGTACTTCGGTTCGCCATACGGAGCAAGTCCCATTACCTTGTATTCAGCGCTGTTCACCTTAAAACCGAGATAGTAGGTGATTGCGGAGTAGAGGAGACCGAGAGAATGGGGAAAGTGAATTTCCTTCGTGAGTTTCATGTCCGATCCTCTTCCATAGCCCATGGTTGTCGTTGCCCATTCGCCAACGCCATCGACAGTAACGATGGTTGCGTCCGAAAATCCGCTGCAGTAGTACGACGATGCTGCGTGCGATTCGTGATGGGTGGTGAAGTAAATGGGGCCTTTGTACTTCAATTCTTTTTTAATGTTGTGCGGGATCCAGAGCTTTTTTGTCATCCATTCCTGCATCGCGCGATGATAAGAAATGAGTCCTTTTGGCCAAACTTTGAAATAGGTATACAGGATGCGGTCAAAAAATTTCAGAAGCGGTTTTTCATAAAAGCCAATGGCATTGATGTCATGTATGGTGATACTGGCGTGTTGCAATGCATGTTCGATTGCCTTACTGGGAAATGATTCATCATGTTTCTTTCGCGTGTAGCGTTCTTCCTGCGCGGCAAAAATAATTTCTCCGTCTTTCAGAAGTGCGATGCCGCTGTCATGGTAATAACAGGAGATGCCGAGGATGTAGATGGGTTTTTCCATTAGAATTGATACTTCATGCTACTGTCAAAGTCTTTCTCCGTGTCCTTCCAATATGATTCTTTCTGTTTCTCTCTTCTCAAGAGATTGATCATCTTGAACACAATTCCATAGATGCCGAATCCCACGAGCCACAAGAGCGTGAGAATGATCTTGCTCATCACCATGCCCAACACATGGCTAAATTTCATCCAGAGTGCATAGAGTTGCTTGAAGGGTGTGGGGAGATTCACAAGGACAGGTTATAGGTTATAGGTTTTAGGTTGTAGGGTTGTCTTTTAAAAAACTGTATAAATAAACGGCGCTAATGGTGAGCCTTGGGCAAAAATGAGAATGAGACCCAGGAGCGTAATGAGAAGAATCAATGGCAGGAGCCACCATTTTTTCCGTACACGGAGAAACATCCAGATTTCGGCGAAGATAGAGAGTTTGGACATGGGCGAGTTGGTAGGTTCTTGAGGTGGTAGGCCTACAACCTCATACAAGGGTGTAGATGAAGGGAGCGAGGGGGGAAGTTTGGGCGAAGATGAGGAGAGTGGCAAAGAGAATGACAACAAGAAGAATGGGCAGCAGCCACCACTTTTTACGGACGCGCATAAATGCCCAGAGTTCGGTGAAGATAGAGAGCTTGGACATGGATGAGATGATAGGATGCAGTTTAGGCAGCGTTTCTATTACGCACAACACCATCCGCTAATATACCAAAGAGGCCGATTTGGATTCCTGTGAGTAGCAGAAGGAGACCGGCGTCAGAGATATTGTTGTCTGTAACAAGGGTCCAGGTGATGGTTGCCATACCACCGAGCCCAAAAAGAATGCCGGGCCACGCGAAAAATCGCAGTGGCCGAAAATATGTCGTAATACGAACAATGAGCCCGAGGAATTGCAAGAAATGACGGATGCCATTGAATCCTGCGCTCATTGTGCTTTTTCCCGTGCGTTTGTAGTAATCAATAGGTTCAAAATGCACGAGGTAATCATTGGTAAGTGCGGCGAGCGTAATCGTCATCGTAAAAGAAAAGCGTTGGGGATACAGATGCATAAAATGCTTGGCAAGATCGCGCGTAAAAATACGCATGCCGGAATTCACATCCGGAATCTTCATGCCACAGAGAATGTTGGCAAGCCAATTAATGATCGCTTTGGCCGGTCTGCGAACAAGAGGTATTTTCACACCTTTCTTTGTGCGTGCGCCAACGACCATATCCGCCTTTTGTTTTTTCAGAGTTTCGATGAGTTTTGGAAAATCTTCGAGCGGATATGTGCCGTCCGCATCGACAGTTGCAATCCATTCTCCTGTTGATCGACGAATACCTGTTTTTATCGATGCGCCGTAGCCGCGATTGATCGGATGTGTTTCGATACGCAGTTTTTGCAGATTGAGTTTGGAAAGAGTTTCCTGCGTTCGATCCGTACTGCCGTCATTCACAACGACAATTTCAAAATCTCCATCGTATGTCTCGAGGGCAGTGTGGAGCGTGGCAACAGTTTTTTCGATACTGTTTTCTTCGTTGAAGACGGGGATGATGAGGGAGAGCATAACGAGGTGGTAGGTTACAGGTTGTAGGTGATAGGTTGTAGGTTGTAGGATATCATCCCATGTCTTCCGGTTTACGTCATGTGTATGCAGAGAAAGCACTTTGCCAAATCCCGCGGCTTTTGAGTCTGCAGGATCGAAATGCATTCTCTCCGACATACGGATGCTTTAAGAGGACCTTTTGGTTGGATAAGACAGTGGATTTCCCCGATGCGTTGCCACAGTTTGGGGTGTTGTCGCTCACATTGGCATATTCCCACGATATGCCGGGCAATATGTACAAAGATCAGCCCAAAATGCTCGAGTGGATTCTGGCAGGGATCAAGTACTGGATGCACATTCAACATCGCGACGGTTCCTTTGATGAATTCTACCCCAATGAACACGGGTGGACGGGGCCGACGGGTTTTCTGTTATACGGAATGCTCAAGAGTTATATGCTTTTGCATGAACGAAAAGAATTTCCAGATGAGCTTCGCGAACCATTTTTTATCGCTTGTCGCAAGGCAGCGAAGTATATCATTCGGTATGATGAACATGGGGTTTTGGCGAATCATCACGCGATGGCGGTTCTTCCTGTCTATTACGCGTATACTGTTTTGCGGGAAGAATGGTTGCGTGAAGGGTACGAACAGAAACTCGAAGAGTTTTTAACATTCTGCAATCCTGAAGGATGGAGTTTGGAGTATGACGGTGCGGATATCGGTTATCTTTCTGCGACGGTGAGTTTTTTAGGGAAGGTGTACAAACTCAACCGTGATCCAGGGCTCAAGGGAGTCATGGAGAAAGCGATCGAATTTTTGAGCTATTTTGTTTACCCAAACGGATTCTATGCAGGGAGCATGGGCAGTCGCAACACGTTGCATTTCTATTCGCACGGATGCGAAATCCTCGCGCCTGAAATGCCGCTGGCGGGACGCATAGCCGATGCGATGCTCGAAAGTTTGCGGGATGGAAAAATTGTTCCGGCAGAGATCATGGCGGATCGGTATTTCTTGTATCGTACCGCGGAACATCTGGAATCGTGGGTGGATTATGGGGAGCGTCCTTCGACAGAGCTCAGGATGACACAAGCAGAGCTTCCCTATGAGCGTCTGGACTTTCAAAAAACATTCCCCCAAGGCCGTTTCTTTATTCAAAAAAAAGACAATGCATATCTCGTTGCCAATGCGGCGAAGGGGGGAGTTGTGAAGATGTTTGATATCCATGAAAAAAAACAACTTCTTTGCGATTGCGGCATCATCGGTCAGACAACTGCCGGAGATGTGATCACATCGCAGTGGATTGATCCCGACTATGTGTTTACATCAAAAGAACATGGATTTTCCGTATCAGGTTCCCTGCATCGTGTTCCGAGTAACAAACTGTTTACGCCGGTGAAACTGATCGTGTTTCGCGCGATTCTTCTTCTCTTTGGATGGAACACGCTCTTTGCGTATAAAATCAAAGGATTCATTCGTTGTCTCCTTATGCTCAAGAGCGGAAAAGTCCCTGTGCGCTTTGAGCGCTTGGTGGATATTGGCGAAGGATCGATTCACATAGCAGATATCGTCCACATCACCGGTGATGTGCAATTCTCCGCGCTCCAATTTGGCGATGAGTTCTTTGTGCGCTACGTGCCGCAATCACGATATTTCCAGTCGCAAGAATTTGATGCACAGCGCGTGCATTTCACTGCAGAACAATTAGAAACGCTCAATACAGAAAAACAGATTCGTGTTGTTCGTGAAGTGCGTTGCCCGGATCACTGATGTGTGGAACAGTGATCACTGTGTCTGAACCAATACCATCCGCCAAGCATACTGCTGAAAAGAATTCCGATAAACATCATGAACGCAAGGGCGACTGTTTGTTCGGCTTGTATGCCGAAGGGCGTAAGAAGGGTGAGTAGAGCGGCGTCACGCGTACCGAGGCCGGCTGGAGCAATGGGAAGGAGCGACACGATGCCCGTGATCGTAAGTGCAGATACGAGCGTAATTGCGCGAAGGTCGATGCCGATGCTTCGTGCAAGAAGAAGAGTCCATATAAAGTAGATGAGCCAACTGCAGAGCGTCCAGAACATGATGATCGAGATCGTCTTCAGTTGTATACCCATGCCGGTTTTTCTTGCCAGAAATCCCGTGATGATCATTGTCATTGCCATGCCACCAAGCACGAAAGACCATTGTGTTCCAAAAAGATGCCACATGCCAAAGAGAGCAAGAAAACCAATGACTATAACATCCGCAAGCCGATCGATGAGAGCGATGGCGAGGGCGCGCGGGAGAGATACGCCGTGTTTTTTGAGATACGCGGCGCGGCCAAATTCTCCGATTTTCCCCGGGGTGATATTGCCAAGAAATACGCCAATGTTGAATATTCTCCAGGAATCTTGAAGTTTCATTGTGCCTCCCGCATTGTTGGCCAATGTGTGCCAACGAAGAGTTTTCGCCCCATACATGGCAAAAATGAGCATGTATGCGATAAAAAGGGAAGATATTTTTGCGGAACGAATGTGGAGAAATATTTCTCTGAAATCAATTCTGCTCAAAATCCATACAAATATCAGTACGCCTATCAGTTTGAGCCATTTTCTCCATTGCCGCTCTTGTTTCTGTTCGCTCTTCATTTCAAGATGTGATGGTAGCGACAATGCTGCATGTCGTCATGCGTAAAAACCGTTCTTCTCTTTGTCGGCATCTTCCATTCCTTTTTCTTTTTGGCGTGGTGATGGTTGGCGTATGGCTGCTTCCAGCTCTTCTTGCTGGCATGCCGTACGATATTCCGCCGCTTCTTGCTGTGCGTAATTTCGCAGCAACAGGAATGTTTTCGATGACGGATGCGCTCGGACGTTTTCTGACGCCGGAGATGCTTCTTGATCTGGGTGTTCCGTATGCCAATGATTCGCGTTTGAGCATCGCACTTTTTGGTGTGTTTGCGCGATGGGTTCCTTTCAGCAGTATCCTTGGATGGACATTTCTGCCCGCTCTCGTTCTTGCTTTCGCTCTGGTTTTTTTGTGGCTGACTGCGTACAAGGCGTTCTCCCCGAAGACTGCATGGATCGCGATTATCCTTTTCGCTCTCATGCCGATGTATTGGAGAGAGGCAGTATGGTTGAATCATTACCAGTTTGCATTTCTCTTTCTCTTCGCGAGTTTTGCCGTGTATGCCCTGTTACGAGAGAAGAATGAGTGGATTGCATTGATTTCTTCGGGACTCCTGTTTGGTGCGTGCATCGCGTCCAAGGATGTATTTCTTATTTTTCTCCCATGGTTCATTGGCATGTATGCGTGGCATCACCGCGTGCAATGGAAACAGGCGTTGCCAAAAGCGTTTATATACTCTTTATGCGCGGGGATCATGTATCTTGCGCCATACGCGGGCGACATCCGCGATCTCGGTTATCCCGTCAATCAGAATCTTGCGCGTATCTGGCCCGGTAACAACGAAATACAAGATGCTTTTTATCTCCATTTGTATCCGGATCCATACACATACTTCTTTGATCGGGAGAGATTCGATGCGGCTTTTTTAGAAAGAATGGCGGACATGAGTCCTCTTGAGCGTATGCAAATACAGAAAATCCGTATCAATTTTGATGTAGGGCATCCGGGCGTTTTTGAGAAACTTCTTACCGGCGGCTGGTTATTTTTTGGAAGCATCCCGTCCTATTTCCTGCAGGAAACGCTCGGCGGGGCATTTTTATGGCTCTTTATCCTTCCGGGAATCATATGTGTATGGAAAAAAAATCGTTTCCTGGCAATCAGTCTCCTCGGGATCCCGGTTTTTACGGAAACAGTCATCCGTTTCGTTTTTTATTTTGCGCGCGATCATTTGATGGATACGGGATGGATTTTTGCGCTTTTTGCGGCAGTGGGCATCGGATGGTTCGCGGAGGAAATAACACGAGGACGAAAACGATGGATCACACATGCCGCATCAATCCTTGCCATATTCTTTGTGTCGTTGCAGCTTGTACAGGCGAATCGCGTGCGTTTTGCGAAGGCGTACGCGCGTCCGCTCATTGCAGACACGCTTGCTCTTTCCGATTCGCTCTTACAGCTTCCGGCCGATAGTGTTGTTGCGTTTCCTCTTCCCCCGATACGATTGGAACAGATAGGGACGATTGGCAACCGTTCCGTTGTTTTGTTTGCAGAAGAGACCGTGGAGAGGCTTGTGGCAGAGAAGAAATTGCGCGATGTATTTGAGAAGTACGGCGTCACGCACGCGGCGCGTTATTCCGATATTCTTTCCGTCACCGTAAAGCGCGCGATTCCTTCGTTGCAGATTCTCGATATTCCACCCATCGGTCCGAAATCACCCGAAGTCACGCCATTCATGCGTTATCTATTGCATCAGGTTCGTTGAGTGTATATCAAATAATTCTTCCATGCGTTTTCTCCCGGCCTTTCCCATGTTCTTTGCAAGTACGTCATCGGTAAGAAGTTTTTGCAATGCATCGGTGTACTCTTCGATGTGCAGCGGATTGCGAATAAATCCCGTAACGTCGTTTTCGACGACTTCGGGCGTGCCGCCAAAGCATGTACCGACAACAGGCGTTTCACAGGACATAGCTTCTGCGTTCATAAGGTTGAACGTATCGAGACAAAGAGAGGGTGTTGTGACAATGTCCGCCGAGGAGTAGACGGAACGCAACTCTTCTTTCGAGAGCCAATTCAGGCAGGTGATATATTGCGAAAGGTCTTCTACGATCTGCGCTTCGCGTACGAGCCCCTCCCATGACACGGGATTTCCGATCACGATGAGAAAGACATTCGGTATGTTCTTTCGGATGGAATTGAGAGCGTGAAGGAGCGGCGTGCTTCCCTTATCCCGACTTAACCTTCCGCCGAAGAGAATCAATTTTCTGTCTTCGAGACGGTGTTCTTTTCGAAAACGAACCGCTCCCTCTTCATCGTTCCGCCAAAAATGCGTATCGATGCGATTGTAACGCACTTCCGTATTGATTATGTGATGGGCATCAAGTGCGCGCTTGAGAGCATTGCTGACGGCAAACACGCGTGTGGCATTGCGCCGCAGCATGAAGCGGATGCACATATTGCGCAGCGGATTATATTGCAGGCCGGCTTGTCTGATGTGATCAAAAAGATCGGTGTGCACATCTTGTCCCTCTGAATCCAAAAAGTTTTTGGTGGCGACGCGTCCGTACGAAAAACTCATGACGTCATGCATGGTGATAGAGACGTGAGGCGTGAAGCGTTTTGCGACGGCGAGCGCATGGTAGGTGAGATGCGTGTGGAGATTATGCGCGTGTACGACATCCGGTTTGATTTTCCGCAATTCTTGCGCAAGGAGCCGTGCGACTTTTGGATTATAGAGGCAAAAGTAATGGCGCAGGGATGTGCGATACGAAATAGGCAGACTGATGACATTGCCTTCACGAATGATCTTTGGGGAAATGTTTGTGCGATGTGTGGTAATGATGGTGACAGCGTGTCCTTTGGTTTTGAGTTGTTGCGCGACGTCTTTTACAATGCCGCTGACGCTGCTTTTTCCATGCGGGGGAAAGTCATCATTGAGGAGGAGAATGTTCATGGGGTTGTAGGGATGAGTGAACTATTTGGCACACACTTCGTATTCTCAAATCCTTTCACAAACTTCAAAAATTTCTCGAGATCACTCCACATGCCGTATCGATCGATTTCTTGGCTGTGTCCCCAGAGGTGAAACCACGGCTCCTCGGATTCATACATTTTTTGAAAGACGACTTTTGCCATGGGAAGCCATGCTCTTAGAGACGTAAGAGGAATACCAAGTGATCGCAGCGGCTTCCATGATTTTTGCAACGGTCCTATGCAGCGGCGATTGAAGATTCTGCGCAGAGGGAACGGATAGAATTGTATCGAGGCAGGAAGAGCAAAGGGATCGTTTCCTGAACAATGGAAATTTTCTGTGATACGCGCGCCAAAAAATCCCGCTTCTTTCACGAAGTTTTTTACGTGTTCGTTATATGCCCCGTACGGATAACAGAACATCGTGCAGGGTTTTTGGGATACGGTTTCCACCCATATTTTACTTCGTTGAATTTCTTCTTGCGCGAGTTCTATAGGAATGCGGGTGAGATCGGGATGAGTCAGGGTGTGGGCGCCGATTTCATGTCTTTGCGCAAGAAGTCCAATGGCATGCTTGGAGAGCATCTCTTTTCCATATTGCGGTTTGGGGCAGATATAGAATGTTCCCGTGCATTCGTGCTCCATAAGCAGATCTGCGAGACGCATATCTGATGCGTAGCCGTCATCCCAAGATGTAGTAAAGAGCATTATTTCCGTTTGGCAATGATGTTAAAACCGAGCGTGTATTTTTTATTGATCTCTGACGTGTCTCTTGCATCGAGACGAATGGCGATGTGCATGCGAATGGCGCTCAAAAGAGAAAAGACATGACCGAAGAACGGATGTTTGTAAAGATTCCATCTCTCAATCCGGTAACGAATCCATGTCTGCGCTTTGACGCTTTGGTAGCCTCCGCGATGAGTGATGTGTATCTCCTCAAAATACGGTTCAAGAAGTTTCAGCAGCGAGTATGGCGTAAAACGCCAGTAGTGATAGGGGGCGTCGCAGATCGGGCTCATAAAGGACGTTGTGGCGAGAAGGTAACCGCCGGATTTGAGCACGCGCGCCATTTCCCGGATGGCGTCATGAATGGGATAGATATCCATCCAGACTTCCGTGGAG
Source organism: Candidatus Peribacteria bacterium RIFCSPHIGHO2_02_FULL_49_16 (assembly GCA_001788955.1). Lineage (GTDB taxonomy): Bacteria > Patescibacteriota > Gracilibacteria > Peribacterales > Peribacteraceae > 2-02-FULL-49-16. The sequence continues at coordinate 85,790 of MFXT01000023.1, read as the reverse complement.
AGAATATCGTCAATCGAGGCGTCGGGAAGCGGAATTTTCTCCGCGCCCGCGACGATATCGGGTCGTGCGGATTCGTCGGGGTCGAGGACGGTGTACTTCGTCACATGAGAAAAAAATCGTCGATACCGTTTGCCATCTTGTCCGCCCACATCCAGAAGATGTCCCGTGAGAAGATGCGAATTCTGCTGAACAAATTGTATAAGTAAATGCCGGTCCGGTTGTGTGATGCGCATATGGTGATTTTAAGAAGATCGAGGAGGGAGCTTAACCTTTTTAAGGATATCCATGACCGGTATCAGAACGAGTGCGATAATCATATGATAGGCAAGAAGCGAGAGATAGAGTGCCTGTGTGATTGGGAGAGTTCCACCGAGCCCAAACAGGATACCGAGGCCGACGGTGATGCCGATGACGCTTAAATACGCTGCAATATGGATCTTGGAAAGCACTCGCAGAATGGGAGTGGCGATCGCATGAAGACCGAGAGAGAGATTAAGAAAGACAATGATCAGGAACGGATAGATCGCCGGTCGGAAATGTTCGCCATAGACGTATGGAAGGAAGATCGTAATGCAAATAGCCGCGGCGACGCTGACGAATATATGGATCTTGAACGTATTGAAAAAGAGCATGCGTATCTTTGTGAAAACGTCCATGTTTACCTGTCCGATGATCGTGGGGATCACTGATGACGCAAGGCGGCTGATACTGGCGATTGCCATGGATGCGGGAAGACTTGCGAGCTTAAAGCCGAGTCTCACCAGTCCTGTTATTGCTTCGCTTGTCTGCGTGCTTACGGCGAAGATGAACACGGTGGGATAGAGACTGCCAAGATTTTTATCGATGGCGATCCATATGCCGTCTTTTGCATACTTCCACAGATGCCGCATATGGCGATGCTGCACTGCTTCACGAAAACCGGGTACATCATGTGTTTTTTGGAGGCGAGAATACAGAAAGAAACTTACGAAACAGAACAGTATGCTTACGATCAATGATGAAAGGAGCACGCCGAAGACATGTAAACCGAAGAAGAGGAAGACAGTGGCGAGAATAAGCTGAAGCAACGTCTTTGTATTTTCCAGAATCGTGAGAAATCGGATGTGTCTCGTGACTTGCAACGTGATGGAATACCAAATGAATCCGAATTCGAACATTGACGAGACAAAGATCATTCGCGCGAGAATGCCGATTTCTCGTTTTCCATGAAACCACTCTGTAAGAAGCGGCGCGAAAAGTGCGAGAATGCCGAGAAAAACAATGGAAAGAAGCGACGTGATCATGAAATACTGAAGGATATTGCCCTGTGACATGCGATCTTTTTTTCCGTAACTTTCCGCGAAGAAGGTGAGCGCGGTCGCCTGTTGACCGAGGTTGGTGATTATGCCCGCTGTTCCGGTAAATGCGAGGATAACGGCATATTCTCCATATCCTCCGAGACCCAAAAAACGCGCGTAGAGAATGGATGCGAGAAAACTGCTTCCGATCATGACGATTCGACCCATTTGCATCGTGGTCACATCCCGAATAAAAGGAACTCGAATGAAGGACAGGAGAGTTTTGATCATATGTTCATGAGAGTGAGAACACGTTTTTCGATGTCCGATGTGCATCTATGTTCTTGTTGTCGAATACAGTGAGCCATCAAGAGTACGGATGACCACTGGTCCGCATATCGAGCCAAGGCCGTGCCCATGTCCGTCGTTTTCATGGTCCGTATTGCGGGATAGAACTCCTTTTCAATGCGATCGAGTTCATGATCATCCATAAAAGGCGTTTCATAGCGATTACTCCAGTAAGCCAGCACATTTCCACCCGGTTGTAACAATTTTTTCTTTTCAAGTTGGATAAGGAGTATGTCGGAAAACGCTTTTTCATTGTGTTGTAATTTGGACCAATGGTTTGCTGGAATTTGAACGCAGAGCAGCAGTTCATTTTTTTTACCATGTTTTTTAAAAGAAGGATTACAAAATCCCACATCGCTTACGCGTGAAAAATACCGGTTATCTCGCACTTCCATATAATGAAAAGGTTGTGCCTTTTTCCCATGTATGTGGAGGACGACATGATCGTATGATCGCACTATTTTTTCGAGAACGATGTTTTTTTTTGGATAGTGAATCGTTTGGAGATTCGTGCAGGAACTGATGACACATTCTCTGAAGAAGATATCGTCTTGATCGGTGTGGCAGACGCCATTTTTCTTGTTCTTTTCCACATATATTTCATGCACAGAGCGTCCATGTATAATTTCGATGGAAGACGCGTCCAGAAGGCGCTGCAATGCTTTGATCATTTCCGCGCACCCCTCTTTCGGATAACAAAATGGGCTGTCCCATTGTTTTTTATACAGATATTCCTGCCAAAAAAAATGAATGCTGCGAAAAAGATGAGAAAAGAAAGAGCGATACTTTCTTTCGCGAATATTTTTGATGCAGAGGCTAAATTCCGCGGGGGATCGTTGTGCATGATCAAATTGACATTTCCAGAACTGCACACATGGTTGCGGGTCCATGACGGGCAGTGTCCTGCCAATTAATTCTTCGAGGAATGCATATCCTTTCCGATACCGTTTGATGTAATGGCATCCGATTTCGATTCCCTTAAATGATCCGAGAACGGCGGTATGCCATGCTCCGCCGAGAGAGTCTCGTCGATCGATCATGAGGACGCTTTTTCCTTCGAGACTGGTCTGAAGGGCTTCGAGAATCATGACGGGACTGGTGCCGATGAAGATGGCATCGAACGTACGCATTTCACGAAAGAACATGTTCGTAAACTTTTTCAAAACATTCCACCTGTTTTTCAATGCTGTGATCAAGAGCCCACTTCCGACAGGCTTCGGGGGTAATGTTATTCTCTTCGAGAATCCAACGTATGCGCTCTGCAACTTCGGCGGGATTATGAGGATCGACGCAATATCCCGATACGCCATCGTGTATTGCTTCTTCACCACCGGATTCGATGGGTCCGATAGCCGGTATGCCGCGAAGATTCCCTTCTAAAAAGACAAGCGAGTGTCCTTCAAAGTGATGGCCGTCGCTGATGCCAAGGACGAGGCATAGGTCGGCTTTATCGTAGAATGCATTGAGCGCATCGCGTTCGAGACGGCCATGAAAACTGACGTGCGATTGCAATCCCAGGTCAGTAACGCACTGCTGTACTTCTTCCGAATAATGGCTTTTCGGGATATTGCCGACGAAATGCATGTGAAACGGAATGGAGGATATGCGTCGAAATTCCGCGCATGCGTGAAGGATTTCTCTCACTCCTTTTCGCGGCTTGATCTCGCTGACAAAGAGGATGTGTTTACAGCGGGGATCCGGCGTACGCTGCCTTGCAGGAACATCTTCAATGCCGAGCGGAAAGACAACCATTCGTTTTTGCGTATCGCGGGCGCATGTTTCGCCGCATTGCTCCACAACGGATTCCAAAACGCGTTTTTGCGTGTAGTGGCTAAGGACGACAAATCCCGCCGCGCGACAAAACGCATTGCACAGAAGCCGGCGCGTGTGAAAGATGTAGAGCGGAGATACGCTGTATGTTCCGATGATGCTCAAGATCCACGGAGGTACATGATGTGTCGTCATGCGTACAAAGGGCATCGCGAGGGCATAGGGTTCCACAAGGATGTGGATAATATCGGGTTTAAATTCACGGATCGCCCGCCGTATTGCCCATGCGGTTTTTATCCAAAGGAGCGGTGAACCGAGCAGATAATGTGGTTCCGGGAGGCAAACGTTTTCATTCTCATCGTCGCTTGCTTCATGAACGAGCGCACGGACAACGTGCCCGCGTTTACGAAGCCCCAATGCCGTATTGCGTCCGTACGTTCCCCATCCGCTTGCGGCGGCGAGGCTGGAGCCGAGGATGAGAATACGCAGAGCCATGACGCGGAGTATAGAGGATGTGAAGGCCAGATACGAAGGATTCAAAAGGATGTCTGCTACACTGTATCCATGGGTTTTTTTGATGCGATGGGTCTCACAAAAAAAATCACCCGCGGGCGGTTGGATGCATTTTTGAAAAAATATGCGACGGAGAAGAAGACGCTGGATATTGGCTGTGGGACGGCATTGTATGGGAAGTATTTTCCGAACCGGACGACATTGGATATCGAGGCGCGGCCGAATACGCAGGTCGACATTATCGCAGATGCGCATGATCTTTCAGAAATTACCGATGCTTCTTATGAGGTCATTCTTTGCACGGAAGTGCTCGAACACCTCCATACGCCGGCAAAGGCGCTTGCGGAATTTCATCGGGTGCTTAAGGCGGGAGGATTGCTTCTCTTGAGCACGCGATTTGTGTTTCCTCTACACGATGTGCCGGGAGATTATTATCGTTATACGAAGTACGGTCTTCGGCATTTGCTGCAAGACTTCGAAATCGAAGATATTGTAGATGAGGCGACGACGATGGAGACACTGGCGGTGCTCTACCAACGCATCGGATTTCAGTGTGATACGTTGTGGCTGCGGCCGTGTAAGTCATTGTGGTTTTTGAAGGCGTTATTGGTTCGCGTGTGTTTGGGATGGGTTGTGACAGCGGAGTATGGAGATATTCATCATCGTGAGAAAGAAAAGAACATCTTATGTTCGGGCTATTACGTAGCAGCGCGGAAACCCACTCATTCAATAACTTAATAACCCAGTTCCCTTTGGCCAAAAACATTTTTCTTTCTCTTCTTGTTCTTCTTCTGATGCTGCTCCTTTCCGAAGGCGCCTGGCGAATACTTTTTTCCCGTGGCGACGTGCATCGTGTCTACGACAGAGAACTTGGCCGGGTCAATCCGCCGAATACGGAGTGGACCATGCGTACGCCGGAATACACGACGCATATTCGGACAAATTCACGTGGATTTCGCGGACAGGAATTTCCCGTAAAGGATCGGGATAATGAACTGCGCATCCTTTTTATCGGCGATTCGTTTGTTGAAGCAAAACAGGTGCCGGAGCACGAACGTTTCGTTGAACAACTTGGGCAGCGGTTGGAAGAACGGTTGGGACGACCCATTACGGTGCGTGCTTTGGGCATCGGAGGAGCCGATCCGGTGAAGGAACTGGTCTTCTACCGGAATCTTGGTCGCACATTCGAGGCGGATTACGTGGTTCAGGTTCTCTTTGCGGAAAATGATCTTGTCGGAAGAGATATGCACTTTATCGCTTCACGGAATGAACATGGCAAGTTTATTCTTGAGGAGATTTGGCCGGAAGCCCCTCCCGATTGCAGCTGGAAATGTGTGATGCTGAAAAAAAGCGAAATCATCCGCCGCACCTATCTCTTTGCGCGGACTATCAAACAGAAAAATCAAGAACTTGCTCTTCATACGCTCCTTCGGGATTTTATTTGGTACACAAATACAGGACAAAAGCAGGCGGAAGAGGAACGATTTGCTTTGCTCACGATGTTTGCGCGCACCATGCGGGAAGAAGTCGAACGTGATGGGGGACGGTACATTGCTCTTCTCATGCCGGGCGCATTTGAAATTCACGAAGAATGGAGAGAGGAAGTGATCGAGGAGTACCGTGATCGCGTTTCACGAGAAGAATGGAATCCATCGGGATTGCTTGATCGCATTGTGGAGGAGTTTTCTGACATATCCGTGCTGGATCTTCGTCCGGCATTTTTGGCGCAAGCGAAGCAGGGACATCTTCTCTACTACAAACTTGATCCGCATCTGAATGAATATGGCCATGACACGGTGACGGATGCGCTTTTAAAGGCCATACTGTCCTTGTGAATCGTCTTCGCTTTGCTACCGGCATCGCGTGTGTGTGCACGGTCCTTGCAGGTTTGGGTGTTCTTCTTTTCGGCGCCGTTCTCTATCAAACGATTCCCAAGGGGGATCTCGTCAATTACACGATTATTGGAAAGATGAAATGGTTGCCGGGATTGGTGCGTGGACTGGATAAACTTGCAGATCCTTTCTACCGTGGTCGAAAACCAGAAGAGACGCTTGCTCACTACGAATTGCGCATCGATCCGGCGGAGCTGAAATCGGTGGAACGTGCGGCGGAAACAAACGATGATGTATATCTGCTTAATGAAGGAGCGGATGCGTGGATACAGGGGGAATTACACGCGGATGGCGACGTTCTTCCCATCAAGATGCGTGTGCGGGGGACGCGGTACAATCATTGGCGATTTCCAAAGAAATCGTGGCGCATCGATGTGCGTGATGGAAAGCTCTTTCGTGGCATGGAGGAATGGAACATTATCATTCCAGAAGATCGCGCGTGGTTTGTTGATGCTTTAAGTGCATGGCGCGCAAAGAAATTTGGCCTTCTTGTTGCGCCGACGCGATTTGTGACGGTTTCGCTCAACGGCAGTGAGCCTATGCTGTATCTGGAAACGGAACACTGGACGAAGGATATGCTCGAAAAGCTCGGACTTCCCGGTGATGCGAATTTTTACCACGCGGGAGAGGTTGGCACGTCGGCATTCAATCCCGGATGGGATCCGATGGGAGAAGATATGGGATATTGGAAGAAGTACGAAACATCCGTTGTTTCTCCGCAGAATTCGTATGAAGAACTGGAACAGTTGTTTTGGTTGCTGAAGAACAATCGTCTTTCTATGGAAGAAGCTGCAAAGAGGGTAGATGCCCTTTTTGACGTTGATGAGCTTGCGCGCTGGCATGCATTAAGTTTACTTGCGGGCGATTCTCATGTGGGTATTGGGAATTCGCGATTCTTCTTTGATCCAACGCTTGGAAAGTTCCGTCCGTTTGTGTGGGATATACATAGCGCGGCGCTGGTGTCTCTTGAACAGTCGCCCGCTTATGAGTTTTGGGAGAAGATGTTGCCCCTGTTGGCATATAGGGAGCGCACATATCAATTCTTACGAGACTATCTGCAAGATGAGCAAATCGTCCATGCGGATCTGGCGGAAGCAGAGCGTCTTCGTTCGTATATCGAACGTGCGGCATACCGCGACGGACGGAAGTTTTACAGTAATCGGGAGGTAAAGAGGGATTTGGATGCGAAAATGGCGCAGCTGCGAGGGAATATTGAGTTTTTACGGCAGGAATTGGCGTTATAGTATTCTCTATCACCATGAACCGCATAAAAGTCCTCTTCGGCATCCTCATAGCACTTCTCCTTTTCGAGATTGGTCTCTCGGGATTTTTGGGGCTCGTGTTCTATCAAGCGACGCCGAACAGCGTATTGGCGCGGCAGACGATTATTGGTAGGATTCCTGGGGTTCTTGGAGGTATTCGCGTCCTCGATCGGACGTTCAATATCTTCTATTGGGGATCATCTGTCCCGGAGGAATTGCCACAGTATGCCATCTCGGTTGCTCCTGCCGATTTGCAAAAAATAGAAGAAGTGTTGCCGAAGAACGTTCCTTCTCCTTGGTATGGGAATGTATTTTTGACGGATGACGCCAAGATATGGGTTGATGGAGTGTTTCATGCACATGGGAAAGAGTATGCGATCAAAATGCGCGTACGCGGGGATCTTTTTAATCATTGGGCGTACCGCAAGAAATCATGGAGGGTAAAATTCATGGATGAGCTCTTTGATGGAAAAAAGGAAATCAATCTGATTATTCCGGAAGATCGCGGCTGGATTGCGGAGTCACTCAACGCATGGCGTGCGAAACAGTTCGGATTCCTGCAGCCGCCAATGCAATTTGTCACCGTTTCGCTCAATGGCAGTTCGACGATGATTTATACGGAAGTGGAACATTGGACAAAAGAAATGCTGGAGAAGCAAGGGCGGGTGGGTGATGTGACGATCTACGGAGCCGATGGCGGCACGTCGTATTTTCAGCAGTGGGATGATGTTTTTGCAGACAGTGCATACTGGAATACGTACGAAGAGCGCCTCGCCGGCGCGCACGCGTCTTTTGAAGATATCGAGCTTCTTCGTTCTTTGTCGGAGCATGATGCGCACCTTCGGCCGAAATATCATGAGACAGTCGAGACGTTATTTGATGTCGATCTTCTCACGAAGTGGTATGTGTTGAGTCTGCTTTCCGGCAGCCGACATGTGCGTGATCATAATGCGCGTTTCTTCTTTGACACGTCGAAAGGGAAACTGGAACCGGTTCCGTGGGATATCAGCTTATATGCACCGCAAACGTTATTGGCACTTCCGGGCAATCCATTTCTGAATGAACTCTTTCGCGTTCCGGAATGGAAGTATCGTGCGTATGTATTTCTGTGGAATTACATCAATGATGAGGAGCGCGTCAACGAAGATTTCGCGTATGCACAGAAGCTGCGGTCGCTCGTTGAGCGACCTGCATATCGCGATCCGGTCAAACTTCCGAGCAATCGTACGGTCAAAAAGGAGCTGGACATTGCCATGCGGAATATTCGTGCAAATATTGATTTTCTCAAGCAAGAACTTTCGTTATCGGAAATTCTCGTCCATCAACGGATCCCATCGAAAGAGCAGGAAGAGCGTGGTCTTTTGGCGACGATCGAAGGAACCGTGCGCGGCATCAGTCCGGTGCATTTTGCGGGATTCTATGGTGCGGATGATCTTGCTGATGCAATAGAGCGCGGAGAAGTTCGGCTTTTGCGCGATAATGGCGATAATGTGTGGGATAACGATGATGCTTCCGTGCCTCTTGCTTTGGGCGAGAAGACCGATAAAAAAAACCGACGGGAAATCCGCACGACAGATGAATTTCTTTCGCTGATGGCGCCGGGAGATCCGCTGATCGGCGAAGACGAAATCATCAAAGGCGCTCCGCATACGCGATATACATTTTTCCTTGTACGTATTCGCGGAGACGCCGCTCTTACCGATGCGGATTTTCCGTTGAACTTGCGTATGCGCAATGCAGTGACGGGAGAAAAAGCGGATATTCTGAATGAGATTCTCATTGATGATCGAACATTTGAGCATCTGCATGCAGCATACCGAAGCCGTGAGGATTTTCTTTCGCGGTATCCGATGTTTACGGCAGGAGAAGAAGGCAGTGTGTTTTTACGCGGAACACAGACGTTCTTTGAGCATGTGATTGTTCCCTCCACGGTGTCCCGTCTGCGAATTTTGCCGGGGACGACCGTGCGCATGGGAAGCGGCGTCACGCTTCTGTCGTATGCTCCCGTTTCTGTTGCTGGAACAGAAGGGAGCCCCGTTTCTTTCGAAAGAGCGACGACGCATCCGTGGGGATCGTTCCTTGTTGCGAATGCGAATCTTCCAAGCGAGGTGCGGTGGGCGGAATTTTCCGGAGGAGGAGAAACATTTCTCAATGGAATCTTTGCATCAGGTATGGTGGCATTTCATGCAAGTCCCGTGACGATTCGCGATAGTACGTTCACAGATTCGCATGGCGATGACGCATTGAACATCAAATATGTTTCGGCAGATCTTGTCCGATTGCATTTTGAAAATTCCTACGCAGATGCATTGGATATTGACAGTGCATCTTCCGGAGTGCTCGAAGACAGTACGTTTGTGATCAGTGGCGATGGCTTTGACAGTAATGGTGATGGAGTGGATATTTCGTGGTCAAACATAGAGATTCGAAACATACAGATCGACGGTTTTGGAGATAAATGCATCAGTGTTGGCGAATCATCTACTTTGGTCATCGTTTCCGTGACTCTCAAAAGATGTCACTATGGCATTGCTGTAAAAGATGCATCGCACGTTCTTGTAAAAGACGCATCATTCATTGGCAATGACATTGCCATTGGCGCGTATGTCAAAAAGTCGATCTTCGATCCGCCGTCCATCATGGTGGAGGACAGTCAATTTGAAGAAAATGGCGTGCGTGAAGAGGAGGAGAATGGCGCTACAATTACGATTGAACCGTGATTACTCTTCTTCGCAAACAACAACGGGAAACGCCACTCCATTTTCGCCGTATCGAATTAAAGTATGTGCTGCCTACACGGCATGTTCGTCGTTTTATAGAACGAATTTGGCCGTATATGCAGCCGGATCCGTATCTTGTTTCCGAAGGGACCGGGCGCACCCGCTATCCGGTTCTCTCTCTGTATTTTGATTCCATGGATTTGCATTCCCTCTATGAAAAGGATGCGGGAATGTTGTCGCGGCGCAAGTTGCGTCTGCGCACGTATGCATCGGAATTTTCGGAAACCACCGCGTCGTTTCTGGAAATAAAACGGCGACACGATTTTGTCGTTTCCAAAGATCGTCTCTCGCTCTCGGTGGGGCACTTATCTAAAAAGCATCCCATGCCGCATCTTTTGGGGCATATTCTGCAACGGGTGGAAGCAAAAGAAGAGGTGACTGCGGAAGCGCAGTTGCTTCGAGGATGGTACAACCTGCAACCGACGGCGCTTGTGCGATATGAACGTATTCCTTTTGTAGGAAAACATGATCGCACATTTCGTATCACTTTCGATGGTGATCTTCAGGGAGCATGGCGTCCGCCGCTTCTTTTTGGAGGTCAACCATTGCGTTCATGTATGAATGGATACTGCGTGATGGAGCTCAAATGCAATCATGCCATCCCGCAGTGGTTTCACGATGTGATTCAAGAGTTTGCACTGTCTCGCACGGCGTATTCCAAGTACGCAATGGTTGTTTCGGTTTTGCGGCCGACAGTATTTGGTGTGGAACAGCCTATGGATAGACGATGGGTGGGATTCGCTTGAGGGCATGGACTTTTTCCTCTACATTCTCTCCAATGCAACCTGTTATCCCCGATATCGGCGCAGTATTTGGGCTCGATCCTATTACGATGGGCATCATCCTTGCAGGAAGTTTCATTTTCGCATTTATCATCGCGCTCGTATATCGATCGACGCATCGTGGCTTGAGTTACTCGCAATCATTCCAGTTCTCGCTGGTGCTTCTTGGAATTCTCGGAGCTGTGGTCATGATCATTGCGAGCGGGAGCCTACTTCGTGCTGTTGGCATTCTTGGCGCATTTTCTTTGATCCGTTTTCGAACAGCGGTAAAAGATCCCAAGGACATGGCTTATATCCTGTTTGTGCTTTCCGTGGGACTTGCGATGGGAGCAGAGATGTATTGGTTGGCGATGCTGACGACCGCTTTCGTGTGTGCGGTGATTCTTTGTTTGACATGGATGAACTTTGGCATGACGAGTAAACATGAGAGTATTTTACGTCTGATGTGCAATGGAAACAGCGGCACGATGAATACGGCGGCATACGAGACGCAGCTTGCGAAACTCACCGATACGTATCGGCTCCTTTCTGCTCATGCCCATGGCGACCGCATGGAGTTCACGTACGGCGTTCGTTCCCGTCGCGGCTCCACATCGCTATCCATCTTGGAAGCCTTGAGGAAGGAACAAGGAGTGGAGGATGCGGAGCTATTCGATGCAAAGCACCAGGTGGAGTTTTAGAGCGTGGGGTAAACCTTGCGGTTTTCCCCACGGACCCCTTTCCCTTATTGCGGTGTCCTGCACAAGTGGGACCCACGAGACCCACTTGTTCGGACGAGTTTTTTACTCACGCTTCGCCACATTCTTTATTACAGTGCCATGTACCTTTTTCCTTGTTTTTCCACATTTTCTCGATCCAGAACCGATTTTAGGTCATAGACCAATCCTCCCTCTTTCGTTGCAGACAAGACAAACTCCCCGTTGTTCTGTACATATTCCTTATGGGCAACGAGTAGGACGACGGCATCGTAAGCGTGCTTACGTGATCCGGATGATCTATAGGGATCATGCATTTCGACGGAACACCCCGCATGTTCGAGATATTCGATAACCTCCTTCGATTTACTGTTTCTGGTGTCTGGTACATTCTCTTTGAATGTGAGACCAAGAACGAGAATGCGCGCGAGGGCGGGTTGCATGTGGAGTGCATCGAGAATTTTCTTTGCGACAAAGACGCTCATAGCGTCATTGACGCTGCGACCTGCGGCGATGATATGCGTATCCATGCCCAATTGTTTCGCTTTTTCCACAAGATAATACGGGTCTACGCCGATGCAGTGGCCGCCGACCAAACCGGGAGTGAATTTCAGGAAATTCCATTTCGTTCCTGCGGCCTCGAGCACATCTTTTGTGGAAATGCCGAGATGTGAACACATCATAGCCACTTCGTTGATGTAGGCGATATTCAGGTCTCTTTGTGCATTTTCGATGGCTTTGGACATTTCGGCGACTTTGATGGAGGCAACCGGATGAATACCTGCCTGCACGATTGAACGATAGAGTTCGGTGAGTGTGGTGAGAGTTTTTGGATCGTTTGCCCCGACGACTTTCATAATCGTTTCGACGGTATGTTTCTTATCACCTGGATTGATGCGTTCCGGTGAATAACCGAGCATGAAGTCTGTGCCGCACGTCATACCGGATGCTTTTTCGAGAATCGGCCCGCAGATTTCTTCGGTGACACCCGGGTACACCGTAGATTCGTAGACGATGATGGCGCCTTTTTTCAGGTTTTCACCGACGGTGGCCGATGCGGACTCGAGTAAACGTACATCGGGCTTGTTATTGCTATCGACGGGGGTGGGGATGGCGAGAATGACAATATCGGCTTTTTGAATGATGCGCGGATCATTGCTGAACGTCATCTCGATCTGTTGCAAATCCTCTTCTGTCAGTTCGTTCGTTGTATCCAAGCCGCGACGAAGCTCCTCGATGCGTTTTTGAGAGATGTCAAAGCCGTACACCGTATAGTGTTTTTTCACAAAGGCATATGCCAGAGGCAGACCGACGTACCCCAAGCCGACGATGCAGAGAATGGGCTTATTCATACGGAAAGTATAGCGTTGTCCTGCTATACTGGCACCACGGTGATTCAGGTTCTACAAAAATACAGGCTTGAATGGATATACATGGCTCTTTTAGTCGGTGTAACGGGTTTGGTAATGCTTTTGGCGACTCCTGCGCCCAATGATGATTACTTTTATTATCAAAAATTTATAGAGACGCTTGCAGGAGGGACGCTCGATCTTTCCATTCCCGGATTTCACGGCATGAATATCCTTTCCGTTCCGTGGTACGTGCTTACGGAATCCGCCATGACGCAAATTCATATGCAGATGTTGGCAGGAATACTTCTTCCACTCTTTGCATTCTTCGCAGCCCGCGCGCTCTTCGGCTCAACATTTGAAGCGGCGCTCTTTGCATCAATTATTGCACTGATGCCATTTCTTTCATTTTCCGCTCTGCGTGGATGGATGGTTGCGTTCTACAATCTTCTTTTCTTTCTTACAATCATTGGTGCAGTGCGCGGAGCATGGTGGACGGGTGTCGCATGGGCATTCGCGATCACATCATTGCCGTTTGCAGTGGCATTGGGTCCATTAATTTTAGCGGTGTGGCCCAAAAAGCTATCAGCGAACAATCATCGGCGAACAGTTTGGTTAGCTGTCGCTATTGGAATTGTCTTATCGGCAGCGTATGTCATTGTCCAATTTCTTCAGACCGGCGGCATCAATGTCGGCGTGCATCAGGAACAGACGGCATTCAATATTTGGCAAGGGCCCGGGCGTATTTTTTTGAATCTCATGCATGCGCTCCAGATTCTTTTTTCCATTCATAATTATTACTTCATCGATCCTGCACGCACGGGACACGGCAACATGCTCCAGACAACGCCGATTCTCATGATGCTCGGACTCTTTTCCATCTTTTATTCAAAGGAATATTTCCGTGAAAAACTGCTTCCTTTGGCACTGGGACTGGGGGCGGTCATTGGCATAGGGCTCAATGTGCTTCTCGATCATCTGGATCACTTTTATATGGAAACGGGGGTGTTTTTTCTTATCTTTGCGGCAATTCCGCTTCTCAAAAAGTATCCGCTCTGGATTCCGATTGTGCTTGTCACGCTCCATTTTCAGTGGTTCTACTTCTATCTCAATCATGGAGCCGTATTTCGATTACAATGGTGGTTTTTCCTCATTCCGGCAACGGTCGATGTTGTATTTCTCCTGTACTGTATTGCGTATTTTAGAAAAATTTGGTCTGGAATGCGAAGTATGATCATGCTATTTTGCAAGCTACTTCAATGCAAAAAAGAGCATTAATCACCGGTATTACCGGACAGGACGGGTCGTATCTTGCGGAGTTTCTTATGGAAAAAGGGTACGAAGTTCACGGTGTCGTACGTCGCTCATCCACATTCAATCGCGGCCGCATCGACCATCTGTTTTCGCATGTGCGGACGAAAGGATTGCGTCACGATCTCCATTATGGAGATCTCTGCGATTCCAATTCTCTCTTGCGCATTCTCCATGCGGTCCGTCCGGATGAAATTTATCATCTCGCGGCACAGAGCCATGTGGGAGTCAGTTTCGATACGCCGGAATATACCGGCGACGTCACGGGACTCGGTACGACACGTTTGCTTGAAGCGCTGCGGACGAGCGGACTTCCGGCGCGTTTCTATCAAGCGAGTTCGAGTGAGCTTTATGGAAAAGCTCTCCAAATTCCCCAAAATGAAGAGACGCCGTTCTATCCACGCAGTCCCTATGCATGCGCGAAGGCATATGGGTTCTACCTCACGCGCAATTATCGCGAAAGTTACGGGATGTATGCCGTGAACGGCATTTTGTTCAATCACGAATCGCCTCGCAGAGGAGAGAATTTTGTCACACGCAAAATCACATTGAGCCTTGCACATATCCTTGCAGGAACACTTGAATGCATGTTGATCGGTAATCTCGATGCCAAGCGAGACTGGGGATACGCGCCGGAATTTGTTGAGGCGATGTGGTTGATCGTGCAACAACCGCTCCCGGAAGATTTTGTGATTGCCACAGGACGCACGACATCTGTGCGGGAATTTCTGGAGTTATGTTTAGGTTATGCGGGAATTCGCTATGAGCGCGAAGGTGAAGGAATACACGAGCAGTATAGAGATATGTCTTGTGGAAAAATCATTGTCAAAACCGATCCGTATTATTACCGTCCTGCGGAAGTCGACTGTCTTATCGGCGATGTATCGAAAGCAAAGCGTCTTTTGGGATGGGAAGCGAAGACGAGCGTGGAGGAACTGGCAAAAATCATGCTGGAGGCGGATTGCAAGAAGTGCGGAGTGGAATTAGGAATAGCTGTTTCTTCATAAGAATGCATCTTTCCTTGCGTCATCCTTTCATTCGTATGCATGTCTTTCAAGGCATGCGTTTTGCGGTATGCGGGGGGGCGGGGGCGATTGTCGACTTTTCATCACTTTACATCCTTGTACAGATTCTCGGCGTTGTTCCGTATGTCGGATATGTCGGCTCAACGAGTTTTGCATTGATCGTGGTGTTCTTTTCCAATAAGTATTTCACGTTCAAAAATCACGAGAAAAAGCATGGAACACAATTTTTGAAATTTCTTCTCGTCTATGGAACGAGCTTTGTCTTGAATGTGGGGATTGCGTCATTTCTTTACTGGTTTGGCCTGCAATACATGCTTGCAAAAGCGCTTGCAATAGCCATTCTCGCCTTTTGGAATTATTCATTATCGCATGGATTCGTGTTTAAGAGACAAGAGAATTTGGATGTAGGAGCAATTTGATGATGATTTTTCATTTTTCCTTTGCAGTAGCTACAATTCGTGTGTGTCACAAAAAATTGCCGTTATTGCCGGAGCAGGTCCTGCGGGGCTGACAGCCGCGTATGAGTTTCTCAAACGCACGGATATTCATCCGATCGTATGCGAAGCGACGGATGCCATCGGTGGCATTGCGCAGACGTACAATTACAAAGGGAACCGCATCGATATCGGCGGTCATCGTTTTTTTAGTAAAAGTGCACGTGTGATGGATTGGTGGTTTGACATCTTACCTCTACAAGGAGCACCGGCTTCAGATACGCACGAAAAAGAGCATGAGATTGAATATGCAAAAGAAGGGCCAAATCCGGAGATGGACGATCTTGTCATGTTGCAGCGGCCGAGGCTCTCCAGAATTTTCTACCGTCGTCATTTTTTCCCCTATCCGATTGCGATTACGCTTACGGTGGCAAATCGTCTGGGATTGTGGAATACCTTTCTCATTGGTTTGAGTTATATACAATCACAGATTTTTCCCGTGAAGGATGAAACATATCTCGACGCGTTTTTTATCAATCGTTTCGGTCATAGGCTCTATGAAACATTTTTTCGCGATTACACGGAGAAAGTATGGGGAGTGAAGTGCAGCGAGATCAAAGCGGATTGGGGCGCGCAGCGCATCAAAGGATTGTCATTGAAGCGTGCCGTCTCTCATGCGATCAAAGATCTTTTAAGCAGTGATTTTCAAAAATCACAGCAGGAACGTGAAACGAGTCTCATCACACGTTTCTATTATCCAAAACTTGGTCCTGGGCAGATGTGGGAAGTGGTGGCAAGGAAGATTACTGACATGGGAGGAGAGATACACATGCATACAGTGATTTCTAGCGTGCGGCTTGAAGGTGAGACGGTTGTGTCTGTCACCATGAAAGATATGCATACGGGAGAAGAGCGTAGCATGAAGTGTGACTACTTCTTTTCCACGATGCCGATTAAGCATTTGATGGGGATGATCGAGCCGCAGCCGCCGGAAGATGTGCGCAACGTTGCAAATGGACTGATCTATCGTGATTTTATTACCGTGGGACTTTTACTGACGAAATTACATGTGACGGAGGGAAAGAAAGAGCCGAAACAAACGATTCCCGATAACTGGGTGTATGTGCAGGAAGGAGATGTGAAAGTGGGGCGCGTGCAGGTGTTCAATAATTGGAGTCCGTATCTTGTGAAGGAAAAGGGTATGACATGGATTGGCCTCGAGTATTTTGTGGATGAAGGAGATAAAATTTGGAATTTGTCGGATGAAGAGATGAAGGAACTTGGTATCGCGGAAATGGAAAAGATCGGTTTTATTGACCGTGCGGATGTGATTGATGGATGTGTACTACGTATGCCAAAAACGTATCCTGCATACTTTGGCACGTACGATCGTATGGATGTCATTCGTGATTATGTCAGAACAATTCCTAATATGTTCCTTATTGGCCGTAACGGTATGCATCGTTATAACAATCAGGATCACAGCATGCTCACGGCAATGACGGCTGTCGACAATATCGTCGAAGGCCGCATCGACGATTCAAACCTCTGGGAAGTGAATACGGAGCGTACATATCACGAAGAGAAAAAATAGCTTATGTTTTCTTGGCGGTGCTATAGATCTGCGGCCCAAAGGGAATGAGATCGTGCAGATGATAAGAAGCGTATGCCGCGTTAAAAATACGTTTTTTAGACGGAGAGATGTTTCCTTCCAGATACCGGTCGCGTACATGATCAAAATTCACATCGGTGAGATATTTTTGGACGGTGAAAAAGGGCCATCCCCATAGACGTGACGATTGAATATGAAAACCGATGTTTTTGAGAAGCGCATCGAGACAGGATTTTTTGAAATGTTGCGTATGATGAGTGTACCGGTCGGATGCATGGATGCGGCCGGATTGGGTGGTGAGAATGAGAAGCCCATTTTTGCGGAGATGATCAAATATCCATCGGAGGATTTTCTGGTATTCCGTTGTGTGTTCAATGACTTCACTGCAGATGATGATATGGTACTTCTGATCTGTTGCCGGAAATGCGCTCGGAAAGAATGTGCCTTCGGGAATTTTTTGCTGTGCACGTTTGACAGCAAATGCGGAGATATCGTTGCCTGCGAGATGTTTTTGGGGAATCCGGAATGTCTGCTGAATGGTTGTAAGGAGGGAAGCTTCACCGCAGCCGAAGTCGAAAATGCTTGTGTATCCTTCAGCAGGCTCAGAATGACATTGTAAAAATTTCTGTATTTCCTTCAAGATAAATCTCTTTCGATGACGAATCGTGGGGTAGTGGGGATACGAGTCTTCGGTCGATTCCCAATACGTGTCATACACTTCTCTGGCCTGCTTTGGATCCTGCGAGTGATCGATCATGGGAGAGGTGTTCACTGTACCATTGAATGGTCTTTTTTATTCCTTCATCAAATGGTGTTTGTGGATTATAGCCTAGCGCACGTCGTGCTTTTGTACTATCTGCAACATAACGTGTGATTTCTCCCGTACGCATTGTGCTGATGACTATGGGTGAAGAACTGCGAAGCTGTTCTTTTACTATCTCCGCAAGTCGCACAATGGAATTGCCTTCACCAAAGGCGATGTTATATGTCTCACTCTTTGCATCATCAAATTTTTCTATGCACAGCATAATTCCCTGGATCGTGTCATCGATATAGGTGAAGTCGAGAAATTTTTCTTTCCCGAAAATTGTCATCGGTTCGTTTGCTTGTGCCTGGCGTATGAAGAGCGGAATCACGCGGTTGGAATCATCATACATGCCGTATACGTTACTGAAGCGCATGATGATGGTCTCAAGGTTGTAGCAGCGACGGTAAGATTGCACCAATGCTTCTCCCGCTATTTTACCGGCAGTGTATGGACTCTCGCATTCATCAATGTTTGTCATATCTTCCGTGTACACCTCTGCATGTACATTTCCATATACTTCACGTGATGAAGCAAACAGAAAGCGTGGAATGGCATTCTGTCTCGCAAGTTCGAGAGCATTGAATGTTGTGAGTACGTTGTCACGTGCGCGGTCAGGGTGTTCGACAAGTTCGTAGACGCGCGCATTGGCTGCCAAGTGGATCAGAAGGTCTGCCTGTAATCCACTTCTGGCGGTATCGATCTGGTTCCAATTTCGGAGGTCTATTTCTGTAGTAATACGCTGTATATCCGCATTCCATTTGTTGGGTGCCCAGTCGAGACCACAGACGTCATGGCCTTCTGCGAGGAGTTTTTCGCAGAGGCGGGTTCCAATGGTGCCGGAGGAGCCGGTAATAATGATGCGCATGAGAGGGCAGTATAGGGATGATCCAGGGATATGGCCAAGGTTGGGGCTAGGATATACTATTTTCATGCTTTCGCTTGTTTTGCCCACATTCAACGAATCGGAGAACCTGCAAGGGCTTCTCGAAGAAATCGATACTGCCCTGCAGGATATCCCCTTTGAAGTGATCATTGTAGATGACGATTCCCCGGATAGAACGTGGGAGCTCGCCGAAACGCTCTCCGAAGATCGCCTGTATGTACGGACTCTTCGGCGGATTGGCCGACGGGGACTATCTTCTGCGGTGGTCGAGGGGTTCTCTGTGGCGAAAGGGGATGTACTTGCGGTAATGGATAGCGACGGCCAGCACGATCCTATGATTCTGCCACGGCTCTATGCGGCTATTCGGTCAGGCGTCACCGTAGCCATTGGTTCCCGGTATGTGTCCGGAGGCAGTGTCGAAGGATGGGCACAGGCGCGACATGTTGCGAGTTTTGTTGCCACGGCATGTGCATGGCTTGTGTGCACGAACCGCGTACGTGATCCGATGAGTGGATACTTCGCCGTATCTCGGTCCGTCTTTACCGATATTCGTGACAAGCTTCGTCCGCGAGGATTTAAAATTTTGTTGGAAATCCTTGGAACAATTCCACGCAGTGCACGCGTGCAGGAAATACCCCTGATCTTTCGGTTACGTGAACGGGGAGCAAGCAAACTCAATGCATGCGTTCAGATGCAGTTCTTTATACACATTCTTTCATTGCTCTGGAGGCGGAATAGATGGCTTGTTGTCTTTGTTTGTTTCAGTGCAATCCTGGTTCTTTTGCTCGGCGTCCGCGCATGGAATTTGCGATTCCTGTATTTGGATGCGGATCTGCGTCAGCAGGTGCGGCTCTCTGTTGAGAGCCTTACTAAGGAGCAAGGCTGGCTTATGTCGGATATCCTGTTCCAGGAAGTGTACAAAAGTGGTTTTCGTGTCCTCCACCGACGTCACGGGCGGGGAGAGGATGCTATTCAGTGTTATGAACTTTCCTACCCCGGTGCATTACAAACGTGTACATAGTTACTTCCTTGTAACTCTTGGCCTTCAGATTTACGCATTTTTGCTCGCATGGGTGCAGTCCATTGGCGGTGTCCGGACGGATGAGGCGAAATACTTACTCAACATTCCGTACCCTCAACCTCCTCTTGTGCGATGGGTACTCCACCTTTCTGATGGGTGGATAGTTCAGGAATGGCTGTGGCGGATTCTGTTCGCATCACTTCTTGTGCATGCGGTGTGGTTTGTATGGGACACGACGAGGACGCTTCCCCGACGGTTTCAGTTATTTCTGTGTGCAGGATGGCTTTTTTCTGCAGGTACGGTGCTGTGGGGCGGTGCCATCATTATGGCTCCACTGACTGCAGTGCAGGGTCTTCTTCTCGTATGGCTCTTCTTTCGTCCCGCATGGCACCAGAAGTCTTTGTTTGCTTTCTGCATAGGAATCCTATGGCTGATATCCCTCTACACTGCGTACCAGGCAGTGCTCTACATGCCTCTTGTTTTCCTTCTTCTGTTTTCTCATCGCCGGTCTCTCGTTGAAGTTGTGGCCTATGGATGTATTCCTATAGGACTTATCTTTCTCTATGCACTCACGAATCCTCTCATTCTCGCGAGTTTTGTCAATGCCGGCACAGAAAATGTCGATATTCCTCTTTGGTGGTGGGTGTACTTTTTGCTCCGTACTTTTTGTACCGGAGGAAGCATGGTTCTTTCTGTGTTGGGACTGGCAGGAATGGTGCGTCACCGTCAATGGGGGTTTTTGGGAAGCCTTTTTCTTGTGAGTTTCTTCATCTTCATTTCTTTTCGTGACTACTACGACATCTTCTTTCTGCCGCTCTTTGTTGGAGGGGGTATTCTCCTTTTGCAACGATGGCAGACGTTACCACTTCTTCCTGCGTATATCATACTTTTTGGTGTGACTGCTATCACATTTTGGGCACTTCCTCCCGTGCTGTATCCAAGTAAGGCACGGATAGTTCTCGATAATTTGGAGCAGAAAGGTGTTGTTGGAGAACTTCTCATTCATGGGTCATTTGGCCATCAGTGGCAGTACGAAAGTTCGTGGCCGGTCCGAAAGTACAGGCCGGAGTTTCTGCGGAATGCCGGCGCTGTTATCTGTTTGAATCCCTGTAACCGGATACCGGACTCGTGGCAACGTGTTCCCGGTCTCCCTGTGGAGGTGTGGATTCCTCATTTGTAACTGTTTTCGGGACATATCCCTGTTCGAAGTATTCATCCTCTTTTCCAAACGTATATTGCCACTTCTTTTTGTTTAAGATGCATGCTGCCGCGTGAATTCCCATTTCAAGTGAGTGGTCCTGGTTGGTGTAGCGAAAGCGTCCCGGGCGTCCGATGGTATAGAAGTTGGAAAAGCTGTCTGTCCATTCTAAAACTGTTTGTACATGTTCTGCGTAATCCAGGTCGTAGATAGGGTACACATGCTCTTTTTTCAGAAGATAGATATTGCGAACATCCTGTCGCATAAAAAAGTTCATCTTTTCGAATGTACTGATGGACATTTCGAAAAGCTCTTCTTTTGATGCATTCCAGATTTCATCTCCCTTGAAGCAGAAGAATTCCACGAAGAGAGAAGTCATGCCGTCGGGACACATATGCGAGCTGAAGTTGCGCATTTCACTGATACGTCCGAAAGGGATTTCTTTGTCAGGGAAATAGATCCAGTTATCTTTACTGATAGATGGCTTGTTGACCGTAAGGAAAAGGTACACTTGTGAACGAAAACGCAGGGACTGTGCAGCACGAATGACGTTCTGTGGTGGAGGGGGTGAGAAGAGTTGTATGCAGCGTGTGATGGGAATGGAGTTGACCACGTAGGCCGGATACAGTGTCTGTTCTCCTTGCGGAGTGTTGATGGTGACACTTGTAATGGCGTTATTTTCGTGGTGGATGACAACAGGCTCGCTCTGAAGCGAGAGTTGGTGTCCGCCTGCAAGGAGTTTGTTTTTGATGGCTTCGTAGATGAGACCCGTTCCGTGTGAAGGATAGTAGAATATATCGACAAGGGACTTGGGTCCACCGCACTTGATGAACATTTTTTTGATAGCGGCGATGACACTGAGATTTCCGATGCGTTGTTTTGCCCAATCAATACTAATCTGATTACAGGGTACTCCCCAAATCTTCTCGGTATAATTGAGCATATTAAATTCTGCCAATCTGCGACCGAATGTAGACACGACATAGTCTTCAAATGAGTTCAGTGTTCGTGGACATATGCATTTTCGTGCACGCTCATAGAGATAATTGTGCAGAATACAACAGGCATTCCAAAGACCGATCTTTTTCAGGACATCTGTGAAGCGGATGGGGTAGTGATAGAATATTCCGCCAATATAAAACCGTGTGCAGCGGGGAACTTGTTGCCACTTCTCGTGCAGGAGATCTGCAATGAATGCGTACAGGTATGGGTTTTTGCTGTAGAATCGGTGTGGGCCGATATCCGTGCGAAAGACATTTCCGTCTTCTTCGTAGGTCAGCGTTTTTGCCAGACCTCCTACCTGTATGTCTTTTTCCACCACATGGACATGATGCCGTGCTTTATGGAGTTCCATGGCCGCTGCCATGCCTGCCGGTCCAGCCCCGAGTATCAGAGTATTATTGACTTTTGGATGATTCATACGTGCATATGATTATATCGCCTTATAGTCCGTAATACTTCCGATACCATTCCACAAATTTCGGAATACCTTCTTGTATTCGCGTCTTCGGTTCATATTCCAGCATTTTTCGTGCTTTGGAAATATCGGCTGATGTTTGTACAACATCGCCGGGTTGCATGGAGAGGAAATTCTTTTCCCCTTCCTTACCGCAGCATTTTTCGATCATGGTTACGAAATCCATAAGCTCTTCGGTATGGCCGCCGCCGAGATTGAAGATTTCGCACGCGTAGTTTTTATCCAGAGCAGAAATAATGCCGGAAACGATGTCGTCGACGCATGTCCAGTCGCGGCGCATTTTTCCCTTCCCGAAAATCTGGAGCGGTTGGTTTTTCAAAATCCAATCCGTGAAGAGAAAGAGCGCCATATCGGGCCGTCCCCATGTGCCGTACACCGTGAAGAAACGCAGGCCTGTAACATACATTCCATAGCGCTTGTGATACACGCGCGCTTCAAGCTCATTGGCTTTCTTGGTCATGCCATACAGTGATGCCTGATCATCGGTTTTATCTTCTTCGCTAAAGAGAGTCTTGGCGTTATCGCCATACACGGCACTTGTGGAAGCATAGACAAAACCATCGATGTCATTTTTTCGCGCAGCGTCGATGACGTTATGGAATCCGACGATATTATCTTGAATGAATTCGTCGGGATGTTCGATGGAGTGGCGAACGCCGGCTTGCGCGGCGAGATGACAGACGCGAGTTTCCATTGCACCCCTCCCTTTAGGGAGGGGGCAGGGGGAGGGTTTTATTAGAAGACTGAATGCTTCTTGCAGCTTTGCTGTGTCTTTGATATCACCGCGAATACACGTGAAGTTTTCGTATTTCTCGAGGACCTCATTGCGCCTCTCTTTCAAGGTTGCGTCGTAATAGGAATTGAAGTTGTCGAGGCCAATCACCATATCCCCACGCGCCAAGAGCGCTTTGACTGTATGAAATCCAATGAAGCCGGCACTACCGGTAATGAGGACGGAAAGAGACATGCATGATGAGAAAATTGTCAATGATCAATTCGTTTTATATCGATAGGTTCTGATTCGATTGATCGTTCATGTGACGAAGGGAATATGGACGTAGTGTAGCAGTGGTCCGGGCCAATGCCGATGCCGTGATAGGTCAGTCCTGCTTTTGTAACTTCTCGCAGTTCATAGACATTTCGGCCGTCAAAGAGGTGATTCCCTTTTAAAGTGCTTTTGAGTTCCTGCAGATGAATGCCGCGAAAGACATCCCATTCTGTGAGGAGGATGACCGTATCGGCTCCTTGTGCAGCTTCCATTGGGGATGAATTGTATGTGATTCCATCTCCAAAGATTTTTTTTGCATTCTCCATCGCAACTGGATCGAATACGCGTATCGTGTGTCCTGCTGCTAAGAGCAGAGGAATGAGGTCACAGCTGGGAGCGTCGCGCATATCATCAGTTTTGGGCTTAAAAGACAAACCCCATACGGCAACGGTTGCGCGTTTTGGGAGCGTAGAGAGAAGTGCTTGAAAGAAACGTTGTCTTTGTCGTTCATTGATTTCGTGTGTGGCTTCAACAATCGGCATGGGAATACCTGTCTCTCGGCTCAATGCAATGAGAGCTTTGACATCTTTCGGAAAACAACTTCCGCCGTATCCGATTCCCGCATGAAGAAAACGGGAACCGATTCGATCATCCAATCCCATGCCGTGCGTCACGTCGCGAATGTTGGCACCCTTTTTTTCGCAGAGTTCACAAAGCATGTTCACAAAGGAGATTTTCGTTGCAAGGAAGGCGTTGCTGGCATATTTTACGATCTCCGCGCTCTCTCTATTCATGAAGAGGATTGGTTTTTTTGTGCGTGTAACCGGTCGATAAATTTCCTCCATACGTTCACGTGCCTCTGGATTATTGTTTACACCGACGATGATGCGATCAGGTTGAAACGTATCTGTTACAGCACATCCTTCCCGCAGAAATTCCGGGTTGGAAATCACCGGAATATGATAAGAGACGCCGCGTTTTTCCAAAATAGCGGCGATACGCTCCTCGCATTCGCTTCCTGTCCCGATCGGGACGGTGGATTTATTCACGAAGACGAAATTGTGATCCGCGATCTGTGCAACGTTTTCACAGACCTGATAGACGATGCGAAGATCTGCACTGAAATCTTCGTTTGGTGGCGTGGCAACAGCGCTAAAAACGACCAAAGTTTCGTGGAGCGCTTCTGTGAGATCAATCGTAAATGTCAGGCGCCCACTTTCAAGATTTCGTTTGAGCATCTCTTCAAGTCCCGGTTCAAAAATTGGACTCTTTCCACTCTGTATCATCGCAATTTTTTTTTCATCGATATCCATACCGATAACACGGTGTCCAAATTCTGCGAAACAGACTGCCGTCGTGAGACCCACATAACCGGTACCAATTATGGCGATTTTCATTGAGCTGCAGTATAGGGAAGGACTAGGATCAGAGCCAGTAGCAATTCTTCCTTTTTTGCCTGTGCCCTGCCGCATTCTCATCACTGGTTCTATCGCGTATGATTTTCTTCTTCATTACGAAGGATCCTTTGTGCAAGGACTGCAGGAAAGTAATCTTGAACAACTCTCGGTCGCCTTTATTGCAGAGCATTTTGAGAGGCATCATGGGGGAACAGGAGCGAACATTGCATGGAATGCGCGACTTCTTCAACAAGATCCGCTTCTTGTCGGAACTGTCGGGCATGATGGTGGTGCATACTGTGCGCTTCTGGATGAGCGCGGGATCGATACGACATACATCGAGCAGTTGGCCGATCACGTAACGTCCATGGCGATCGTAGCGACGGACTGTAATGAACGTCAGATCACGTTCTTTCATCCGGGAGCGGATTCATATGGAAGCTGGCCGGATTTGAGCAGCAAGCGTGAAGAAATTGGATATGCAATCATGAGCCCGCGAGATATTCGTGTGAATTTGCAGGCACTGGAGTGGTGTCATGTATTGGGCGTACCAACACTCTTTGATCCCGGGCAGGGAGTTCTTGCGATGGAACGCGATGAGATGTGGCGCGCATTGAAATTGTGTACGGGATGTATCGTGAATGATTATGAGTGGGGACTTGCTGCCAATCTTTTGCGGATATCATTGGATGATGTTCTTCGGGAAGTCGAGTACGTCATTGTGACGCATGGAGGAGAGGGATTCACGATCTTCACGCAGAAAGGGGAAGAGGTTTTTCCGTCGTGCCGGACGGAAAAAGTCGTCAATCCCATCGGAGCCGGCGATGCATTTCGAGCAGGTTTCCTTACAGGAATGATGGGCGGATGGTCACTTGCTGACGGCGGAAAGCTTGGCGCGGCGCTTGCCTCGAAAGTTGTGGAACAGGAGGGGGCGCTTCTTTCGGAGTTGGATCTGAATGACATAGTGAATAGAGCGGCGATGGCGTATGAGCATGAGCTGCCACCAATTCCATGTCTCTCTCGTAGTATGTTGGGCCATTAGGTTCAAAATATTCTGGCGGAGGGAGAGGGATTTGAACCCTCGAGACTCTTGCGAGCCTACACGATTTCGAGTCGTGCGCCTTCAACCACTCGGCCATCCCTCCGTATTTGTGTGCAGGATAGCATTTCGGGAAAATGCGTACCCTTTTTCTCCATTCTCTGTCTTGGTACATTTCGGCTTTTATAAGCCATTTTTTAAGCTATTTTTTCTCAATTTTTGATAAAAGAAAAGAATGGAATTTCCCGTCAATTGCTTATTTTCGCCCTATTTCCTCGTTATTTTGAGGAAATCCCTTGCATCTGATTCTGTAAGCAGTACAATTCACCCGTATTTTACCTTTTTACCCCCTTTCCTATGAGCGGACATGTTGTTGTCTCCAAGCTGAAGGAATTGATTAATAAACTCGGTCTTCGTATGTCCGGGGACTTTGCCGATGCGCTGGATGCGGAGACGGCGAAGTTGGTTGAACGGGCATGTAAGAGAGCAAAAGAGAATGGTCGTGGCACCGTGCAGCCTCGCGATCTTTAAAGAAGCGAAGAATTCCTTTAAAAGATAAAGAGCTCTTCAAGAGCTCTTTTCTTTATGTACACACATTATAAACAATGTGTTTTCTTATCCTGCCTTCAATTCTGCGTCGATGAATTCCTGAATGTTGCCGTCTAACACAGATTGTGGATTGCTCGTTTCCACATTGGTGCGCACGTCTTTGACCATTTGGTAAGGATGAAGCACATAACTGCGAATTTGCTGTCCGAAATCCGCACTCTGCGTTGCGCCGCGCAGTTCCGTTTTCTGTTCTTGCTCCTGTGTGCGTTTACGTTCAAGGAGCTTTGCGCGAAGAAGATTCATCGCCTGTTGTCTGTTTTGTTGTTGACTGCGTTCGCTCTGGCAACTGACAACAATATTCGTCGGAAGATGAGTAATACGAACGGCGCTCTCGGTCTTATTGACATGCTGTCCACCGGCGCCGCCACTGCGAAATGTATCGACGCGAAGTTCTTCCGGAGAAATATCTATTTCCTGTGTCTCGGTGATTTCTGGAAGAACTTCCACGAGTGCAAAGCTCGTCTGCCGCAGATTTTTTGCGTTAAAAGGGGAGAGGCGAACCAGACGGTGCGTTCCGCGTTCGCATTTTAGGTAACCGTATGCCGGATCTCCTTGTACGAGTATCGTTGCCGACTTGATGCCGGCTTCTTGACCATTGGTTTTCTCAATGAGTGTTGTGCTCCACTTTTTCTCTTCAGCATAGCGCAGATACATGCGTAAGAGCATTGCTGCCCAGTCTTGTGATTCTGTTCCTCCTGCACCACTGCTGATCATCAAAAAGCAGTTTCGATGGTCAAATTCTCCACTCAAGTAGAGCTGTGTCTGAATGGTATCCCATTGGCGTTCTATTTTTTGAAGCTCATGCAACAGATCTTCTTCATCTTCCGGCGTTGCGTCTGTTGCAAGTAGAAGAAGCTCATTCACGCTTGTTATAAGCGCATTCAAGGGTTCCCATTGGACTTTCAGTATACGCAAATCATCAAAGAGCGCATTTGCCGCTTTTTGCTTCTGCCAAAGAGTCGGATCCTTAGACTGTGTTTCCAATTCCTGTATTTTTTGGGGAATGTGTTTTTTCTCAAAGAGAGTCCTTCCCAACATTCAGAGCTTTCTGTAGATCCTGTAATTTTTGGATGAGCTCTTCCATGAGAGAAGGGGGAAATAGTATTACTGATGATAAGTATACAGTATAATGAGATGGTGCAACCGTTCCGTGAAGTGTTTCGTCGCATGGCTGTGCCGTTTTTCCTCTTTTTCCTGGTATTGACCACTTTACTTTTTCTGTCGTGGATATTTTTATTGCCGATATTGACACGTACAGAAGTGCATGGAGAATCCAAAAATATCCGTGATCTCATCACGTATCGCAAGGAGTTACAGGCAGATGTTTCCCGCGTGCGCCGCAATCGGAATCAATTGGTTCTTCCCGGCCAGGATCCGCTCTACAATGTTCTCAAGCAGGAGAAACACAAAAAAGTTTCTTTTTCTTCTCTGCGCAGAGAGATTCTTCGTACTGCTCTGTCTCATAGTTCTGTTGTAAAGGATGCAGTACGCATCTCTTTTATACAGTACGATGCGGCACGTGATATGCTCACACTCGAAGGGTCAGTTTTTGCTGGAGCAAGCAGTACCACAGTTCTTGCAGAGTTCATTGATGCACTGCAGGCTCTTCCATGGATTTATGTAATAGAGCAGCCGGATTTTCTTCGACAGAAAAATGAGCATGGAGAAATATTTTCCCCGTTTTCGCTCGATATTTCTCTACATGTGTCTGTTCTTCGTGAGACATTCCCTGTGTTATGAGTGTTTTTTCCTTTCATGCGCGGCTATCCGATCATCCGATTGCGCTCTATATGAGTGGTTGCATCTTCCTGCTTCTTTCCGCGTTTCTGTTGCTTGAGCATGTGATTGTGGTTCAGCAGGTCGCATCTTTGCAGTTGCCGGTTTTAGCGGATATTCCCGTATTACAACAACAGGCACGTATTCTTGAAGATCAGATTCGCGTCGCAGAAATGCAATCTTTCCTTTTAGGAAATGCCGAAGAAGAACTTGTACGGATGTATGTGATTCCGAATCAGGCAGATTACCATCGCATTCTGGGATTCTTTAGTGTGCTCGAGCAGTGGATACAAGAGCATAGCAGCATGAAAGACACGGTTTCTCTGCATATTGGTGAACCACATGATATTCCTGTTCCCCTTTCTGACGGGAGTACGGAAATCCTTTCCGTTCATCCTTTGACCGTAACAATCGAAACATCGCAAGAGATGGTGGATGATATTTCGCATCTTATCCAACTTGCAGGTTTTCTCTCTGTTGGCGATATTCTTCGTGAGAAAGAGCTTCTGAAGCTTCTTATCATGACGGAAGAAGAAAATCCTTCCGGTATCGTAACAATGGAACATTTTTTCGGCGCAGATCTTCTGGAATATAGTCAGAATCCGCATTCATTTGAAGAACAGATACGGCGTTCATTTGTATCAGAAGCTCTCTTGGCTACATTTGCACATATGTTGAAAACATCGTTAGAACCAATACATCTTCTTCTTGCAGGCCGCGCAGGGCAGCTTCTGGAATCATCTGATATGTGGCCATCCAGACTTTTCGTCATGCAATCTATTGCATCGCGAATGCTTCCAAATGAACGCATACGGCTTCATATGAAATTAGAGGCATATTCTCGATCTTGACTGACAAATAATTTGCTCTGTACAGTATTTTATACTGTAGTTTTTCCCCGTTCCTCTTTTTGCGCAGAAAGCATCGTCGTCCAATTCGTCGGTCTAAACAAGGAAAACGTCCTCGCGTGAATGAGAATATTACTGCGTCGACTGTTTTACTCGTGGACTTCGAGGGAGAGCCGAAAGAATTATCTCTTCAAGAAGCTCTTCTGCAGGCTCGTACGCAAGAACTCGATCTCATCGAAATTTCTCCAAAGGCACGACCGCCTGTCGTCAAGATAGGAGATTACGGGAATTATCTCTATCAGTTACAAAAAAAAGAGAAACGTCAACGTTCGCATAATAAGCAAACAGAAGTAAAAATGCTGCGTTTTAGTTTTCGGACGGATACCCATGATCTTGATCGTATTGTTGAACGGGCACGGGAATTTCTTGATGAGAGACATATGGTGAAGCTGGCCGTGCGACTTCGTGGCCGAGAGATGACGAATAAGGAGTTTGCCGCCAATAAATTGAGGAATTTAATAGGGAAATTATCGGACTTTGCAGAGACGGAACAGGAAGTTAAAATGCAGGGAAATCAGTTTATTACCGTTCTACGACCAAAAAAATAACCTGTTTGAGGATATTGCACTGATGGAGATTTCCTTCTAGCATGGCTGCCATGCCTAAAATGAAGTCTCATAGCGGCACAAAAAAGCGAGTTCGCCGTACGGGAAAGGGTGCGTTTATGTTGAAAAGAAACAGCCGGAATCATTTGCTTCAACAGAAAAACAAGCGCCAGAAACGCCTGTCACGTGCTTTGTCCGGCCATTCATCTGATAGAAAGACGCTCCGGGCTCTTACTCCCTACGTATAATCCATGCGCGTCAAACGTGGTTCCGTTCGTCGAAAGCGTCATAAGAAGATTCGCGATCTTGCGAAGGGGTATCTTGATATGCGTCATTCGACATTCAAGAAAGCAAATGAGGCTGTAATGAAAGCCGGTCAGCATGCCTTTATGGATCGTCGCAAAAAAAAACGGGTCTTTCGCGCACTCTGGATTTCCCGCTTGAATGCGGCAGTTCGCTTCCGTGGAATACGGTATGGCGTATTTATGAAATCTCTCAAGGACAGCAAATGCGATCTCGATCGTAAAGTTTTGAGTGAACTTGCCGTTCATCATCCATCAGTCTTTGATGCGGTACTGAAAGAGACAGTGATGAAGAAATAGTATTGTATATCAGTGTTGTACTTGATGAATTTCCGGAGGGTGAATTGTTTGAATGGGAGTAGCGCGGAGCGTTTTTATGAAGACGGTTTTTGTGAGAAGTTCAAACATCATGGCATAAGCAATGAGGAGACTGTCTATGCCGTGAACAAAAACAGAAAGGAATGTGCCCTGTGGAATGACGTGATTTATAAGATAGGTCAGAAGATACACTGGTAGAAAAAAGAGAATCTGAATGCCGATGACGTAGATGAGAATAGACCATGTGTGTCCTTTGACGATGACAATGCTTTCTTTGAGTGCAGCACGATAATTTTTCTTTTCTGTGATGATGATAATATCGAAGAAGAACGTTCGCAGAGCATAGATGATGCCGGGAATGATGAGAAGAAGGCCCCAGAGAATGGAGAAACAGGAACGAAGAATTCCAGTGAGGAGAAGAGGAATGATAAAACCCCGTGCCGATGTACACACTTGTCGCAGCGATGTGCGTGATCGGCCGGCAGGGTGGCCCAAAACGCGCTTGGCGATAATAAGGGTTCCTGCTTGCCCAAATGTGACAATAACAATGATAACAGCAGATGTAACGAGTGTGAGAGGAAAAAGTATTGCTCCTGTAAAGAAGGTTGAAAAAACACTTTCGAGAGCAGTTGATAGCCACATGGCGGGGAAGAATGTCCAGAGAGTGATCCGGTTCAATACCGTTTGTTTGCGATAGAGCTCATAGGCATTGCCGATTATCGTTATGATGTTTGGAAGAATCATGCAGAAAAAGGATAGCAAACTTACTTCTCTTTTGCAGAGACGATTCTTGTACATGTTCGTACTCCCCATTTTATGGATTGTTTTACAATCCGTATAAAGTGTGGACGGAGAGAGCATCGGATTGCATGGCGTTCCTCACTTTTTTCCGGAAAAGTTTTATAGAGTTCCCAAAGACAGCGAGAACGCTCCGTAAGACCGACTCCACTCTGAAAATTTTGGAAACTTGTTCCTTTTCTATGCACCCGAAACGTACCGAGATTTTCCGTGAGGTAATACCAGTCGGTGTATTGCAGGCAGCGTACCCAGTATTCAATATCGAGGAACTGCTTGAAATCTTCACGAAAGTCTCCCACAATCTCGACGAGACTTTTTCGCAGCATGACGAAACTGGGTTCGCCTATCACGTTGGGAAAGAGACCCCTGCGAAGCCAATCAATAAGAAAGATGTGGGAGTCTTGTCTACCCGGCCGCAAGTATTTTTCCTTCTGTTGAAGGACAAATTGATAATTGAATGCTGTTTCGATATCTCGTTCACAGGCGTATGCATGGTGTACAGAAAGGAGAGATACATCATGTTCTTTTGACATAATGTTGACTGTTCTTTCCAAATACGATGATGTCCATAGATCATCTTGAAAGAGAAATTGTATAAAGGGAGCATGCACAAAACGGAGACAGGCATTCCAATTACCCCCGATGCCTTTGTGTTGTGTGCTTTTTTGAAAAGTAATGCGGGGATCGCGAAGATAGAACGCAATTGCAGAGCGCACATCTGTCTTTGATGCATCATCGTGAATCAAAAGACGCCAATTCTGTTCTGTTTGTGCGAACACTGAATCGATTGCCCTAAGCAAATGCTCCGGTTGTGGTTCATATGTCGGCATGAGGATATCAATAGTAGGCTTGTGCATGCGATTTGCAGTATACTGCATCCATGCGTATCGATATACTTACTCTTTTTCCGGGGATGTTTCAGGGTCCTCTGACAGAGAGCATTGTGCAACGTGCACGGGAGCAAGAGGCGCTAAAACTTGAATTTCACGACCTTCGGCAGTGGGGTCTGGGAAAATATCGACAAGTGGACGATACGCCGTATGGTGGAGGGCCCGGGATGGTATTGAAAGTGGATGTGTTGGTTCATGCCATTGAAGACTCACGGTTCATGACTGGGAGCTCACAAATGCCTCATCGTATTCTTTTCTCCCCACGAGGGAAGAGATTAACGCAGGGGCGGGTGGAGGAGCTTTCTACACTGAAACATCTGCTTCTTCTTTGTGGACATTATGAAGGAGTGGATCAGCGTATCGTCGAAGGTGGATGGATCGATGAAGAAATTTCCATCGGAGATTATGTGCTCACAGGAGGAGAATTGCCGGCAATGGTGCTTATTGATGCGATGGCGCGACAGATTCCGGGGGTCATTGGCAAGGAAAAATCCGCAGAAGAAGAGAGTTTTTCCACCAAATTTCATGGAAAACGTGAATATCCGCATTACACGCGACCGGAGGAATTTCGTGGTTTGCACGTTCCGGACGTCCTTTTAAGCGGTCATCATGCAGAAATTGAAGAGTGGCGGACATGTCATCTATACTAAACATATGCCGACATGGTTTTTCTTGGCATTTCTGACAATGATTGGATGGGGGTTATGGGGATTCTTTTTAAAGTTGGCATCGGTGCATCTGCATCCGTATCAGGTGCTTTTTTTCACGATGCTTATGAGTATTCCGATCGCTTTTCTTGCTCTTCTGTCCGGTGGTTTTCCTTCATCATTCTTTTCGCGTGGTTCCGTATACGCGCTTGCCGGAGGTTTATGCATGAGTGTGAGTTATATTCCTTTTGTCTTTGCTATGCGCAGCGGCAAAGTGTCTGTCGTTGTGGCCGTCACCGCGCTTTATCCTCTTGTGACGATCATTCTTGCTTATTTCCTTTTGCAGGAAGAGATCGGAATTCGACAGGTTGCCGGAATCACTTCCGCACTCCTTGCGATGTTTCTTTTGGCATTATGAATGTTTGAGCGTTATCAAAAAGCATTACAGAATAACCGTAGTATCACATTCACTGTGCGCGTCCGTCCGCATGCTGCGCATTCCCGCATCACCGGCATTCTGGATGACGGAAGCGTGAAGATTGATCTTGCGACAGCCGCGGAAAATGGAAGGGCCAATAGGGAACTTATTAATCTGCTTTCTATAGAATGTGGTGTGGCACGAGAGAATATTGAGATTCTTTCTGGGAAAAAGGAGAGAAGGAAGTTCATGAGGGTGCGGCGTACATGATATTCTGCATACATGCCACGCATTTCTATTCTGGGCGTCCCGATTGATTCGATTTCACTACAAGAGGCTACCCTGCGCATACAGGAGATGCTTTCATCTGACCTGCAGCATCATGTCATGACGCCGAATAGCGAGATGCTTGTAGAAGCGTTTCACAATCCGGCATTTTTTTCCGTACTTCAAAAGGCAGCACTGAATGTTCCCGATAGTGCGGGACTTCTCTGGGCTGCACGTAAAACAGAGCAGATCTTATTGGAGAGAGTGGCAGGAGTGGATGTTGTCGCACGTGTCTGTCGGGAATTACATGAAGATACGCCGGTGTTTTTCTTAGGGGGAAGAGATGGCGTTGCTCATTGTGCTTTTCTTGCTTTGCGAGAACAAAATCCGCAATTGCATGTCGTTGGAGTATATGAAGGATCGCCGCGTGATGAGGATCTGGATGAGATTATCCAGCGCGTGAATAAGGCAAAGCCCGTATTATTATTCGTAGCATACGGTTCGCCGGAACAGGATATGTGGATTTCTCGGAATTTGCACAAAATGCCGAGTGTGCGCACTGCGATGGGAGTAGGTGGTACTTTTGATTTTCTTGCAGGCAAGGTAAAGCGGGCACCCATGTGGATGCAGAGAATAGGATTGGAATGGTTGTGGCGTATGATCCGGGAACCGTGGAGGATCCGAAGAATCTGTACTGCAGTGATGGTGTTTCCGTGGTTGGTGATGAGATACGGAAAGGCTCGTATCTCCTCACTCGTGTAAATTTTCTATCAATCCTACGTACCATTCCTTTTCTCCCTTTACGAGTTTCACAAATTTCGGCCCGTTCGGTGTTTTGGCGATATATTGACGCTCTTTGTCTGTTTCTTTCAGGAGTGTTGTTGCATAGATATCTTCTTTCGGAAGAAGAAGATAGATGGCAATGTCGGGTTTATCAATGACTGCGGCATTGAGATTGCGTGCTGCACGACCAAGAAATGATGTGACAGTGACGATGACCGCGCAGATCAATAATGCCCAAAAAACCGTACCGACGTAGCGTTTACGATGAAGGAAGTGTATTTCCATGTGACATGTCTATTATACCAAATTTGTGCTCTGCAGACCAGAGATACTCTTCGGCATTGGTTACTTTCACGCCTTTTTTGGAATGGCATTGGCTTGCCGAGTGCGGTCGCGGTCAGAGTATTGTGCATTGCATTTGCGCTCTTCGATGATGCGACGAATACCATCTTTCAATGATACAGATGGTGTATAGCCAAGAATTAATCGGATTTTTGTAATGTCGGCTTGCTGCATTCGGATGTATCCTTCCGTAACCGGATTTTCGATGTGATGCGGCTCGATGGAGGTTTCGAGTGCTTCGTTGATCATTTTTACAAGGTCTACAACTCTCGCGGTTGTTCCAGTGCCGATGTTGAAAATGTTATTTTCGAGTTTTTTCTCCGTTTCCATGGCAAGAGTGATCCCTTGAACGACGTCTTTGACATTGGTAAAGTCCCGTGTTTGTAGTCCGTCTCCATAAATGATTGGTTGTTCTCCTCTCTGCATTGCCCAGATGAATTGGCTGATGAGGTTTGCGTATATACCTTTATGTTCTTCGTTGGGTCCGTAGACCGACATGAATCGAAATCCGATCGTTTCCAATTCCGGATGCGTCCGATGAAAACATTCACTGATATGCTCCATCGTGATCTTTGTAACCGAATAATGATTGGTTGGAATAGGCGGGCAATCTTCTTTTAATGGGGAAGATGTATTGCCATATAAGGAGGATGTCGATGCATAGAGAACTTTTTGTACGCTGCTGCGCTTTGCATATTCGAGAACTTCGAGATGCGAGAGAATACTGTTTTTGTAAGAACCAATAAGATCATGTTGAAACATGGGCCCGGATGACGTGCCCGCAAAGTGAATGATGTACTTAAACTCTCCAAGAGCATCGAGTGTCTTTCGATTTGCCGCGTCTCCTTCGATGAAGGTGACATCAGATGACAGGTGTTTTGGATCACCGAGGAAGAGATTATCGAGTGCCACCACGTCATACGTTTCCGCGTGCGTATTGCAAAAATTCGATCCAATGAAGCCGGCGCCGCCTGTGACAAGAATGCGTTTTTTTGGCATAGGAATTTATAGATTATAGGTTATCAGACTCATTATAAGGAAAATATACTATTTTGCGTGCATGCAGACAGAAAGGGCTGGGCGGAATGTGGCTGTAGGTTGTAGGATTTGCACGATGTTGCAGAGAATTCGTGAATGGTTGGTGCTTTTACTGATGGGATTCTTGCCGTTTCATGCGTTTTTGGTGACGGTGGGAACGGAAATGTTTCAAGGACCGGGTCATTCTCCGATGATGGGGTTGGTCATGTGGAAGGAAGTGATATTGGGGGTGGTGTTCATCATTGTTACTATTGAAATACGAAAAACTTTTCATCTTCAAGCAGGAGCTTTCAGAATGGATATTCTCGATGGATTGATTCTGGGAATGCTTGTTCTTGGGTTTCTCGTTCCCATTCTCCATTCTCCATTCTCCCTTCTCCATTTCATATACGGTTTCAAATACACACTCTTTCCCCTTTGTCTTTTCCTTCTCCTTCGCCGCGTTGATTGGTCGGATCGCTTTTTGTTTCTTGTTTCCTACTCACTCCTTTTTGTCGGTTCGCTCATTGCCGCCTACGGTGTTCTTACTTTCTTTCTGTCTCAATCTTTTTTCACATGGCTCGGCTACTCCGATCTTCATTCTTTGTATGTTCCCGGCGAACCGCTTGCCGCCTTCCAGCAAATCGGCGGAACCAATATTCGTCGCATCCAATCCACCTTCAGCGGCCCCAATCAACTTGGTGTTTGGCTTCTTATTCCACTAAGCATTGTTGTAACAATACTGATGCAAAGTGACAAGCGGAGGGGGTATCTG
The DNA here is from genome assembly GCA_001788955.1 of Candidatus Peribacteria bacterium RIFCSPHIGHO2_02_FULL_49_16. GTDB lineage: Bacteria > Patescibacteriota > Gracilibacteria > Peribacterales > Peribacteraceae > 2-02-FULL-49-16. The sequence goes on along the minus strand of MFXT01000023.1, from coordinate 49,534 downwards.
CTTACTCTCATTCTCCTCCTTGCTGCTCTTGTATTGACTTTCTCCCGTGCCGCCTGGATCGGAGCCGTAGTCGTTCTTGGGGGAGCGATATGGCTGAATAGAAAAAAAATAAGCAGAAAGTTCTTCAAGTATGTACTTACTGGGTTATTCGTTCTTGTTGTAATGGGAAGCATTCTGTTCCCAGATGTAGTGCTGCGTGCTGCTTCTTCTCGCGATCATTTCCACCGCTCTCTCGAAGCGATCCAGATCATTGCCGCGCATCCTCTCGGCCTCGGCCTCGGTACTGCCGGTCCGGCAACCAACCGCACCGCAGATCCTTGTGTGTTCCTCGAAGAAGGTGCTGATTTTGCATGGGCAAAAGCACATCCAAATCTTTGTGTTTTTACCGGAGATCAACAAGTACAACCTGATATTCCCTGCATCTGCCCGCTTCTTCCTGAAAACTGGTACTTGCAGATTGGTATCGAGTTAGGAGTTTTGGGTCTCGTTTTCTATAGCACATTACTCATTCTTCTTTTACAACGGCTCATTCCTCATCCTCCAGCCTTCGCCCAACTCTTTCCCATCGTCCATTCATCGATATTCCTTTCTTTTTTAGGAATATCAATAGTTGCACTGTTTTTGCATTCCTTCGAATCCAGTGCCGTGGCGTACACGATGTGGATGCTTTTGGGAGTGTATATTCCGAGTAAGAACACAGAGCGTGAATAATGAATAGTCAGGTATACTCCTGTTTCCATGATACTCGATCAACCATCGGAGCAAGAGCTGCAGAATTGTGTGCACAGAGCGCAAAATGGGGATACATCAGCGTTTGAGCAGCTTTATAAGGCATTTTTCGCACAAGTGTATCGCTACACCGTTTTTCGCCTTCCGCAAGATGTAGCGGAAGATACGGTGGCAGACATTTTTGTAAAAGTATGGGAAAAGTTGCATACCTATTCTTTTAAGAAGAATATTCCCTTTTCTGCATGGCTGTTTCGCATAGCGCGTCACGCGATCATTGATGTGTACCGAGCACGCCGCGGTTTTGAGGAATTACCAGAAACACTCATTGATCCGGATACGCTTAATACGCCGCAAGGCTACTTTGCAGAGCGGGAAACATTTTATCTTGTTCGTAGAGCACTGGACAAATTACCATATCGGTATCGTGAAGTGCTTATTTTATCCTTTATTGCCGATCTCTCTCATAAAGAGGTGGCAAAAGTGCTTCGGATAACAGAAGGGGGTGTGCGTGTGCTCAAGCTTCGTGCACTTCGGAAGCTCGAACAGCATCTTTCCCCAGAATTAAGCCAAATATCGTAACAGAAGCCATTATTTTTCGTTTTTATAATCGACATGTCCTTCCTCTCCCAGATCATCGTTCTTCGGTCCTCTCTCTCTGCATCTGATCGGCAGAGGGAAGACATATGGATGCGTGTTCGGGAAAAAATTTCTCCTTCACATGCACGTGCGGTACTGCAGACGAGCCGGGAAACATGTATTCCTGCAGATGCCATTTTTCGTATTTGGATACATGTTGTTGCTTGTCTAAAGCAGAAGAAACATTCTTCTTCACTCTGGTTTTTCCCAAAGTGGGTTGTTGCCATTATCCTTGTTGCGATCGTGATTCGGTCGAGTCCTCTTCTCTTTTTTGCATCAGAAACAACCGCAGGATCATCCGTATTCATCTTTCCGACCAGCGGAACCACATATGTATTCGGTGAATCGGGTGGATGGGAACCGCTCGGCAAGCAGCTTGTGTTGGACAATAATCGGGAATTTCGCACGGGACCTGATGGTGAATTGACGATTGTTTTTCATGATGACGGTGTCGTGCGTCTGGCGCCATCGACGCGTGTCCATGTGCGCGATCTCTCTAATCGTCCGCAGGATACCATTGGAGAGCCGAGTCTCGTCCTTCTTGAAGGAACAATCTGGGTGCAGGGACTTCTGCCGTATGGCGTAGAACCTCTATCGATACAGACAGCATTGAGCACGATCTTTGTGCAGGAAGGGAGCATTTCTGTTACAGAGAATTCTTTGACAGAAGTGAGTGTGTGGAACCGGCGTGCAGAGATTGTGTATGAGCAGCGCAAACTTTCACTTGTTGCCGGAGAACGAATCCAAATATGGCAGGACAATGTACCGTATGTAACGCCCATGCAACCGCGAGAATATGCACTTGCCTGGATAGAACAAAATCTTGAACGGGATGCAGTTCATCGCCAGGAGGTCGCTGCATGGCAAAAAGAACAGCGTATCGCTATGGCAGGAATTCTGCCAACATCTCCGCTGTACCGGGTAAAACGTGCTGCAGAAGCAGTTGATACGTTACTGACGTTTGATGAGGAAACACGTGTTAAAAAGCAACTGAATCAGGCAGAGATGCGTCTGAATGAAGCACTCGCTCTTTTGGAGAACGGAAACGAAGAGGTGTATTTTCCTTTGAAAGAATACGAGGAGGCAGTTTTGGCTGTTGCCGGTTACATCGATCAAGATATCTTTGCGCAGGAATTGCTTCGTAGCTCTCTTGCGGAAGATGCGGCGGCTATTGGAGCAGTTCTTCCTGATGATGATTTGTATTTGCTCAAGCAAGCGATTCTTGAAGCGGGCGCGTCTATTCATCAGGATGATGCAGAGAAACAGGATATTGATGAAGTGTTTCTTTTGGATCGCTTGGCCGCTCTTTCCGAGAACGCTTATGATCCGGAAAAACTCGAAAAGCATTTTACAGAATTAGAACCGGCATTAGCGCTGATTTCACAGAATCGTCTTTCGCTTCCTGCTCGTCGGGAGGCGCACATGCTGCTATCACGAACGTCTGTTCTTCTTGATGAGCACGGAGATGGTAGTGCTATACAAAAGAAAATACTCGGTGTGTTGCTCTCGTACTTGCCTCGAAAAAGTGCCGAACTGCCGCCTCTTACAGAGGAGGAATTGGAGGAATTTGTGAAGGATGTACATTACAGAGTGTTTGTGACCTATACATTGCCACGCAGTCGTCGTAATCAGCTTCTGGAGGAATTGCGTCATATAGAAGGGCATCGTGATGAAGGGCGAATTTTGCGACGTATGTATCTGGAATTTCCGGAAGGAAGCGAACTCTTGCGTGTTATTCGTTTTGCCATCCAGGAACTTCGACGGAAACAGATTGATTTAGCTTCTTAGCTTCTTAGCTTCCTATGCTCTATGTATGAAATTACCGATCTCAAGCCCGGTCGTGCGATTAATCTGAATGGGACGCCATATTATATTGTTTCATCAAAATTCGGTCGTAAAAGTCAGAGCAAGGCAAATATGCAGTGTAAATTGCGGAATCTAGTTACAGGGGCGGTGATTTCGGAGAATTTTCAGGGCAGTGAAAAAATCGAGCCCGCAGAGCTCGGATATCGGCGCGTGCAATATTTGTATGGCAATGATTCCTCACACACATTTATGGATCTCAATGATTACGATCAATTTGCACTTCCCGCAGATGTTATTGGAGATGCCGCGCAGTATTTTGTAGAAGGATGTGAAGTAGATGTTCTCTCTTTTAATGGAAAGCCCATCGGTGTTCAACTAAAATCCACAGTGGATATGAAGATCATCGAAACGATGCCCGGAGTGAAAGGCGATACGGCGACCGGAGGGACCAAGCCGGCAAAGCTTGAGAGCGGCATAATCATCAATGTTCCTCTTTTTCTTCATGAAGGTGACAAGGTGCGGGTGAATACGGAGACGGGAATGTACATGTCGCGGGTGGAATAGTTTCTATTGCTGCAACTCTTTTTTAAGTATCGCATTCACCTTTTCAGGATTTGCCTGTCCCTTCGATTTCTTCATCACCCAACCAACGATAGCGCCGAGTGCCTGCTTTTTTCCATTTTTGTAGGCCCCAACGGCTTTCGGATTTTCCTGTATGGCTTTTTGAACGAGATCATCAATGATTCTGTCATCAGAAATTTGTCGAAGTCCTTTTTCCTCAATAAGAACGGAGGCAGATTTTCCGGTTTGAGTCATGGCTTCTAAAACCTCTTTTCCGGCATGTGCGGAGATGGTTCCGTTATCAATCTGTTCGATGAGTTCCAGAAGTGCCGTAGCATCCGGTCCATCATGAACGGACTTTTCTTGCGTATTGAGAAAGCCCAGCAGTTGTGTTAAAACAAGACTTGCTGCCCGCTTTGCATCGTTGGTTTTCTTATAGACAGCATCAAACATCACACACAGTTTTGGTTGGTCTATAAGTTGCTGTGCCTGCTTTTCGTTGAGTCCGAGAGAAATATACTGCTGCTGTCGTTCTCGTGGCAATGAAGGGAGACGGCTCTTTATTTCGTCAATGTCCTTTTGGGAGAAGTATAATGGGGGAATATCCGGTTCCGGGAAGTATCGATAATCCTGTGCTTCTTCTTTTTCCCGCAGGATCTTCGTTTTCTCTTCGTCGTCCAGCCAACCAACGGTGATGTTGTGTGGAAGCGGCCCTTTACATTCTTTCCAGAGTGCAACCAGTCGCTTCTCTTCATACTGCAATGCTTTTTCGAGTGATTTAAACGAGTTGAGATTCTTGATTTCGCTGCGTGGATTAAGTTTCTCTGTTCCGTTTTCTCGCAGGGAAATGGATGCATCAAAGCGCATCATGCCCTTAAACATATCTGCCTGCGATGCATCAAGAGCGATAAGTATACGGCGCAGTTCCTGTGCAAATGCAACAGCTTCCTGTGCACTGCGCAAATCCGGTTCTGTGACGATTTCCATGAGCGGTGTGCCAGCCCGGTTATAGTCACAGAGTGTGGTGCTGCCGCGATGCGTTAATTTTCCTGCATCATTTTCCATGTGCAAACGCGTAATGCGGCATGTGCTTTCGTGTAAAATATTGCCGCTGTGATTATGTATATCAAATTTCAATTCCCCATGCTCTGCCAGAGGGAAATCGTATTGGGAAATCTGAAATCCGTAGGGGAGATCGGGGTAAAAGTAATGTTTTCGGTCGAAATGACATTCTTTTCGTATCGTGCAGCCTAAGGCCAACGATGTACGAATTGCTGTACGAATTGCTTCTTCGTTTGGTGTGGGAAGTGTTCCCGGATGTCCGGTGCAGATTGGGCAAATTGTCGTGTTAGCGGCCTTGCCGAATGCATCGTTGTCACACCCGCAGAACATTTTTGTTCGCGTGCTCATTTGGGCATGCACTTCCAGTCCAATAATTGTTTCTAACGGGAGAGTCATATTTCTCTATTGATAATCGACAATAAGTATTCCTTCGAGGTGGTCAAGCTCATGCTGCACGATGCGTGCATCTATGGATGCGAGTTTACGTTCTTGTGAATGTCCTTTCAGATCGATAAAATTCAATGTGATGCATCGGGATCTCGGGACGGGAACAAAGATACCCGGGAGACTCAAACAGCCCTCTTCGGCAATCTCTTCCTCGTTACTCTTCCAGAGAATTTCCGGATTAATCAGAGGAGTGATTTTATCGTTGATGCACGCGAGGCATAGACGGAGAGATTGACCCACTTGTGGCGCGGCAAGGCCAAGGCCATTGGCGCTTTTCATGGTTTCCTCCATATCTTTAAGCAGACTCACAATATTTTTTGTCACGCTCGGCACGTTCGTCGTTTTCGTGCGAAGTATGGCCGTTTCTGCGCCGGTGATAATGGACAAGGTTGCTATGGAAACAGCATACCGCAGCTCCATGTCGCATCCTACTCTAGACCTTTGTCATGGTCTGTATATTTGCTCTTTTTCGCAATTCATCTATATTCGTGATTTTTCCGTGTTCGAGCATCTTGAGAAGCACATTGGCTGTCAGAAGAACATCAGGCAATGCCCGATGTCTGTTTTCCGGCATAGTGAACCCAAAACGCTTTGCAAGCGTATCAAGGTTGTGACGGAATTCCTGTGGAAAGAGACTCCGGCTTAATTTCATCGTACAGAGACATTCGGGTAATTCGATGTATCCCCAACAAGCCTCCTTTTCCATTTCCAGAAAACTCATATCGAATGTGGCATTGTGTGCCAAGAGCACAGATCCGTGAACAAATGAAAGGAAGTCAGGAAGGACATTCATGATCGTCGGTGCATGAGCGACATCGTCGTCGGTAAGTTTGCAGATCTGTCGTATCTGTGGAGGCAGAAGACATTCCGGGTTCACAAGAGAGCTGAATACGGATTCCTCTTGAATGAGATTGTTTTCGATTCGTACGCCGGCAATTTCGATAATACGATTACCTTTCTTGGGATCCAAGCCTGTTGTTTCGACATCAAAAATTGTAAGTGATGGAAGCATAGGAAGGCGAGTGTAGGATGGTCTGAAGAGAGGGGCGAGGTTTCATTGTTGCATGACAGGGTTTTATTGTTACATTGCTACATTGTTCTATGGTGACCACAACGAAGTTGACAGTGCAGGGAGTTCTCCAGAAGCTACGAAAACTCTACAAGCCGCCGAGAACGTTTTTGAATTTTCGCACGCCCCTTGATTTGTTGGTCGCGACGATTTTGAGCGCGCAGTGTACGGATATTCGTGTGAATCTTGTGATGAAAACGCTCTACAAAAAATACCGTACTGCCAAAGATTATGCGCATGTTTCACGAAAAGAATTGGAAAAGGATATGTATTCATGTGGTACGTATCGTATGAAGGCAAAACACGTTCAGGAGATGTGCCAGATGCTCCTGAAAAAACATCATGGAAACGTGCCGCAGACAATGGAGGAGCTGACAGCTTTACCGGGCGTTGGCCGAAAAACGGCAGCGGTGATTCTCTCTGCAATTTTTAAAAAGAATGAAGGAATTGCCGTTGATACGCATGTTTTGCGGGTGTCGAGGCGTTTGGGGCTCTCCAAGAACAAGACGCCAACGAAGGTCGAACTGGATCTTATGAAGGCCGCACCAAAGCGTTCCTGGGGAAACATGACAACACTTTTTATCAGTCACGGTCGTGCTGTCTGTACAGCGCGCAATCGAAAATGTGATCAGTGTGTTTTTCAAAAAGAGTGTCCATCATCTCTGACAATGAAGCGGAAGGATTTAGGAAGGGCATCATAGAGAAAATTCTGTATGCTGTCCTGGCATGACTCTCTACGTCACCATGTTTATTGCAGGGCTTCTGACAATTCTTTTACCCTGTATCCTTCCTCTTATTCCGATCGTTCTTGGAGTAAGTATTGTTGGGCGGAGCCGGTGGCGTCCGGTCTTGACGGTGCTGGGGATGGTGGTGAGCTTTGTAGGTTTTTCGTTCCTGCTTCTCGTCGTTTTGAATCAGTTCGTAGAGTTCGCGGATTACATTCGCCTCGCGACGTACTACATTCTGGTGCTTTTTGGGATTGGATTTCTTACGCATAGTCGCCCGGTCCAGTTGCTTGGTGCACTCGTGGGTTCGGCGTTCTTCCTGTCCAAGGGGTGGTTCGCGGTGGTCATCGGAGCTGCTTTTGGGGTCATTGCACTTGCAGTTGGCAACAAGATCGCCACACGGATCCAGCAATTCGGGGTGGACGTACAACAGAAAACAGAGGAGGAATTCGGAAAGGATTCACCATGGACAGCATTCGTTATCGGTCTTACGCTCGGTCTCGTATGGGTGCCATGTGCCGGTCCTGCTCTCGGGTTTGCATTCACGCTTGTGCGTGAAGAGCCTGGGCCGCGAGCTCTGCTTGCGCTCGCATTCTATGGACTTGGCACGGGTGTGCCTTTATTGGCGATTGGTTACGGGGGACAAGCTGCTGTGCACTCCGTTCATGCGGTGAGCCGCTATACTGGTACCATAAAGAAAGTTGCCGGATTGCTGTTGATCCTTACCGCCGTCGCCCTCCAGTTTCGTCTGTTCGAAAAAGCCCAGATTTGGCTCCTTGACCACACAAATTTCGGCGATCTGGGGACACGGATTGAGGAGAAGCTCTTCGAGCGCACTATATTCCTTGGCCCTTCCTCCAATTCTTTAGCTCCAGCAGTGTTCTCGAAGCTCCCCAAAATTACGCGCGCACCGCAGTTCACGGGTCTCGGACCCTGGCACAACAGTGAACCTCTTACGCTCGAGAGCTTGCGAGGCAAAGTCGTGCTGATCGATTTTTGGACATATAGCTGCATCAATTGCATCCGAACCCTGCCGTATATTCAGGGGTATTGGGAGAAATTCCAACATGCACCGTTTGTCTTAATTGGTGTTCACACGCCTGAATTTGTCTTTGAAAAGAGTGAGAAGAATGTTGCGGAGGCTATCAAGCGTCATGGACTTACCTATCCGATCGCACAGGATAACGATTACAAGACATGGAATGCGTTTGCCAATCGTTATTGGCCGGCAAAGTATCTGATCGATGCCGATGGCATTATTCGTTATACCCATTTTGGTGAAGGGGCGTATGAGGAGACGGCGTTGGCGATAGAGAGTTTATTGCAAGAGATTGGGGTGGTGGTAGAGGGCAGAGAGGACAAAAGGAGCGAAAAGGGTATAGAGGTGGGACGATATGGGGATCAGAGTCCGGAAACGTATTTGGGTGCCCGTAGTTTTGCTGCGTTGGGAAATGGAAAAGGATTGCCGACAGGTGAAGTTGTGTCATACAAATCTCCTGAAAGCATGCAGTTACATAAGTACTATCTGGTAGGCGACTGGCAGATGAAAGACAATGAGCGACAAGTACTCGTGAGTGATACCGGAGAGATTCGCATGAAATTTTTGGGTGGGGAGATCAGCCTGGTTCTGGGTTCTGCTCTGCAAGCTTCGCAGGATTTTCCTGTTGTGAATGTTGAGGTTGATGGTGAATACAGTAAGGAGTTTACTGTCGAGTTTTCTGATATATATCAGCTTTGGAAGGGGGAATATGGGGAACATGAGATTACGTTGAAGTTTGATGGTGTGGGAGTGGAAGGGTACGCATTTACATTTGGACAGTAAAAATTGCTACACTGTTCTCATGCGTCAGTATCTCGATCTTCTGCAAAAAATCATCGACGAAGGACAGGAGAAAGAAGACCGCACGGGCGTGGGGACATGGTCGCTTTTTGGTCGGCAGTTACGTTTTGATTTACAGCAAGGATTCCCGTTACTTACAACAAAGAAGCTCTATACGCGGGCGATCGTGCATGAGCTCCTGTGGTTTTTGCAGGGAGAGACGAACATCAAATATTTGCAGGAAAATAACGTAAAAATTTGGGATGAGTGGGCGGATGAGAATGGAGATCTGGGTCCGGTCTATGGGAAACAATGGAGACGGTGGGAAGGAAAAGACGGTTCTCTTCATGATCAAATATCGATGCTCCTTGAGAGTCTTCAATGTGATCCCGATTCTCGTCGCCATCTTGTGTGTGCGTGGAACGTGGCCGAAGTACCGCAGATGAAATTGCCGCCGTGTCATTGTCTCTTTCAATTCTATACTTCGGCTCCCGATAACAATGGAAAGCGCAGACTTTCCTGCCAGCTCTACCAGCGCAGTGCGGATTTTTTTCTTGGGGTGCCGTTTAATATCGCCAGTTATGCTCTTCTGACGCATATGTTGGCGCACGTATGCGGTTATGATGTTGGGGAATTCGTACAGACATTCGGCGATGTGCATCTGTATCGCAATCACATTGAACAGGCGCGCGAACAACTCGCACGTGAGCCGCGAGAATTGCCGCAACTTATCTTGAACGAAGACGTGCAATCCCTTTTCGACTTCCGATACGAAGATATTTCCATTGTGAAGTATGACCCGTATCCGAGTATCAAGGCTCCTGTGGCTGTTTAGAGATGAAAATATCCCTTATCGCCGCGGCTTCGGAGAATAACGTCATCGGGAAGAATGGGCATTTGCCATGGGATTTGCCGGATGATCGAAAATACTTTCGGGATAGTACGAAGGGCAAGCCTGTGATTATGGGACGAAGAACATACGAATCTCTTCCGGAGAGCATTCGGCCGATGCCCGAACGGCGAAATATCGTTGTGATGCGAAATACAGAACGTTCTCTTTTGGGATGCGATACAGTCTCTTCTCTGGAAGAAGCCATTCTTGTTGCAAGGCAGGATGATCCGGAAGAAGTATTTGTGATCGGCGGCGGCGAGATCTATCGTCTTGCGTTTCCGATTGCAGATCGGATCTACCTCACGCGTATTCATGCAGAAGTTGACGGTGATGTATATTTTCCGGAAATTTCGGAAAAAGAGTGGAAAGAAGTGGATCGAAAAAACCATCCGGCGGATAAAAAGCACAAATATTCATTTACATATGTGCAATATGAACGGCAAAGATCATTCTGATTAATGGTGAACAAGCTGCAAGAATTCCTGTCGTGTGCGTGCATCTTCACTAAAGATGCCTTTTAAGTGGCTTGTCATGATTGTGGCATGTTCTTTTTTGACGCCGCGCATGAGCATACAGAAATGCGAACCTTCAATAAGAACGCCGATACCTTTTGGTTGAAGAACATGTGCAAGTGCATCGCATATTTGTTGGCCGAGGCGTTCCTGTACCTGGAGTCGTCGTGCGTACATTTCCACAATGCGGGGGATTTTGCTATGACCGATCGTGTGTTTGTTTGGGAGATATCCGACATGAATTTTGCCGACAAAGGGAAGAAGGTGGTGTTCGCAGAGGGAGTGGAAGTCAATATCGCGAACAATAATCATGCCGTGCGTATCTGTAGGAAAGAGTGATTCTTCCGTAGCTATGGCTTTGAGATTCACTTCCATCGTGTATCCGCGTGTCATCTCTCGCCAGGATTTTAAGAAACGCGCCGGCGTATCTTGTAATTCTTTCCGTGATGCATTTTCTCCAAGTTCTTCGATCAGACGAACGACAAAATCCTGATGCTCTTTGTTGGTCTGTTCTTCGCTTTCCCAGGGAAATTCCACCCACTGCGTCGGTGGAACGGAGCGAAGACAATTCAATGATGCCCCTTTCCCAAAGAGCGCATATGTATTTTTTTTGTAGCGATCGTAGTAGAGCTTTTGAGTTCGTCCCGTATCGATAATGTCATCAACAAAGCAATCCGCCTCTTCCGGATTGTAAACGAGAATGATGTTTGGTGATGTCCCTTGCATATGTGCAGCGACGATCGAACCGCTCTTCGGGATTCCATAAATCCGCAGAGGGTATGCAGAAGGTAACCATTCGGTGCAGAGGCGTTGAACCAAGAGCGAGCAGAGATCATTGAGTTCTTGTGCAGAAACGATATATCGCCTTTGTGTATCAAGAATGCCTGATGCCGAAGATGCGTTCCGGGTGTTCATTGAGAATGGGGAATTGATGCACTAACCATCGGAGCATCCATCGTGTAACGGTAATGGCAGTAAACATGGAAAGAAGAATGCCGAGCCCGAGCGTTATGGCGAAACCGCGTATGATGGACGTACCGATAAAAAAGAGAATAGAGCACGTAAGCAGCGTGGTGAAGTTGCTGTCCCAGATGGCGCTCCATGAACGTTTGAAACTGATCTCGATTGCTGTCTTAAGAAACTTTCCTTTGCGAATTTCTTCTTTCAGTCGTTCAAAAATGAGAATGTTTGCGTCAATGGCCATACCGGTACTTAAGATAATTCCGGCAATTCCTGCGAGTGTCAGGACGATGTATTGATCGGAAAAGAAGAAGAGCGGAAGCTTCATAAGTGCAAAGAGCAATATGATATAGAAGAAGAGAGCGATATTGGCCACAATGCCGAGTAATCCGTACACAAGAAACATATACAGAGCCAGAGCCGCAAAGCCAATCAGGCCGGCTATGATTGAGGTTTCGAGTGCTCGTGCTCCGAGCGAAGGTTCTACGGTATGAATGCCCGTGAGATGAATAGGGGCAGGGATAGCTCCTGTATTGAGGTCCTGTGCAAGAAAACGGGCCTGTTCAAAATTCTGGCTTCCGGTAATGATGGCAGTGCCACCGGAAATTTCTTCCTGCACGATTGGTGCAGAAATAAGTTGACCTCCTACGAAGATGGCAATGCTTTTGCCGATATTCTTGCGGGTGAGTTCCTGGAAAAGCTTGGCTCCTTCACTATCGAACTGTATTTCGACGACGGGAACATTGGTTGTGGGATTGACTGTGACAGAAGCAGTGCGGAAATGCTTTCCATCAAGAAGCGTATCTTTCCATCCTGAAGGAACGAAAGAGAAGAAAAGATACTGGAGACGGATCTGATCTTCCATCTTTGTAATATCTCCTGCTTGCATTTGTGCGATAAGAGTGTTTCCCCGTTCTTCAGCGTCGGATCCGCGAATGATGAGTTCATCGTAACTGATGACGGGTTCGGTGGTCGTTGCGGGCTCATTGACACGAAGGAGATGAAAACCGAATGGTGTCTCGACGGGATCACTGATAATGCCCGGTTGGAGATTGAACGCGACGCGCGCGAAATTTTGCACCATTTCGCTTCGTGTCATGCGCCCAAGATATCCTTCTTTCATTCGGGAGGGTCCATCTGATTCTTGTCGCGCCATGTTCGCAAAGTTAGCGCCTTCATCAAGCTGGGTTTTGAGCTGTTGGATTTTTTGAAATGCGTCTGCCTTTGTTCGTATCACAGATGGTTCGGCGGACAGCGCGTCCGTATAGGCGATGAGAATGTGGCTGACATCGACGATGTCCTCTGGAGGGATGAATTGTCTCAAAAATAAAAGATGTGAGGTATTGTCATCAACGCGCACAATTTTCAATTGTCCCGGTTGCATATTTTGCAACGTCGTGCGCAGAGAAACATTCATATTCTCTGTAAGTGGGACATGTTCGTGGAGGCGATATGTGGAATTTCCTTGTTGTTTTTCCAGTATGGAGAATGCAGTGGGAGCATCATTGACCAGACGGCCGGTTTGTGTACGGGCTCGGGTGACTTCTGCAAGAAACATGCCGGGAATTTCTTGCTGCACGGGTTGTCCGTCGGCATTTATACTCTCTTCCATGATGATTCCTTCTATGCGTCGCACTCCAGAGCGAGGAGTCAGATTCCAGAGGGGATTGAGAGCATCTGCCAATTCATCCTGAAAGAATGTACGTTCTTTCTGATAGAAAATGCCGATATTATCACCAAGATCCTGTCCAAGCATTGCGAGTGTTTCACCGCTTTCGGTGACACGTCGCAGAGCGGTTTCCAACTGCTCTTCCACTTGTGCATGGAATTCTTCCGTTGGCTCCGTATGTTCTTCTTTGAATTCCAATTGGATCGTTTTGCCGACAGTATCGATGCAGGTATCCGAATCGATGATTCCGGGGCATTCGGCGAGAAGATGCTTTTCATTGCCGACGTACGATGGCGTAATCGTCGTTTCACTGACACCGAGTGCATTCATGCGGCGTTCCAGAACAGTGCGAATAGCTTCGACGATATTACGTTTCTGTTCCAGAAGAACCTGCTGTTGTGTTCGCAGATTACTGGAATCAACTGCCACCCCCCCTTGTGCTTCCCGAGCGGTGATTTCTTCTTGAATATTTTTCAGTTGCCGGTCAATCTCTTCTTCAGAAATGCGAAAATCGAGCTGTGTTCCTCCTGCAAGATCCAATCCCAAATGCAAGCGCGCTTTTTGCAGCATATTTGGCGTCCATCGCTTCCAGTCTGACGGGAGGGTAATAAAGAACGCCACTCCGATGAGGAGAATCATGCTGACAGCCTTTGCCTGGTGACTGTAAAACATGCGATGACCGTCAGTGTGTCGTAAATATCACGTGGAGGCCGACATTCACGTCATCGGCAAAGATTTCCGCAACCTCATATGATGGAATGTTATCAATAACAATATTGTCTTCGATGATTTCCACATCGATGCGCAATTTGCTGACCAGGCGTCCGCGAACGAAAAGACCGATGGAACTTCCCAGATTTCCCTGAAACAGTTTTTGCATCTTCTGTTGTCCTTCTTGAGTAAAAATGAGAAAGATCCTCCCTTTGCTTTCACCTGTGCGCGTATCTTCCTGCGCTTCTGCCCAGAGGAGATGTTCTTCGGTAATGTCGGTTTTCTTAAAACCTCCATGTCCATCGATCGTGACGTCGGACTCTTCTCCTTCATCGGTATTGAGCATGATGTTCAGCGTGAAGGATTGCATCAATTCATTGGCGAGGATTTCTGCCGCTGCTTTATCACGAATAGAGAGCGTTATGGAAACGGCGCCATTCTTCGTGTCGATAGTGTGATCAAGGAGCTGGTTTTTTCCTATGCTGTTGAGTCGACGTTCGATCACACGAATGCTTGCCAGAAGGAGTTGCCCCTGCTGCGCTTTGTCGACAGTGCGGAATGCAATGTCGTACACGATGTTTTGCGCACCGCACCCTGCAAGGAGCATGGATGCGCCAAAGAGAAGAGTGACTGTTCTTTTCATAGGGTTCGAGTGTAGGTGAGGGAATGTGTTATGGCAATCATCCGATTAGTTGACAAGTAGTCAAGGTGTTAGTCTCGTAACTTACGAGCAATGAGACGCGTTCCATCCCGAAGCATTTTATCAGAGAGATCCATGCCTTTCAGTATGCAATTATTATCGATAACACAGCGTTCGAGTACACAATCTTCGATGATGCAATTCTCAAAAATAACCGTGTCTCTTAGGTGTGATCGTTTCACATGCGAATGTGCTCCTATGACGACTGTTCCCTCATAGTGGAGCTCTTCTCTGTGCACATCCGGTGCCTGCTCCACGCCCGGGCCGAGGACAGCGATGATTGCCTGAAGATAGGTGTCAAATGAGCCGATGTCGAACCAAGGTTCCTGAAAAGAGAAGCAATGGACATGAATACGCCGACGCAGGAATTCTTCAAAAATACCACCGATATTGTCGGGTTTCTGTTTGGCGAATTCGATGAGAATAGGAAGCTCTTTTTTTGGGATGATGGAGCAACCGGTTGAGACGAGACTGGTTTTGGGTTCGGCGGGCTTTTCTTCAAAGGAGCGGACAGTTTTGTTATCTTCATGAAGAACGACTGTTCCGAAGTGTCTTGCCTCTTCTTTGCTTCCGATATCGTGGGCAGCAAGAAGCGGTATCCCCGGTGTGTAGTGTTTTAAAAAATCTGAAAAAGAGAATCCGACGTAGTTATCTCCCGTAAGAATGAAAATGTCATCGTCGATATGCTCGTTCGTAATCCATTGTGCCACAGCGCCGAGCGCGCCAAGTTTTTCATGATCGCTGCGTGTCTGCTCGACGGCGATCGTGATCTGTCTATTTGGAAAATCGTGCTTCCATTTCTGAAAACTTTCTCCATACGCCGCATTCGTGCTGACGGTGATAGGTGCATCAAAAGGGATTTTTTCAATGAGGTGTGTAATGACCGGCTTTCCTCCCAGAGGAAGAAGGGGCTTCGCGCGTTTTTCCGTCAGTGGCCAGAGGCGAGTGGCAAATCCGCCTGCAAGAATGAGGTATTGCATTGTATTATTGAAAAAGCCATTCCCACCATGGTCCTTTCGGGCTTACAGTGGTGACTGGTTGTCCTTCCAGACGATCAACGCGTTCGTCGCGTTCCACAATACCGAAGACGGAAGGAAGAACAATGTAGGTAATGCCTTGCTGACGACATGCGCTTAAGAGATTCAGTGATTGTTCAAGATTGCTGCACTGAATGAGATGCGTGATCCGATCTTCTTCCAGGACGTGTTCGAGCATGTCTAATTTTCCTTTGACGGGAACGCCGAAGATATCTTTTTCTTTTGATCCGCGTGCATCGAGGATGGCGACGGGGGTGAGAGGATTTTTCTCTTTCTGAAGAAGTGCAATGAGTTTTCCTGATTCCCGTGTTACACCGACAATAAGTGTGGGATAGACAGAATGTGCATGTAATTGTGTGCGCAGGATTTTTTCAAACAGAATGTGCCAAAGCCAAAGACCGAACCATGTAAAGAAGAATGCTTCGACGAGAAGGAGGCGACTGAAGAAGATGCCGAAGAGAAAATAGTATGAGAGTGAAAAGAGTGCGGTCCCGAGGATGGCGCAGAAACCGATATATGCACCGGTACGCCAGTGCCTTTGGCGACGCATCAATGAAAATGCTCGTGTGATGATGAGTGCAATTAACCAGAAAGGTGCGACGAATGTTATCGCAATGAAAAATCGATCAAAGGGGAAGTCTGTAGAGAAAATGAAACCAACGCGAAGAAAGTACGCCAAAGCATAGAGGGCAATAAACAGTAGAAGGTCGGTCAGAAGCCAAATGATGATCAATACACCGTGGCGCATAACAGAACTAGTATTCAGTATTTTGTATTGTGTATCTAGTATCCCTGTTTTTTAGCGATCAATGTCGGTTTCCATATGTAAGGAAGCTTTGTGATGTCCCACGGAATGCCATCATTTTCTGTAGAAAGGCCTTCGACGATATTGGGGACGGTTCCATTGAAAAGATAACGTCGCATCCATCTGTATTTTTTGCGTAGCTCTTCATTTTCGCGCACGCGTTCTTTGAAGCGTTCTTGTTGGAGAATGTAGTAAGCAAATGTCTCGGCAAAATCTTCAAAGGCATCTTCCTGTGCATACCCGGAAACGAAATCTTCAGCGCGTGCATCTGTTTTTTGTGTGAACTCATCTTTCCAGGAGATTTCATAGAATGTCACGCTCGGATCGTTTTCAAAAAATCGCATACTGCCATCCTTAAATACACTGATCGCAGACTCCGATGTTCCCGAAAGACATCCCAGATCAATTACATGGCCGAATTCGTGAATGAAGAGCGCCCGAAATTCATCATGCGGCTGATTGCCATCAAGAATAATCGTCGATGCACCGGCCATTCCACGCCTTTCGGGATTATCATAGCGCACAAAGAGATGTTTTAGGCTCGACGTGCAACGCTTTGGAAGGAGAGCAAATGCATCGGCAATCATATGTTGATGAATAGCCTCCATTGTTGATTGGAGTGGGAGAGGGATGGCATCGGACTCACTGGCGAGGTGAATGCTTTTCTGTGCGCCAAGATCACCTCTTGCATTCACTGTTTCTTTGAGTACACTTCCTCGTAGAAGGAGTGCGATAACGGTACAGGAGAGTAGTATGCACATCATCTTCCGCAAAGCACGTTCGGTGTTTTCTGTCGTTCTTCTTCTATTCATAGGCAAAAAGGCAGTTATTATCACTATTTTTACATAAAATGTCAAGTATTGTTGACCCTCCTGTTCAATCGGGACAACGCCTTACAGTGGTTATTGATAAAGTGACTCATGGAGGCGCAGGACTGGCATATATAGAGAATTTTCCCATATTTATACGCGATACGATTCCCGGCCAGCGGATTGAGGTTACTATCACGAAAATAAAGCCTAAATACGCCGAAGGGCGTAAGGAGCGCGTTCTCCAAAAGGCAAAAGAGGAAATTTTGCCGAGGTGTACGCATTTTCACGAATGCGGAGGTTGTGTGTGGCAAAATCTGCCATATAACAAGCAATTGGAGTACAAGGAAGACATCGTGCGCGAGACACTGGAACATCTGACGCCTGCGGAGGATGCCCTTCGTAAAACCCTCCCAGGACGCGTGCTAAAAATCATTCCGAGCCCGCAGATTTTTCATTACCGCAATAAGCTAGAACTCTCGTTCGGATACGAATCGATGCGAAGCGAAACAGAGCAGGGAAAACGCATCTACTTTGATGAGAATCCCTCTATCGGATTCCATAAACCCGGAGAGTGGGCAACGATTTTGCCCATCACCGAATGTCATCTCTACGATGAACAGATCGGAACAATGCTTTCCGACGTGCGACGATTTATGCAGGATACGAAATTACCGGTGTATAATCCGAAGATACACAAGGGCCTTCTGCGTATGCTGCTTCTGCGTCGCGGCGTGCAGACGGGGGAACAGATGATGTGTTTTATCGTCAATGCACGCAAAAAAGAAATCGAACCGCTCTTTCAGCATTTCCTGCGTTTCGGCGGACGGACTGGGCTTGCATCTCTTCTTGTCGTAGAACATATGGGCATGAATGACAAACCGGAATCCCCACGTATCCATACGCTGGTCGGGAAATCGTTCATTACCGAACGTCTCTTTGATCTCACATTCGAGATTTCCCCATTTTCGTTTTTCCAGACAAACACGTTGGCCGCAGAAAAATTGTATCAGGCCATCATGCAGGGGGCTGATCCTTCACAACGAGATATCATTCTTGATGCATATTGCGGCATGGGGACGATCGGACAGTATCTTGCGCGGTACTGTCAAAAAGTCATCGGGATCGAGAGTCACCCGGCCGCCATTGAAGATGCCTTAAAAAACAGCGGGAAGAATCGCATTGGCAATATCAGTTTCTTTCAAGGACGCGTTGAGAAATTACTCAATGATCAGCTGAAACCCGGAGGAAAATACGCATTCGATATTGTGATCGTGGACCCGCCGCGCGCGGGTCTTCATCCGAAGGCGCGCGAGGCCATATGTGTGCATAATCCAAATCGTATTGTGTATGTGTCCTGCAATACGGCGACCTTCGCCCGCGATCTCGGAGAATTCCTCAAAAACGGATACGAGCTGCGCACCGTCCAGCCCGTGGATATGTTCCCGCACACCGCGCACATAGAGACAGTGAGTGTACTACAGAAAGGGAAATAGGATCATCTATCCTCTGTTCTTTCACTCATGTATACCCGAATAATCTTGTCATCTCCACTTTGAGGAGTGCCACGACCGTCTGTATTGCTCGTGGTGAGATACAAGAAACCATCCGGGCCGAGGCGCACCGTACGGATGCGTCCAAAGCGGTTTTTAAAATGTGTTTTCAGGATGGCCTTTGCTCCGTCTTTTGGTAAGACTGCTTCATAGAGCGCCTCGCCGCGCAGTCCTCCAAAGAATATGCTGCCATGATGATATGCCGCAGATGCGGGTGCCCATGTATCGGATGCTCCGGACTGAAGAATGGGTGAGGTCATATCTACGGCTGTTTGTGATCCTTGAATATGGGGCCAACCGTAGTTTTTTCCAGGTTCGATCATGTTAAGCTCGTCGTATCCCGTCTGCACGCCGCTGCGTCCGTGCTCCGTGCTCCAGAGACGTCCTTCATCATCCCATGTCAGTCCTTGAGGATTTCTATGACCGTAGGAATAGACGGCAGTGCCGAACGGGTTATCATTCGGGATAGATCCATCGTCCTCTACGCGCAGGATTTTTCCGGCGAGAGAATATTTTTCCTGCGCGAGATTACTCTGGGTCGCGTCGCCTGTTGTGATATACAGCAGCCCGTCGGGTCCGAATTCCATGCGTCCTCCATCGTGATACATCGCCCCGGGAATCTCATCGATAATCGTTGTGCGGTTTGTCAATGTGGCATCTTCCAAGCGATATCGCTCGACACGGTTTTTTGTAGCGCCGTTCGCGGTTTCGGTGTGATAGAGATAGATCCAGCGATTCTCTCGAAAATTCGGATGGAGTGTCACACCAAGAAGCCCTCCTTCTCCGCGATGATGCACGTCTTCTATAGGAATAACACGTCGTTCGTTTCCAAGAATGAGGAGCGTGCCCGGCCGTTCCGTAATGAGTAGTTCTCCGGAAGGAAGAAATGCCATGTCCCATGGAATCGTGAGGTCTTCTGCAATGACTTCTATAGGAGGTGTTTCCTCGCGCATCTGCTCCTCGTGTTCTTGTTGTATACAAGCCGAAAGCAGGACTGCGAAAAACAAAACTTTGATCTGTTTCATATATTCATCTTACTAATGACTACAACAATCGCAATATGCTCTTCATGCGCTCATTGAATATGTCCATCATTCTGCATAGCTCTGCGACGAAGATTGGCAGCCCGAAGGAGTGTTAGTACGAACTCTGTCATAGGGATGATGATTGATTGGTATAAAGTCCTCAAAGAGATGCCTGTCGTACAATGAACGGTAGAAAACGGGCTTACTACTCTGGGTGGAATAGTTGATGGAGCAGAGGTATCGCATCTTCCAATGATCGCAGTGTTTGGTGCGTGAGTTGTAGGATTTCTGGTGTGGGCTGGATGAGGTCGGGCACCATCACCACGCGCATACCGGCATCATGCGCAGCGATGACGCCATTGAAGGAATCTTCAAACACGACGCAGTCTCTGGGATCCACATTGAGTCGGCCGGCCGTGGTTACGAAGATTTCGGGGTCCGGCTTGCTTCGGCTGATCTCGTCTCCTCCGGTGATGCATTGGAAATACTCCATGAGCGCGGCACGTTCCAAGTGGGCCAGCACCTTGTTGCGCTGGGTGGAACTCGCTACAGCACAGGGAACCTTGTGATCTCGCAGCCACATGAGCGTCGGGCGGACCCCTGCTTTCACGGGTACTCCGTGCTCGTAAAAATACCCCTGCGCCAGCTGGTTTTTGAAAGCCCGCGCGAGCTCGACAGGAAAATCGTTTCCCAGTTCCTGTCGAAGCACTGTGTCGGCATCGCGTGCCGTCCGTCCGATGAGTTTCAATAGAACAAGATGCACGTTCCGATAGCCGTACTCGGCGCACGCCTTCTCCCAACACCGTAGTGTAAGGGCTTCGGTATCAAGCAATGTGCCATCCATATCCCAGATGGTGGCCAAGGGGCGTACGGTCATTGCATGAATTGGGAAAGGCAGTTTTCTCGTCTCTGACGTAGTGACTGTACCACGTGATCGCGAGCCGCTGCGAGCGATTTTACGTGGTGATGTGTCTACTAAATGGGGTACAGATCATGGCAGCCCCACGGGGAATCGAACCCCGGTTACCAGGATGAGAACCTGGCGTCCTAACCGCTAGACGATGGGGCCATATTTGCCATGAGAGCATAGGTGACAGATTTCCCTATTGAAATAGGGTGCAAAGTTTGCTATACTATTTACGTCATTCATTGATGGAGAGCTTGTCTCAAGATTGGTGGATGATCAATACAAACATCGCCGCCGGGACTTATCTCCTTGTGGCGTGTTTGTTATGGTCAAGCTACGATGCATGCGTGCTTGCCGATATTCTACTCTTTCTCGTTCTTCTCCTCATCGCAGCGCTCGTGGGAACTGTATTCATGCATCTCTTTTTGCGAATTCCCTATGTGCCGTCATCACGAAAAAGTATTGAGACGATGATTGCGCTCGCGAAGCTCACCGGAAACGAGACTGTATATGATCTGGGAGCGGGGGATGGGCGCGTGCTTCTCAAAAGTAAAAAATACTATCCGGAGATCACGGCTATCGGCATAGAACGCGTGCCGACGATCTGGCTTCTTGGCTGGGTCCGATCCAGAGGAAGCGGTATTCGCTTTGAGCGGGCGAACGCATTGCGTCGGGATATCTGTGATGCAGATGTTGTCTTTCTCTATCTGTTTCCGTCGCTCATGAGCGAACTCGAAAAAAAGTTCGATCGGGAATTGCGTCCGGGGACGAAAGTTGTCGCGAATGTCTTTCCGTTTCCAAATCGCAAACCGGTTCGGCACGAAGAAGTGCAGACGTGGTTGGGGAAGAAGAAGGTGTGGGTCTATGAGT
Source organism: Candidatus Peribacteria bacterium RIFCSPHIGHO2_02_FULL_49_16 (assembly GCA_001788955.1). Classification (GTDB taxonomy): domain Bacteria; phylum Patescibacteriota; class Gracilibacteria; order Peribacterales; family Peribacteraceae; genus 2-02-FULL-49-16. The sequence goes on along the minus strand of MFXT01000023.1, from coordinate 28,230 downwards.
GGTAGGTGATAGATAGTGGGCGGGACGATGTTTGTAAGAGAGGAAACCTACAATGCCAATGTAATAGAGAATAATGAGGATGGGATGGATGGTGAGAATTTCGATATCTGGCGTGAGAAAAGAGAATGCTTTGGCGATGAGAATGATCAGTTGCAAGCAGCCCCAACCAAGATAGGCGATGATGTGTCCGAGAGGAAAAATAACAAAACTGATGATGACACCAAGCACTCCGAAGAGCATCGCAAATGGAATAAGTGGTGCAACGAGGACGTTTGCCAATGGTGAGAGAAGAGGAAGGCGGTCAAAGAGGAAGACAATCCACGGTAGAGCAAAGATTTGTGCAGCGAGTGTTGCGGCAAGGGCATCGCAGATCCAAGAGGTTTTGCAGAAGCCATTACACCAGCGCTGGAGAGAAGATCCGAATATGGCGAGACCAATGACGGCGAGAAAGGAGAGTTGAAATCCGGCATCGTACCAGAGCTGTTTCGGATTCCAGAGAACCATGATGGATGCAGTCCAAAGAATCGTGAGGAATGTGTGTTCTTTTCTCTTGAAGTGCAATGCGAGGAGTCCGAGGATACCCATAATCGCCGCGCGGACGACCGCGGCGCTGGCACCGACAAAGAATGTAAAAAGAATGATTATGATGATCGAAGGAAAAAGCCGCCATTGTAGAGGGAGAAAGAAAAAGAGAATGGCGATCAGAGAAATGATGATGGTGATGTTGTAGCCCGAGATGGCAATGATGTGTGTGAGACCCGTTACATTGAAGTCTTCGAGAAGATGCTTGGGGATGCCGCGGCGCGATCCGGTGAGAAGTCCTGCAAGGAAGGATGCATGCGGTTCGGAGTACAGGCGATTGATTTGGAATTCGAATCGTTCTTTGAGAGAGTACAGCCTTGTGAATAGTACGTTTCGTAGACCTGTAAACAATTTGGAAGGCGATAAGGGAGTGTACTGTTTCCCTGGTTCTATTTTTGCTCTGTACATCACACTGTAAATCCCGTAGCGACTTAAGTAGCGGTCATAGTGAAAGTCTTCAATTTGCAAAGGCTTTTCGAGTTTTCCGATGACAATGACAGAATCTCCATAATGAAATTCGGGCCATTGGGAGTGGTCAGTGACGAGTGTGAGACCATGAGCCGTTTGTGCCTGAAAGAGGTTCGGTGATTCAATCTGTTCAACGGCGATTGTATATTTGGTCTTCAGTGGTCGCTTGTCCGGTTCATCTACGATAGTTCCATAGAGAGTGACATTCTGTCCCGTTGCATAAGTGTCAACAGTGTCGACTGTTGAAATATGCGTCGTTCGGGTGATGGTGAAAAGAGCGAGGGAGACGCTCAATATGATGATGATCATGATTGTGCTTTGCTGCTCTGTGTGATCTGAAAGGAGTCCGAGGAAGCCAATACATCCAAGGAGTCCGAGGAGAGCCCATACGAAAAATGGATATGAGGGGGATTGGTACCACTGGAGCAGGAAAATGGTTGTAAGAAAAGTGGCGAAGAAGAGATAGGTGACGTGATGTGGACGCATAAAGTCAGCAAGAGTAGCGGAATTGAGACAATGAAAAAATGTGTCGATCCTTCAGGATGACACTACTTTTGCCAAGCGAATCCACTCCTCCGTACTGACGGTCTGTGGCCTGCGTTCAGGATCAATACCTGCCTTTTGGAGCATATCCAAACCATCCGGGAGACTGCCGATGGTGTTGCGCAGCATTTTGCGTTTCTGGGAGAAAGCATGTTTGACGAGTATGAAGATTTTTTCCAGTGTGGGTTTATCGACAATGGGTTTTGAAAAACAATCAATCTGCAGCACAGCAGAATGAACTTTTGGAGGTGGGAGAAATGCGCAGCGCGGAACAGTGCAGATAATGTGAGGTTTTCCAAAGAGACTGACGAGAATGGTCAGAAGTCCGCGATTTTTTTCGTCACAAATCTTTTCCGCAACTTCTTTCTGTATCATCAGCGTCAGTGAAGTCGGAGTGCATGCCGATTCCAAAAATGTATGTCGAAGAAGTGGCGAGGTGATGTGATAGGGGATGTTGGCGACGATTTTGTAGGGAATAGCGGGGAAAGGGGTATGGAGAGCGTTGTTGTTGATGATATTCAAATTATTCGTGATGTTTTTTGCGTTACTTGTTACGAGAAATTCCTGAAGCAGGCGAGTGAGACATGTATCAATTTCAATGGCAGTGATATGAGAAGTACATTTCAGGAGTTCTCGCGTGAGCGTGCCGATGCCTGGGCCGATTTCGACGATGTGATCATGAGGTTGAATGTTTGCGGCCTTGATGATGTTCTCGAGTATGTTTTCAGTAATGAGAAAATGCTGTCCATAATCTTTATTCAACTGTATGCCGTGCTTTTTACAGAAATTACGGATTTCTTGTTCGAGAAGCATTGCCTAAAGCCTTCCATGGGAATGATCTTCACACAAGCGTATACTGTCGACCGTGAAGCGAATTGTCTTGTATTTGATGCTTTTTTGGGTTTACATTCCTGTGTCTTTTGGAGCAATAGACACACATGCATGGTCGTACCGCGATGCTGCTCCCGATCTTGAAACGGCAATCGCCGTGAATATTCTTACGCAGGAAGGGGCCATTCAGGGATATGCCGATGGTACATTTCGTGCGGAAAGTCTTGTGAATCGCGCGGAATTTTTGAAGATCGCGATGACACTCTTGCCGGAAAGTACGGATCACTATGCTCGTTCATGTTTTCCAGATGTTCCGTTTGGTGCGTGGTTTGAAGTTTTCATCTGCCGTGCAAAGATGCTTGGTTTTGTCGAGGGAAATAGGCTATTTCAACCGGCGCGTCCCGTGCAGTACGAAGAGGCATTAAAAATACTCACCAACGTATTTGCTATTTCTCTACAAGATACGGAAGGAGAATGGTATGTGCCGTATATCCGCGTGGCAGAAGAGCGAGAGATTCATTTGCCCTCCGCTTTTCCAGGTCATCCGCTGACACGAGGCGAAGTGACACGACTCACCGCAGCATTTTTGGCGTTCTCTTCTTCATCTCATAAAATGACATCGTCCTCCACATCGTCCTTTACATCTTCCTTACCGGCCGTAACTTCTTCATCCACATCTTCTGTACGCATGGACGAATTGCCCGATACCGACATTCATTCCCAATTTCTTCTTCTCGGACGCACTTCTTCAATTCTCGGAAGCGTAAAGATTTTTCATGATGATGAACCATTCACCGTGACGAATGTTTCCGTTGATCTTACGCAGGAGGTCGGCAGCATAGAAGCGCTTCTTCTATACGACGAAGATCGACAGTATCTCGGTCGTGCAAATCTTAATACATCTACGGGAACGAATAGGCGATATAGCCTCCCAATGTCTCATGGCACGTTGAATATTCCCAAACGCATCGAAAAATCCATGTACGTTCGGGCGATGATAAAGGCAAAGGATAACGGAGGAATGGGCGGACAGCACGTACAGATTGATACATTCATTATCGAAGGTGACGGCATGTGGACGAATGAGACGGTGACGAAATCGTCTTCAGAAACCTTCCTCTCATTTCAAACGGCACGCGCACGCATAACAGCAATTGAAAATGCAGGGGACAGCGAAAGTGTCTTTCCCTTGGGCCCCGGACAATTGCTTGGAGAGTTCCGTTTTAAGGGAGAAGAGAGTGATACTCTCGCAGAAGCAGCAATTTCTGATGTGGAATTTTCAGTGAGCATGACAAATGATAGTACTCTTACGAATGTGTACCTGCAGGGAGAAAATACGAATCATACGCATGATTGTTTGCTATCGTTGACGACGCTGCTGTGCAGTTCCATTCCATCCATTCACGGCACACTTGATTCTGGTGGAGAGCGCCGTATTCGCATCTACGGAGATGTGTCTACGGATGGAAGCATATCGACGCCGGCATTGCAGCTTTCCATCAATTCTCCTGGAACAATAACGTCCACTGGGTCAATTACCTGGACAGATGGCATATCAAATTTCGGGTGGGTGCAGATGGATGCACCGGTGGTAAGAGGAACGGTGTGGAAGTGAGAAGGAGGTCTTATGCCCTTTTTAATGGCGCGATGCTCAATGCAAATTTCTTTCGCTCGCCGCCATCGAAGTGCACATCAACAATGTCTCCATTGCGGCTGATGATGGTTCCCATGCCAAATGAAGGATGATGAACTCGTGCTCCTTCGTCGAAGATGTTTTGTTCATTTTCCATCTTTTCCCAATCGATGTCCTGATTGAATTCAATATCAATAGTGTGATGCTGCCGATAAGGTTCGAGTTTCTTGTGTTTGTTCGGAAGAGTATTTTCTGGTTTCCATCCAAAATTGCTCAAAACCGTGTAACTTTTTCTTTCAATAACTTCATTCGGAAGATCATCGAGAAATCTGCTTGGGGCATTACATTGCTCTTTACCCCAGAGCATGCGATGGTCTGTAAAGAGGATACGGAGATGCGTTTTTGCGCGTGTCATGCCGACGTACATCAGACGACGTTCTTCTTCCAATTGCTCGCGATCAAACATGCTGGAACTATGTGGGAAAATTCCTTCCTCGCATCCGGCAATAATGACGTGCTCGAATTCCAAGCCCTTGCATAAATGGAGTGTCATCAGCGTAAGAGCATCATTTTTTATTTCATTCAGTTTATCAACTTCCGAGACGAGTGCGACTTCTTCGAGGAAATGGAAAAGAGCACTTTCGGAAGGAAGCGTATCGTATTTATGCATGACACTGATAAGTTCCTGAATATTTTGCCAGCGCTCTTCTCCTTCATCAGTTTCATCGCGTATCCAGCGTTCCATACCGAGATCATCGAGAAGTTTTTGTGTGAGTATACTGACAACGTCTTTTTGAGCATGTTGCCGATAACTCTCGATGAGAAGCACAAATCGTTCAATACATTCCTTTTTGGAAGGCTCAAGAGTGTCGATCGTGCGCGCATCTTTGAGCGCATCCCATAGTGTCAGTTCGTGTGCGCTTGCGTGAGCTTGAACTTTTTCCAGTGTTGTCTGACCAAGCTTTCGTGCGGGAACATTGATGATGCGTAAAAGCGAAATGGTATCTTTGGTGTTTAAGAGAAGATGGAGATATGCGAGAATATCTTTCACTTCTTTGCGCGCGTAGAACTTGACTCCGCCGACGATGCGATAGGGAATGCCGAATCGCATGCAGGCTTCTTCAAAAAGACGCGATTGCGCATTCGTGCGATACAAAATGACTTGGTCATTAAGCAAAAGACCGTTTTGTTTCTGTTCTTCCACTGCCCGCAGCGCTTCCTCCGCTTCGTTGCGTTCGTGCTCGAGTTCGTGCAGTACGATGTGTGGACCTGTGCTTCGTTCCGTCCACATGGCCTTCTTCGGTCGATTGGGATTGGCGGCAATAACCGCGTCCGCTGCCGTGAGGATTGGTTGCGTCGAACGATAGTTGCGTTCGAGCTTGATTTCGATAGCGTCGGGATATTCCTTTTTGAACTCGAGAATGTTTCGGATGTCTGCTCCGCGAAATGCATAGATGGATTGATCGGGATCGCCGATCACGCAGAGATTTCGATATTTCTGTGAGAGGAGGGTAATAAAGAGATATTGTGCATGATTCGTGTCTTGGTACTCATCGACGTGCAGATATCGCCAAGTCTCCTGATAACGATCGAGAATCTTGGGGCATTCGTGGAAGAGGCGAACAGTTTCCAAAATCAAATCATCAAAGTCGAGTGCATTATTTTCCTGTAATTTCTTTTGGTAGCGCATATAGACCCGACAAATCTGTTCCAGTCGTGCAGTCGTTGCGTCCTTTTCTGCTTCTTTCGGTCTCACGGCTTCTGCTTTAAAGCGTCCGATATAACCGAGTGCCGCACGGGGTTTGAGTTCGGACTCATCGATGTGAAATTCTTTGAGTACTTCTCTCATGAATTTCTGCTGATCGTCCCTGTCGTAGATGATGAAACTGCGATCACGACCAATATGCTCAATGTCACGCCGCAAAATGCGAACACAGACAGAATGAAATGTTCCCATCACCGGCAGGGTACCTGTCACTGACAGGGAAGATAAAGGATGGGGGAGTGGGTCTAAGCTGGTAATTTTCAGTAAGTTTCGTATCCTTTCTTTCATCTCATTGGCTGCTTTGTTGGTAAATGTCACAGCAAGGATCTGCCAAGGGGGAACGCCCTGATGCATAAGGTGGGCGATGCGATGCGTGAGCGCGCGCGTCTTGCCGCTTCCTGCTCCGGCAAGGATAAATGTGGGTCCGTCGGTATGTTCTACGGCCTTCCTTTGCTCCTCATTGAGGGACTGAAGAATGCCATCGATAGCGAGGGATTGTGGCATTGAAATGCAAGTTTAGACATTCGCCATAGCCGGCTTTTCCAGTTCCATCACCTCGACACTTCCTCCAACTTTCCCTTCGGTGAGTTTAAGAACATCTTTGTCGACTTTCTGAAATTCCTTATAGGCCTGATTGTACATGCTGACGGAGGTCCCCAGATTATTGCCGAGTTTGGTTATGTAGGTCTCGAAGCTGCCGAGGTGTTTGCCGAGTTGTTCCACTTTCTTTAGGACATCGCGTACGGATTCTTCCATCTTAAATGCTTTGAGTCCCTGCAACACAGTTTGGAGATAGGCGAAGAAGGTGGAAGGAGAGACAATGATCACGCGTTTGCCGAAGGCGTACTCCATAAGAGAAAGTTTGTTGACTTCTACAGTACCGACTCTGTTTACAAGGAGGTCGTGATAAATGCCGTCTGCCGGAATAAACATGAAGGCAAACTCTGTTGTATTTTCGGAGGGGCGAATATATTTGGCAGTTTCATCGATGCGCAATTTCAAATCCTGCTTAAATTCTTTCTCCAGTGTTTCCCGTATCTTGGCATTCTTTTCGCTGGCAATCTGATTGAAACGATCGGCAGAAAACTTTGCGTCAATCGGAATGATGTTTTTCTGAAAGAACACGACCGCATCTACGATTTCCCCATCGGAGAATGTGTATTGCATTTTGTACTGCTCCGGTTGTAGAACATGACCGAGCATCGTTTCGAGCCAATACTCGCTCAATACGCCGCGTCCTTTCGGATTTTTGAGAATTGCCTGAAGATCATGAAGTTGCTCGGAAAAATTCATCACCTGTGTATTGGTTTCATCGAGTTTGGTAAGTTTTTCCGTTACTTGCTTAATAATATCTGTGCTCTGGCGAAATTGCCCCTGTAATGTTTTGGTCGATTGTTGCGTGTGCTCCTGCAGAATTTTTGACACATGATCAATACGGTTCTGCAGATGTTCGCGATCCTTGAGCCGCGCATTTTGGAGTTCTTCGCGCAGCTTCAGAAGTTCTTCGGTGAGTGAATTGCCTTCGTCGGTCTTTCGGAACTTTATCCACATAAAGATCGTGCAGACGATGACGACGCTGATGATCATGAGTGTTTCTCTATTCATGGAGAGAGTATAGGTGAGAAAGGAGGACAGTGCTAAGACGGAAAAAACCGGTTGAAGTTCCGTATTTTCGTATTTTCTCTTGATTTTCTCAAAGTTCTATGGAAAAATGTTCTGTCCGTGCTTTTGAGCACCTTCCTCTGCTAAAGAAGCGTTTGGAAGGTCTTGAAGGCATCCAAGGAATGAGTTTTGCGTATTTTTCTTAAGATTTTATGGCTCTCCGACGTACCCAGAAGCGTTCTCTTATCTCTAAACACCGTACGCATAAGAAGGATACCGGTTCTCCGCACGTGCAGATCGCGATTCTGACGAAAGAAATTGCGCTTCTGACAAAGCATCTCCAAGAACATAAAAAAGACCATTCTGCGCGACGCGGTCTTCTTGCAAAAGTGGCTCAACGCCGTCGTTTGCTCAATTACATGCGTATGAATAAGCCGGAGGAGTACCAGAAGGTGCTGGATGCGAATAAGTTGAAAAGATAAGACTATTTCTTCTCTTGAATTTTATGTCTACAGAAAAAGTATACTCTCTGACATTGGGAGATGAATTGCTTACTGTTCGTACGGGTTTGCTTGCAAATCAGGCGAATGCATCCGTTATTTGTCAAATAGGTGATACAGTTGTTTTAAGTAATTGCACCATGAGTGCAGAAGCGCGCAGTGGCGTCGATTTCCTTCCGCTTCAAGTGGTCTATCAGGAAAAATATTATGCCGGCGGCAGGATTGCCGGCAGTCGTTTTCGTAAGCGCGAGGGGCGGCCTGCGGATTCATATGTTCTTCTTGCGCGCATGATTGACCGAGGGCTCCGTCCAATGTTTCCAAAAAATTTACACAATGACATTCAGATATTTTGTACGGTTTTAAGTTACGATTTCGAACATGAGCACGATATTGCTGCGGCAAATGGTGCAAATCTTTCTGCGGCGCTTTCACAGTGTCCGTGCGATGGGCCTCTCGGGTCCGTTCGTGTGGGGCTTATTGACGGAGAATTGGTGCTCAATCCATCCCATGAAGCGCGGAAAAAGAGCAATCTTGATTTGTTTGTGACAACATCACTGGACCGCGTTGTCATGGTCGAAGCCGCTGCCAATCAGATTTCGGAAGCAGAGATGTTGCGCGCGATTGCATTTGGAAAGAAGTGGGCGCAGAAAATCGCACAATTTTTTGCAGGTATCCAAGGAGAAATTGGCAAGAAGAAACAGGAGGTAGCGGAACCCTACATGCATGATGCAGCATATGTACTTTTGAAAGAGTGGACAGTGCCAACGATTACCAAGTCGATTACAGATCCGTTGCCTAAATTGGAGCGCAGACGTATTTTCAATGAATTTCTCTATGGAGCGAAAGCAAAATTGGAAGAGGCATTGAATGGTAATCAGATAGCGGCGAGCGATGAAGAAAAAGAGGAACTTTTGAATAATGCTTTTGCTTTTGTCGACAAAATTATCAAAGGAGAAGTCCGCAGGCTCGTTCTTGAAGAAGGCATACGTATGAGTGGTCGCACAGTGGATGAGATTCGTCCGATTTCTGTGATGGTGGATATTCTTCCCAAGCGTGTACATGGGTCTGCACTCTTCCAGCGTGGAGAAACACAAGGTCTCACTACCTGCACATTGGGTGCTCCGGGAGACAAACAACTTGTTGAAGGAATGGAGGGGGAACAGGAGCTTCGCTACATGCATCACTATAACTTCCCTCCGTTTTCCGTTGGCGAAACAAGTAATCGCTTGTTTGTGGGTAATCGCGAAATCGGTCACGGAAATCTCGCCCAGCGCGGACTGGAACCGGTTCTTCCAAAGATCGAGGATTTCCCCTACACCATTCGCACCGTGACAGAGATTTTGGAAAGTAACGGCTCGTCTTCTATGGCGGCGACCTGCGGAAGTACGCTCGCGCTTATGGCAGCCGGCGTGCCTATTGCCGCACCGGTTTCCGGTATTGCATTGGGATTAATGTCCGATGAAGAGAGCGGAAAATATATCGTGCTTTCCGATTTGCAGGATGAAGAAGATTTTGGTGGAGATATGGACTTTAAATTAACGGGAACCGAAAAAGGGATTACGGCGATCCAGATGGATATCAAGATCAAAGGATTGCCGGATGAAGTATTCGAGGAAGCTCTTGAGCGCGCGCAAAAAGGTCGGATGCAGATTTTACAGTCAATGCTCACAGCCATTGCAGAACCGCGCGTCGAAATGAGTCCCTATGCTCCGCGAATCGAAACCGTGCAGATCAATCCGGATGACATTCGTCTCGTGATCGGCAAGGGCGGCGAAACTATTCAGAAAATTACCGGGGAATTGGGCGTGGAGATCGATATCGAAGACAGTGGAGTGATTTTCATAACATCGACAGACGGTGAGTCGATGCAGAAAGCAAAGGAATGGATCCAAGGAATTACGGAGAAGCCGGAAATCGGAAAAGTATATGACTGTACAGTCGTGCGCATTATTCCCGGTGTCGGGGCCATTGTGGAATTTCTTCGCGGGAAAGACGCGATGATCCATATTTCCGAACTTCAGTGGAAACGGACGGAGAATGTCGAGGATGTTCTCAAGATCGGTAACGAGATACAGGCGAAATGCGTTGAATACGATGCCGTTGATGGAAAAACCCGCATGTCACTCAAAAAAATGCAAGAAGCTCCGGAAGGATATGAACCGCCGAGGCATGGCGGTGGCGGACAGGGCGGCGGGAGATTTTCACCGCGTCGTTAATTGCTTGTAAAAGATTGGAGTTTTTGGATAGATTCTTCAATCTCTTTAAGAGAACCGCTTCGTTCTTCGGGAATGTTTTCCTGCCAGTGTACGAATGTGCGCTTTGTCGTCTCCAGAAGTTCCAGGAATTTTTTCATGTGATCTTCATGTGTTTTCCAATCGACTGTTCGGCGATCCATGGTTTGAAGAAGGAGAGTCATACGATGCAGGGTCCGACGCACTGCTTCGATGAGTACTTTTTCTCTTCGGGAGTCAATGGAGTAGAAGTGAACGGCTTCTGTATAGAAACTCGGGACTTCACTGAAGAATGCCTGAAATCGCTCGTAGGCCATAAGAAGATCGTTCCAGTGTTGTGCAGACATGATGTTATGTTCGTCGATTTCCTGCATGAACCTGTCACAGTCTTTGCGAATGAGGAAGAATTCCTCGAAGAGATTGTGTAGACTCTCTTCCGATGTCAAGCGCTGAACCTGTTGCAGGGCGACGTCCTGATTTCGTGAGACGAGCTTGGTGATGAGAATGGCGAATGTTGAGAGTGAAATGATTGACTGGATGCTTGCGAGGAATTTGGAGAATCCTATGGGAACTATGTCGCCATAGCCCGTGGAGGTTGCGGTGATGATACTGAAATACAGACTGTTGCCGAACGCTTCCCATGACGAGGTTGAATGGGCGATGATGGTGGGGCCGTGCTCGGGCATATAATGAGCCATTAGCCAATAGAAGATAGCAAAACCGAATGTTGCCCCCATCCATATTGACAAGAGCGCACCATTGGAGAGATTGATGAGGATCTCCATGAAGTGTCGAAATGTCTTCTTCATTGTTGTATTTTTGTTTATAACCATCTCTAACAGTATTTTACCATACTATTTATAAATAAGCTACTTATCAGTACCCTTCTTTTCCGGCTTCTTTTCTTCATTTTTGACAATTTTCTCCTCTTTTTTTTCTGATTCCCGTCTTCCTTTTTCTGGTTCCCGCTTTTCTTCCGTCTTATAAAACCCGCCCCCTTTGAAGTGAATGCCCAATGGCGGCGTCATCTGCTTCTCGACAAATGTTTTTTTGTGACAGATCGGACAGGGAGGAATATCCTTTGATCCAAAGGGAAGCGTTTCTTCAAATGTTTTGTTACAAGCCGTACAGTGAAAATCGAAGCGAGGCATAATAGAGAATAAAAACGCATCGTATGTAGTATGGCATACTGTGCCTATGCAAAGAACACACGTACAGACACTCGGCGCCGTCGGATGCTTTACCGGAATGTATCTTGTCATCGCGATCCTTGCCGCTTTACGGCTCCAGAACTGGGAATTTGTCTTGTATATTTTCGTTGTTTTCGCATTTGCTTTTGTGGCAGTGGCATTGCGGATCAAGATTCATCTGCCCATCTCGATGCTCTGGGCGTTGAGTGTGTGGGGCCTTCTTCATATGGCGGGAGGACTTTTTCCTGTACCGGCAGGGTGGGCGACCGATGGCGGGAAACAGGTGCTTTATAGCTTGTGGGTATTCACGGATCTTTTAAAATATGATCAATTGGTTCATGCATACGGATTCGGCGTGGCGACGCTCATCTGCTGGTGGGCTCTTAAACTACTCCTTCGCAGGAGCGTGACATCCGGTGGTGTACTTCTCTTTTGCGTACTTGCGGGAATGGGGCTGGGGGCATTCAACGAAATGATTGAATTCTTTGCCGTATTGCTGCTTCCGGAAACCAATGTCGGCGGATACATCAATACGGGATGGGATCTCGTCTTCAACTTTCTCGGTTGTGTCATCGCCGCAGTTCTCATTCGAGTATATGCGGAAAGAAGATCTCCCATATCAATTTCAGAATAAGGCGGGAGAGTACCTAAAGACCCTTTTAGAGGGGGATAAATAGTCTTGGCAAGAGAAAGCCGTTTCTATACACTGGCGCCAGCTACAGAACGTCCTTCGGGCAGAAAATCGGTTATCCGAGAAAACTGGAAGAAGGTACGGTCAGTAGACCTTTCTATCCATTTTTCTTTTCTCGTATGGCTGATCAGCAGATCACCTGTGGAGATTGTGGAGCTACATTCGACTTCACCGAAGCCGAACAGGAGTTCTACGCCTCCAAACAATTGAGCGCTCCGAAGCGCTGTAAGTCTTGTCGTCAGGCACGCAAGTCTGATCGCGGTCCCCGCGAAATGCACGATGCTGTCTGTGCGGAATGCGGTTCCGCTTGTCAGGTACCGTTCAAGCCACGTCCTGTTGAGGAAGGCGGTAAGCCTGTTCTCTGCAAGGAGTGTTTCATGAACCAGCGTAACGCTGCTTAAGTGAAATATGTCGGTCGTAGCCCAGCTCTTTTTAACAAAGAGCTGGGCGAAAGCCGGTGAGGAGAGAGGAGAGGCAGGGAGAGAAAATATGATAGATATTCCTGTGTCATCTATGGAACATCAGAAACAACATGAACAAGACAAGAAAGAAATGTGGGAAATGCTCATGCATCAAATGCTTCCATATATTCGATATGTCGCGAGTCAGGTTGTTCAAAAAACCAAAAATGCTCTTATAACTATGGATGACTGCGTGTCCGAAGGTGTGACCGGTATTGGACGAGCTCTGCGCACATTCAAACCGCAGAATGGAGAAAATCTTGAAGTATTTGTCAAAAAACATATCAGAGGACAGATACTCGAGGCTGTGAGAGCCACAATGCCCTATAGTCGACCAATTGGTACACTTGTAAAAATGATGGAGGAAGAAGATGACCGACTTTCAGTTGAAACACTGTGTGCCAAATATAGGTGTTGCCGATCAACAGCAATTGCTATCACACGCATACAACAATGCTTTACAACTGTTTCTTTGAACGCAATAGACAAGGAGGAAGGAAACGGTCGTGAAAAAGACCCGGCTGTTATTGCAGAGGAAGCAGATATGATCCATACAGCATTGTCAGTGTGTTCTGACAGGCAAAGAGAGGTTCTCTTACAGCGTTATTTTCATTATCGAACCATATCCGATATTGGACAGGCAATGGGCCTAAGCCAAGAAATAGTTATGTACATTCATAACGAAGCAATCGCCAAAATCCAACGTGCATTGAACGTTCCGATTTATCGATGGAACAAAAGGAAGAGCAAAAAGAGGGGAACTGACGTATCAGCTCCCCGTATATGAGATCTACTTCTTTGTGGGTATCTCGCGGACAGAGCGCTTCCAGACACGACCGGATTTTTCCGTAAGGTACATCATTTCGCCATCTTTCCATTCGAACGTTCCCTCGATGGCGATGTTCTTGGCAGAACTGTGAGAAGATCCTTCGTGCAACATGTACTCCTCTCCGACGGAATCGATCAGGATTCCATCCTTGTACTCCAACTTTGTCATGAAAACCCCGCGGATATGTACTGATTTTGCACGATACATCCGCACGGGACCGACGATCGTTGCACCGGTCGTGCGATCGTAAAGGTCAATGATGAGTATAATCTCGGCCTCCGCGACCTTATTGACACTCAATTGATAACGGTACAAGTCGAGCCACAGAATGCGCACATTCTTGAGATCGACCCGAATTTCATTGCCTTTGCGATGAATCTGTACGTCGGTCTCCACAGGTGGTGCGGGCTCTTTGGTATCGGCCGCCAACGCCAGATTTCCAAACAGAAATACGAAGACCAGACAGACATGTTTCAGCATGACATCCTCCCTTTGAAAGTTAGAGAAACAGTGTAAGAAAGAGCAATAAATCAATCTTACCCATACATAAAATGCAAAGCAATACGCCCGCGATTTCGTTGTTGGCAGCCCCACAATCTCTGTCAAAGGGGCAGGCAGTCGCTAGCGATGTGAGTATATCAAAAAACGAAGGAAAAGAAGAATCACCGGCTGATGAAAGAAGTACAGAAGAAGCGCGCGGCGCCCGCACCAAAGGAGTGGCAGCGGATATGCGAGGGACCCGAGCGATGTAAGAACACGATGCCGCATGGGCCGATACAGCCACTGACCAAGAGCCATTCCCAAAAGAATCACCCCAAACCACGGGAAGAGCGGATAATAATCAAGAGATTGCATCCCTGGATACTCAAGGCCGAATGGAAACAGCAGTAATGAGTTAACGGTCTTCTTCGTAAACGAAATCCCCACAATCACAAACAGCAGTCCGATAAGGACATTCCAACTTTTGAAAACCGAAAAAACCGGCTGCAACAGTGCACTGATGCCAATGAGATGCAAAATTCCAAACTTTACAAATGCATGCGGAGCAATGATCCATGTCACCGCCGAAATGATCATCCCCCCCGAAAAAATAATCATCCCCCGTTTGAGTGTTTTTATGATTCTTTTTTCTTTCATTGTCCTCTCCCACGAAATCATAAAACAGATCCCCACAACCAGCAGAAACAGTACTCCCGTTCCACGCGCAAATAATTTCCATGCCCCTGTATATATCGGGATGTCATACCCATAAAAGTACGCAAGATCAAAGAAGAAATGATACGCGATCATACACAGAACCGCGATTCCCCGAAGGGCATCCAATTCACGATAACGCTCACGTGTTCCATACATACACTCTCATCATAACCCATCACTCCTTTACCCGGAGCATCCCCATCATCCCGTTCGTCAGGTGCTCCGCGATGTGACAGTGGAACATCCAGTCACCGGGATTGCTCGCATCGAGAAGGATATCGACGCTCTGACCCTTTTCGACGAGCACCGTGTCCTTCCACACCAAGTTCTTATTTGATTCGCCGTCGACCGTAAGCACGAGGAACCGCTGCCCGTGAAAGTGGATCGGATGCTGCATAGGATGGTTCGACCCCTTGCTTGCCCCGCGAAGCCCGGAGGGCGAAGTGGGGTCATTCACCAAACGGATCTTCACTGTATCACCAACCTTAAAGTTGTAGGCGATGTCCATGTTCTCGGCAGCCGATGTTTCATCAATGAATTTCCACTTCGTATTGTGCTTTGTGGACATGGCGTTCTGCTGCGGCATCGGGTCTTCCCACTCGATTCCCTCGTTACTCTCTTCCTGTGTCGTACTGCCGCCATGTCCTCCTCCATGCTGCGTGCCGCTCCCTTGTTGCATCATCTGCGCCATCATCGACTCGACGGAGAGGTGGATCGTCTTATCCACAGGTTTATCAAAGAATGGGCGGTACGTATCAATATCGGCAACGACATTGCTGCTTTGCCGTAGCGTCGAGAATGTCTCCGCATACGAGGGAGATGCGGCACTAGTGGAGACAGCAACCGTGCCGAGCGTCGCTGTCTGCTTGGGAGTTACTTGTTCCATTGTATACGTTCCAGCTTCATCGAAGAGGACTTCCACGACCGCTCGCTCGGATGGCGAAAGTAGAATGGAATCGATGAATTGCTCTTGTTCATGCCTTCCGGCATCTCCGGCAACCAACTTCATTTTCGCGTCCCCGAAGCGCACGTTGAAGGTGCGGGTGTTCGCGGTGTTCGTCAGAGAGAAACGGACGACCGACCCGCGCGAGACAGAAAGGTTGTATTCAGTCTTTCCACCTGTAAACATCGTGTTCCCGAACCGTCCCATGAGTGCATGATCGGCTTCCTTCTCGCCATACGGCACCGGCAATCCATCATTGAGCAGAATGTCATCGAGCATGACGACTTCCTCACGATTCACCGGATTATAGAGATTGCTATCTTTCGGAACGACCCACAGATTGCCATAGAGACCCATGTCCTGCTGCAGATCCTCGCGGACGTGCGGGTGGTACCAGAACATTCCTTCATCCGGCACTTTTACGGTGTAGATGAAACTCTGCCCCGGTTCGATGGCCTCCTGCGTGACGCCTGCCGTGCCATCGAACTTGTTTTCCAGACGGAGACCATGCCAGTGAATCGTCGTCGGAACATCGATGTTATTTTTCACGTTCACCGTGAAGGTCGATCCCTGTTCTACTTTGAGCAGAGGCCCGGGGATTTGGCCGTTATACGCATACATCGCAAACTCCTTTCCATCGATGGAGTTGCGCACAAAGCCCGGATTGAGGGTAATAGTCTCACCGTCATTCACTTCGATAATTCTTGTAGCTTCTGCTTGAGGAAGTTCACTAAACCCCCGATCACCGGAGCGGTACTGACCGCCGGTACAGGCAGAGAGGAAAATAGGAACGAAAATGAGAGTAACAAGAGAGGGTTTCATCAATACACACTCTATCACGTGCCTTTTGACAGACCACACTTCCGAGGGCAGGGAAAAGAGGTGCCGATGGGTGCAGTGCTTCGGAGTACTCTACAAAGTCCGTAGAGAACAAAGAGGAGTGGGAGGTAGACGGCAAGGTTCAGGAAGAAGTGGAACCAGGCGAGATTGAGGTGTACACCGAGAATGCCAGGCGTTCCCTGCATCCCCGTCGCGAGGTGTTGCTGGAGTTTTGCAGTGTGCTCTATGACGTGATAGCCCTGCAGGGTGACTAAGAAGAGCAAAGCGGCGAAGATCGGTATGCGGAGGGGGATGCGTGAGAGGAGCACACGGTTCCATATGAGCGTCACGAATAGCACGAGAAGCAATATGAAATACGCTGTGTTGTAGAGGAAGTGGACCCACTCCAGGTTGAAGGCACCAATGAGTCCATTTGCTGGGCTGATCCCAAGACTGATCTGCGTCACCTGGATAACGTGCTCGAGCATGTGGAAGCTCTGGAGGATTACGGTTGCCACAAGAAGGCGCCGGATGGGCTTAAGCGTCATGGCAGGAAAGGGAAAAAGAGCTTCATGAGGATGCGGTTGAAAGTATTACATATGTAATACTTTCAATGTAAGAGGAATCGACTTAGAGCACTTTCTGCCATGTCTTCCCTCCATCCGCGGACTTATAGAGCGTGTGGGACTTACCGAAGGCGTACATCGTTGCTGCATTCTTCGGATCAAGCGCAAGATGTTGCGGTATGTCGCCATCCGGGAGTTTCCCAATTGCCTCGATGAGTATCCCACCCTCCTGTCCTCGTGAAACACGCTGGATGCCGTTATCTCTCGTCGCAAGGAAGAGGTTACCAGTTGACGCATCTGCTTCAACATCGAACACGACATCGTTTATGAATGCACTGGTCATACTCGTCCAGGACTCTCCTGCATCCCTGCTTATAAGAAGATTACCGATCGTCCCGATATAGACGACATTTTCATTACGAGGATCACCCGCGAAGCTTAAGATTTCCGGCGGTTGCTTCTGAAGAATCTCCCACGTCTTCCCTCCATCAAGCGAGCGGTGGACGCGGAGCTTATACCAACCGTAAATATGTTTGGGATTTGCCGGATGCACCATCATCGCGTGGAAGTCCGCGGGACCGGCAGGATTGCCATTGCTGATCTTTTTCCACGATTCGCCTCCGTTATCTGATTGCTGGAAGCCGATATTGCCGCCGCCCTTTGGGTGGCCGCTTGAAAAGAGAATGTTTGAATCCATGGGGTGCGGAGAGAAACCCATGAAGTCGTCGCGGCTGCTACCCACTCGCTGAAGGTCGGTATTGTTCTGCACTGCAAAAAGACCGTCATGGGTGGCAATGTACACGCGATTGCTGTCGCCTCGATCGACGGCAAGGCCATGGACATGACTCGCTTTAAGCGAAGCAACGGGATTGCCGCCAGCACACGCCGCGAGGAGAGGAAACAGTAGGCCGATGGTGAGATATTTCATGTGCATACGCAAAAAAAGGAAAGAATTAGAAACGTTTTCCGAGAGCAAAAATGACAAGGATGCTACTTCTCCACATGAGATCGGGGAGAAGCAGATTTTCTGTTATGGGCATCACATTCCTTATCTCCACGTTTGTGTCCCATCATCATGAAAACACACATGAGTGGGCAAGCGAGGAAAGGGAGAATTGATAGGAAGTAAACGGCTTGTGTATTACCGGAGTACGCAAAGATGGCGGCACCGCCGATTCCAACGAGAATGAGACCGATGCAGAGATGAGAACAGCGCATACTGAAATGAAAAAGAAATAAAGAAATCAGGAACTGATCTTGGCAAAGAGAATAAAGAGGGCAGTGAAGCCGGCGGCCATGATGATCGGCGCAACATCCGATACCCAGTTTCGCTTTTGCGGATGAAACCCTTTAAGAAGGAGTGAGTTCGTGACAACAGAGACAGAGCTAAAAGCCATCGCGAGTCCGGCAAGTTCCGGACGCAGAATGAACCCTGCAAATGCAAAAGCGCGGGCGGCAATCGGAATGCCGATGACATTGTAAAAAAGTGAGAAGAACATGTTCTGATGAATTTTTTTCACCGTCTCCCGGCTTAAACGGATCGCGGTCACGACATCGCGCAGATCATTTTTCACAAGCACAATCCCACCGGTCTCCATGGCAATGTCTGTGCCAGAACCCATCGCAATTCCAAGATCGGCCTGCGCAAGCGCGGGACTGTCGTTGATTCCATCGCCCACCATCGCGACCTTTTTACCTGCGGATTGCAGCTTTTTGACTTCGTTTGCCTTATCTTCCGGAAGCACTTCCGCAAGGATATTTTCGATACCTGCCTCCCGCGCGAGCGCGTGCGCTGTACGCTTGTTGTCTCCGGTGATCATATAGACCTCGATCTCCATTCGCTTGAGTTGATCGACGGCCTCTTTTGAAGTTTCCTTGAGAATATCGGCAACGGCAATGATACCGAGGATGTGCTTCTCATCAGCAAGCAACATCGCGGTCTTCCCCTCATCCTCGAGTGCCTGCATCTGCTCTTCGGCTTCCAATTCAGAGACGGCGATCTTCTGCATGAGTTTGCGGTTCCCGAGGAAGTACTTCTTTCCATCGATGGATCCTTCCACGCCATGACCGGGAATAGCCTTGAAATGTTCGGCGGCAGCGAGTGTCGTTCTCTTCTCCCTCGCGTGTTTCACGATACTCTCTGCGAGTGGATGTTCAGAACCTTGTTCCAAGCTGGCAGCAATTCTTAAGACATCGTCTTCTGATTCTTCAAAGGCAACGATGTTTGTTACCTCCGGCTTCCCTTTACTCAATGTCCCCGTCTTATCAAACACTATCGTATTGATTCTCTTCGCAGCCTCCAGCGGCTCGCCGCCGCGAATAAGGATGCCATATTCCGCACCTTTGCCCGTTGCGACCATGATGCTTGTGGGCGTGGCGAGCCCCAGCGCACATGGACAAGCAATAACAATTACAGAGACAAATGCCAACAGAGCAAAAATTACCGTTGCACCGAGGAACATCCAGATAACGAACGTGAGGATGGCGATGCCGATCACGGCGGGAACAAACCACGAAGATACCCAATCGGCAAATGCCTGTATCGGCGCCTTACTTCCTTGGGCTTCCTCCACGAAGCGGATGATCTGTGCGAGCGCGGTCTCACTCCCCACTTTTTCCGCGCGGAACTCGATACTCCCATGCCCGTTCATCGTTGCGCCGAATACTTTGTCTCCTTCCTTCTTTTCCACGGGAATACTTTCACCGGTAAGCATCGATTCATCGATGGATGAGAGTCCTTTCGTCACAGTGCCGTCCACAGGAATTTTTTCACCGGGACGGACAACAACAATATCTCCCATCTGAACTTCTTCAATCGGCACATCCATTTGTTGTCCATCCTTGAGGATGCGTGCAGTTTTTGCCTGCAACCCCATGAGTTTTTGGATCGCTTCACTCGTAGAACCCTTCGCACGTGCCTCCAGCCATTTACCAAGAAGGACAAACGTGATGAGCAATGCCGCGACCTCGAAGTAGAGATCGTGGACTTCCCCAAGGAGCGATCCGTGCTCAAAGACATGCACGATGAAGTTCCAAAGACTGTAGAAGTAGGCAGTGGACGTCCCGATCGCGATGAGACTGTCCATGCTGAATGTTCCCATTTTGAGACTTGACCAGAAGCCACGGTAAAAGCCATAGCCAAGCCAGAATTGCACAGGTGTTGCGAGAATAAGAGAAACGACTCCCATCCACCCTTCGACTGCGCTCATGGCAAGCGGTACCATCTTTTCCGGTACGAACGTCAGTGCCATGAAGAAGAGCATTGGAAGACTAAGGAGCAAACCGATCCAGAACTTCCAACGATAGGTGGCGATCTCCCCAAGTCTCCGCTTTTTATCCGCCTCTCTGTCCTTTTCATTCGCGATCGCCGCACCGTAACCTGCCGCTTTCACGGCGGCGATGAGACCTTGTTCGTCAACTTTGCCAGGATCGAAGCGGATGCGAGCTTTATTCGCACCGTAATTCACATTCGCTTCCTCAACCCCCGCAGTCTTCTTGAGCTTGCGGGTGATGAGTGCACTGCAACTCGCACAGTGCATGCCGGTGATCGCAAGGGTAATCTGCACGTTTGTCATACGGCAATCGAGAAAACTTTATACGTATCACCGAGTGATTCGATCTCCTTTGTCCAAGCAGACAGATCAAAATCGTCGCTGTGTTCTATAGTGATATTCTTGGTCCCTATATCCACAGTGACATTCTTCACTTGGGGAAAATCCGCACTTACGTCCTTAATCATTGCCGCGCAACTTGCACAGTGAATGCCGGGGATGGAGACTTTGGTAGTAAGCATGAGAGGAAAAGTGGTAATGGTTAAAGAGTCAGACTGTGCCGATCAGATATCCGACAATGATTCCGATGAGTCCCAGCGAGACACCGAACCAAGGATTGCCCGTCGATGAGAGTCCGGAACGTCTACTGGATTGTTTCTGCGGTATTTCTTGCCAATTGAGGGGAATCATAAGAAAAGAGAGGAGAGATGGTTAAAGAACAGTGAAGGAACCGCGTACCATGCCCATCGAGCACATGAAGGCGAGCTTCCCGGACTTTGGCGCGGTGAATTCGATGATATTCTCGCCCCGATGCAGTGGCTTAAAGATATTCAATGAAGGAATAGTCATCACACTGGTACATCCAAAAGCTTGCGTTCCGTCGATTTTCCAACGGACGGGCATCCCCGCTTTGATGGTGAGATTGCGAGGTTCGTATCCGTACGATGTCACTTTCATTGCCACTTCCTGTACGCCGTCGTTTACGGTTGGGAGCAAAGCGGTCGCTTGCCGGTTTGCGCTTACGAACATGCGAGAGAGATCGATGCCTGTGAGCGCAAAGCCGCTATTGAGGTTGAAGAGAGCCAAGATGAGGACGAGTGCGCCGGAGAAATGCAAAAAGAGACGGGAGAATGTTCCTTTGGCAGTGGAGGAAACCGCACTCAAGCCTACAAGGGATGGAAGCGTACCCAATGCGAAGACAAGCATGGTCATCGCCCCGGTGAGGAAGCTGCCAGATGCGAGTGCGACGAGTTGCAATGACTGCGTGAAACCGCAGGGCAAGAAGAATGTCATTGCTCCGAGCGTGAAGGGAGCCAGAGGATGATCACTCTCCGAGAGGTTTGCAATCCAGCGCGAAAGTTTCTTTGGAGGTCTGATGGGGAAGCTGCCCTTCGCAATGACCCGGAGGATCGTGAGCGCCAACCAGAGCATAATGAATGCCACGACGATATTCATGTACCCCGACATTTTCGTCGAGAGCGTAATTGACTGGCCGAGGAGTCCGACGAGGCCGCCGAGAACAAAATACGAGGCGAGCCGTCCGACATTAAAATGCAGAAGCGGCTTGAACTTTTGCCACGGAGTCTCCGCTTGGTGGATATCATTGTGCTTCGCGGCGAGCGCAAGGAGAAGTCCGCCCGTGACGGCGAGACAGCTGCTGGTTCCCGCAACAAGACCAATGACAAAGATGCCGCCAATGGAAAGCGTGCCTGATGTTGAAGGAGCAAGTGATACGAGATCAAAAGCTTGGAGGAGCTTGTAGAGGGCGAAGATGATAAGGAGCGATCCACCGATCTCCATCCACTTGCGATGGGGCGGTTCGATAATCTTGCATGCGGTCTCTTGTACTACTTTGTCACCGATGCCATACCCTGCCTTTCGGATGATATTTTCAATGTCCTGCGATGATGGGAGAGTATCGGGATGTGCAGTAATAACGGCAATGCCCTTGCGATGATTGACGTGGACATCGATAACACCGGATACCGCTTTTATCTTTCGTTCGAGGAGCAATTCGCAGCTGCCGCACGTCATCCCCGAAATGCGGATTTCTGCGTGGAGATGTTTGGATTCGGACATAGATATATGAGAAGAAAGGTAAGAGGTTTTCCTTTCTTTCACACTCTCAAGACGATTGTGTCGATATGAATGGATAAAGGCAGTGTCGTTGCGGGTGGAGCGACTATCGAAAGTATTTGAGGTGTCATCGCAACGGTGATCGGTATTGGAGAAGCAGCCACGACGTGCGGCGCGTTGAAATTTTGTGCAGTTACTTTTGTGGCATTTGCTTGAGAAAAGCAATGTCCGGCACACCCAACCGAACGTTCTGATTGATCACCACTTGATTGCACTTTTACACAATGATCGCAGTGGATCGGCGACATCAATGACAATGGTGTCATTGCCATTTCCATGTGTTCCTCATGCTGCATCGGCATTTCCTGCGCGAACGCCATCGGCATCATGCAGAAGTTGCCGAGAAGAGCATGGACTGCAAAGCCGAGGCTGACGAATATCTTCAGATGCATTTGATGACAGTATAAGGATTTATGGAGATTTGAGAAGGATCGGGTAAGCGAGTCGATTGGCAGGCTGCGTTCGCAAAAATTCGAACAGATTTTAGCACCTCCGGCTGCGGCGGCTGAAATTTTGGGGGCACCAGCCGCCGCAGCTCCGACGACTGGCCGTTTCGGGCAATTTCAAGGTGTTCTCTGGCGGTAAACCCTTGCTATTGTTCAAGAGAACAATTAACCATAACATCTTTTACGTCTTGCACTTTGGTTGCAGTTACACTCTTAATTTCCGGTGATGTGACGCATTGGTCATAGAGTTCTTTGAGATTGGATGCATGTTCTTTGATGTCGGTTGAAGAAACACTTCCCCGCCTTTCTGAAAGGTGGGTATTGCCGCTTGCAACACCCCATGCCTCGGTAATTAATGCCCGCTCCTCATCAGAAAGAGGTCGTACTTTGGCCGTAGCTTTCCAATCTATCTCATGGCGCTCTGGCCAGTATTTTGAACGGAGCTTTGCCAATACCACTTCATCAAGAAAATGCTCTATTGCCTCTCTTAGGTGATGACATGCTGGCGATATTTCTCCTCTATCAGCAGCCTCCACAGTTTTGGCAATGAGAATTGGAACGTTATCTCCATATGCTTCCGGCATAACAATACCAACTGATTCGCCGGATTCCATAATTTGGTAACTGTTGTGACACCGTTTTTTCTTGGTGCACTTTGGTACATTCTCGGTATCCCAACACAAAGCGCAACCATTGGCATAGGGATTCTTGTAGCACGTCTCATCTTCATGCCAACGCAAAGCACTCATGAGCGCAAAGTAGAAGGCGCGAGAGTGGGTAAAAATGATGATTTGGCGGCCGGCCTTGACCTCTTCTGTCAAGCGCTTAGCAATCTGCTCCATGCGTACATCATCCAAACTGGTAACGGGGTCATCAAAAACAATCGGAGCTCTGCTCCGCTTGAGTGAAAGCTCTGCAAAGAAATCAGCAAGCGAAATGGCCTTTTGTTCGCCCTCACTGAGAATCGCATCAATATTCCCCCTCCAATTGCCAATGGATTTGCGCCGCTCTGAAACTGCATCGGAAGTGTGCATATTCACTTCAACAGGAACGCGGACGCGTAGCTTTTTCTTTTCTACTTCAAACCGTGTTGTAAAAGTGGTGCCCAATAAATCCCGCTCCGCTTTGGTGCGCAGCAATGAACAACTGCGCCGGTAACCTTCAAACTGTATATTCTCTGCCCTTTGCAGCCAGCTGATGTGTTTCATCGACTTAAGGATTTGTTCTTTCATAAGAGTAAATTGTTGCCGGTCACGGAGTTCCTGCATCTCCTTTTGTAGGGTGCGTTCTTTTTCCTGTGCACCTTTCACCAAAGAATCAAAATTCTTTAACGCCTCGGCAGTGGAACTCTTTTTTCCTGAAATGACGGGGGTGATTCCATCTTCCGGAGTGGCAATATCTTGTCCCCACTTCAATGCCTTCAAATACCCTTCAACCTGTTTTCTATGCTCTTCGCATGCGGCGACAAAGGACTCTGCCTTCCCAAAAACTTCCTCGCCTAATAGCTCCTTGAGGCGTTCTGTTTCAGCTTCGCTAAGTCCTAATGTGCACACGTTTCCGAAAGTAGCGGCCGCCTTGGCAAGCTCTTCCTCTGCGGTGGACAACTCCTCACTAGCTTTGCTGTACAACCAAGATTGGAACGCTTGAACACGCTTAAGCGCCGGCTCCTCCAAATCCTGCCCACAATACAGGCACGTTGTATCGGAAGAAGGATATGGATTGATACCGGCAGTTTGGCGATATGTTTCTCCAGCTACCAAAAAACTTTTCCACTCTGGCGATTCGCCAGACGGTATTGTTTGGAGTACCTCTAACTTCTGCGCTTCATCCTCCATTTTCTTTTTGGCACCAAGCAATTTTGATATTGCATCTTTAGCATTTTTCATCTCCTCTTTTTGCACGAGCTGCAAAACTTTGAGAAGCGCTTCATACAACTTTCCTAAATCAGAGAGTTGAACTTGTAGCCCCTTCTTACCTTCCTCTGAAGCCTTGGCAACGACTTTGCGATATTCCGTTCCTTTATCTTCTAACGCTTTTACATCCTCCGTAGTCCATTTAAGCAGACCTTTCAATGTGTTCGCCCTCTCCTCTTCCGAAAGCAAGTCCATACGCTCAACAAAACTATGCACGGCTCCTCTCTGGGAAACTTTGGTCAAAAGCTCTTGCTGTATTTTCTGGTATTCATCTCGCCGCTCTTTAACAATGTCGTCAAATGTGGCTTGGACTTTATCAATGCCTTCGGCAACCATGGGAAATAAACCGGTGCGAAAAGGGGTAACTTGAAACTCATTCTGCTTTCGGGAAAGGTGCGCCCTAGAAAACGCAGTATCAAACACCTCCAAATCTTTGAGGCATGAGTCACCTTTTTCGCCATTCCAATGATATGCCCGTGCGTCATTGCCCAGTTTATAACCAATCTGCGCACTGAGGCCTGCCTGCTCTTCAAGAAAAATGTTACCGATTATGTCCTCCTCTTTATTATCAGCCGTACGTGCGGATATGGCATTGAGAACACGGAAGTAACCAGTTTTGCCCGACCCATTGAGTCCGTAAACAACCGTAAGTGAGGGGCTAAAATTTAGCGCTTGGTCGTTGCGCAACAAATTCACACCTTCCACGCCGGAGATTGATGTGATGGTGAATGAACTATTGGTCTCCGTATCGGGTTCCTCAGTGGGGTGATTGACTAAACCACTGGTCATCTCTTGTCTATGTGCAACCGGCGGTGCACTTTTTAAGCCTTCTTCAATAAGAAGGGCGTTACACAATCTTTCTAGTACGTTCTCATCCTCCAAGCTTGATTGTGTAGCCAATATCTCATGTACTAAATTGCGCAGCCACTGAGGTATTTTGTCGCTTTCAATCCATTCCCGTAAATATCCAGTGGCATCTGAATGCATGCGAACAGTGTAATTTACTTACAGAGGACTGAAAACCATCCCGCAATCCTTTGTTGGCACCATTACAGCTAATATCCCATAGCAAGCTGATCCAGCAGATCAGGCCCCTTCTCGCGACCAACTTCCTGATATATCCCCAATACTTCCTCATAAGTACCAGGCCCACCTATAAGATCCCAAAACTCTTTGCCGATCAAAACCTCATTTTTTACATCCATGTAGTTCACAACGAAACTATGCTTGTACACTGATTTTTCGATCCCGTAAGGGTTATATGCCATTGCATAGTATGCTTTCATGCGAGGATATTGTGCATGCCTTATTGCGTGGATTTGTAGCAATCGTCCTGTTGCCTCCAAGCATTGTCCCTTGTTTGGCTTAGGGCTTTTTATTTCGAAGTACAACTCCTCACCTTTCTTCGTTTCAATATAAAGATCGGCGATGCTTGTGCGTTCGGCTCCTCTTCCGACTTTGCTGTACCCGACAACTTCCTCGACATAGTCGGGAAAATTCTTCTTCATCCCACCACTACCAATTTTGCTGACTATCTCTTCAATCCTCTTTATGGATTTTGCTGTCACAGTTCCTTTAACTCTGTAACCCCTGATAGCACTTTTGTGGTAATCATTGGCGATGAGTCTCGCACACTCCTCAAAAGTGGTGCCAAGTTTTGTTGAAAAAGATCTCTCAAATTCTGTGATTGTTAGTAGACCATCCGGTAGCAATGACTCGTGAAAAGGTTTCAGGTCGCCCTTCGGTGAACTTTTTCTCAGGGGTCGTAATTTCTTGGGATCGAAATTGTTCTCCGTCTTCTCATTGATCATCCCTTGGATGAATCCTTCGAGAAAGCCCTTAATTTCACTGCGAATCTTTGCATTCATACTTTTTGCCAAATAAGAATACTCTCATAGAATGCCCCGCTTCTTCTGCCCGTTCGTCTATTCACATGCCGCTCAACCCTGCCTACAGCTTTGAAGCCTACAATGCTCGGATCGTACAGGTTGCATTTATCGTGCACGACAATCGCCATGATTCCCTTTGGAGCCATGTGGTCCCTCGTGTGAAGAAGTACTTGATTAATGCCATCGATGTACTTTTGCCTGGCACTCTCTGATTGGCCATCTTTCGCTGCACCGATCTCTCTTGTTTCATTGTTTTTCAAGCCGATCAATTCATACGCATACTTGTGCTGTTCATGGTAATCGATCAATCCCACATATGGCGGTGAGGTAAACACCATATCGATCCCATTGGGCAGGGGTACCTCCCTTGAGTCTCCATGAATGACTTTCACATCTGCCTCTGTTCGAATTGCGGAAAAATCTTTCACGCGCTCTAGTGTGTCAATAGTGTAACGGTGCAGAAATTTGTAAGCTTCTTGCACTGGTGAACATGTACGCCCGTGTTTGTAGCAAAAATAAGATTCGCGCTGGGGTTTCTTGGGAAAATCCAAGTCAAAATGAGTAACTAATCTTGCTGACCTTGCTGACCGTGAAAGGATGATTCTCATAAGATCTTGGTATTTGTAATCTTTGATGAGTTTTGAATAACACAAAAGCTCTCTCCTTGTTTGATCTGCAAACCATTCATTCAAGTAACTGTTATTTGTAGACAACATCTTTCTCACCCTCGCATCACCCTCAAATTTCGTTTTGTAAGTCGATAACCTTCTCAAAATATCGTAAATATCTTTTTCCAAAACACCGATGTCGTATTTATCTGTTTTGGCTTTGGAAAGCAGAACGTTAAATGCAGATATATCGGTTCCAATTGCATCAATACCTAGAGCATTCGCCTCAACGAGAGTCGTTCCCGAACCACAGAAGGGGTCATAAACTACCTCTGGTTTGAACTTCCGTAGAAAAATCTCAACAAGCTGTGGGATAAACTTTCCAAGATACGGGTGAAGTCTATGCACATGTTTCGTGCGAATGAACTCGGGCAAATCCCTCTCTCTCCAATTTAAGTTAAGTACATGTAAATCAGTGCGGGAGTTGATACTCGCAAAATCCGTAAGAGGTTTTTGCTTGTATTGTTGAGCGACCCTTTGTGCAACAGCATTATCGTACATAGAAAATTCAAGAATGCGTTTTACTAAGTTGAACAGAGCATAACGATCTTTAGCCATTCCTGCCAGAATTTGGTGCTGCGGTGCCCAACGAAATGTTGTGGTGTACGTTTGTACACTCATCTCTTCATGGTAAAGTTCCGTCATGAATGAGGAGAAAAAGTTTGCGTTTAGCGGACCGAAGAACGTTCGAGCCGATCGTTTTCCGGGTTCTTTGGCGGTTTTCCGAAACGGCCGGTCGTCGGAGCTGCGGCGGCTGGTGCCCCCAAAATTTCAGCTGCCGCAGCCGGAGGTGCTAAAATCTGTTCGAATTTTTGCGAACGCAGCCTGCCAATTGCGAAATCGCGGGTTTTGGAGCAGTACGCGCCACCCCTTCGTGGCTTGCGGCCGCAGCGTTTGCCCATTGCCGCCAAACGCAAACTTTTTCTCCTGACCCCATGAAGTACTTCCTCTACGCACGGAAATCATCGGAGAGTGAGGAGCGTCAGACGCTCTCCATCGAAGCGCAGCTCACGGAGCTGCGACAGTTGGCCGCCAGAGAACACCTTGAAATTGCC
>MFXT01000022.1 GCA_001788955.1 Candidatus Peribacteria bacterium RIFCSPHIGHO2_02_FULL_49_16 | reverse complement strand
TTGTGTCTGGATTACCAACCAGGGAGTGCCAAATGTACTGGACTCGTACAAAAAATTGACATTTCAGGCAAAAAAAGATAACGTCCTAAACCTTTTTATTATCAATTATCCACGCATATGCCTACCCGTCAAGAACTCGTCAAAAATATTCCATCTGCAGACATACAACCTCCGTCAGAGAGTGAACTCCTTTCGCGTTCTCCAAAAGAAATTGCAGACAAATTATGCAAAACGCTCGCAGAGTTAACTATCGTAGATACCGAAGTCACCTATATCTCTGAAAAAGCGCGTGATGCATTTCGACGACTTGAAGATCTCCAACAAATACTCGATACCATGCGAGAAGACGACGAGAGCGGGGAGAGTGAAAATCTTCACCAGGTTCTGCGGGAAGCACAAAAGACACAAATCGATAACCTGCGCATGCGTGATACGAAAAATCGCACTCTGCGGCTCTCTATTCTGGAACTGTTTCGTGGACTGCGAGAAAAGTATGCAAGCGAAACGATGATTCATAGGCTCCAAAACGAGCTTGATGAAGTAAAACAAACTCTTGAAACATTGGAGGAGCAAAAGACGCAACAATCCGAACTCTACAAAGGGTTAGCACAAAATCTGAAGGAGGGTAAAGAATCCATGCTGCAGGAACAAGAAGAACTCGTGAAGTGCAAAGTACAGATTACTTCATTGCAAAATGATATTGAAAAAAAGGAAGAGCAAATCAGAAACCTTCAATCACAGATTATTACATTGGATACAGCAACAGACAATGTCATTGACAGCATTGTTGAGATGTCTGATATTGAACAGGAACAGAAACATGCTCTAAAGGAAAAATTCGAACGCCTTGCTTATGGTGAAGAGCCATTCGGGAGCGTTTTAAAAGAAATCAAGCATCAAGTGGGTGATGTTGTGATTGAGTCGATCAAGGAAGCAGCCGTCATCGATCCTGCGGAAATATATCTCAACCAGGTTGCGGCAGTGAAACGAAGAAGAATGAAAAAAAATCGGGAAACACTGGATGCCAAAAAGGAAAAAGAGCGACAAAAAGAGGCGGCAAATGCAGAAAGACACACTATGGGAATAACCATACAAAATCTTTTGGTCGCTATTAGCAATCTTCAAGAACACTCGGATACTGTAATGAAAGAAGTGACAACAAGCACAGGAATGATCGAATCAGTACGGAATACAAAAGAAACAATGGAAGAAAACAAAGCAGAAATAACAGCTTTGCGCCAAGAATTCGACGAGCGAGAAGAGCAATTGCGCGCACTCATCGGATACGACATCGAAGATGATAAACGAACTGCACTGGAAAACATCGCCAAAAATGCGACGGTGGAAACAGCGAAAAAGGATGCAGAAGACATGCTTACTATTCTTAAGCAATCGCACATATGGGGAGAGAACAGAATCATTCGCTTTCGTCCTTACCTTCTCGAAATTTCTTTTGCCACCTATGAAGATGATGACGATATCGAGCAGAGCATTGCCAAAGAACTCGAAGAATCCGGAAGTGACGTTGCTGTACACGCATGGTCTATGAATATCGAGCAGGCAAAAAACAGTATTCTCAAGCAAGCACAAGCTGGCGGGCGCATCATTGCCCACTGTATGCATACCAGAGGAAAACTTTGCGTTCTCGATCTCATAGATCACGATGGCACGCTTTGCGTTTCTCCGAATTCACTGAAAGATATGGGACTGGATTCATCGGAAGAAATGTCTTTGGCAACATTCAAATTTGATTCTTTTCGATGCCTTTCCTATCAAAAACCTGAAACTGTTGTAAACCGATGAAGAAAACTCTGCTACATACTAGCGAAGAAAACGATGATGGTATCGATACACTCCTGGAGAAGGGATGCTCACAGGAAGAACTGACGCAGCATATACTCCATTCCATACAGCACGAACAAAAGGCGCAGATCCGTTTCATGCTGGAAAAATACGCATATGCATTCGGACTTCGCATTCAAGAGCTACCCCTTTTGACAGAGCCGTTGCCAAACAAGAAGCCCTCTCCACGCAAAACCGGACAAATGGCAGTTGTAAACGGTTTTGCCTATATCGACTACCTTCGCACGTTTTTTCGAATGATCCACGAAGGAACCCCAAGATCACGCTCACGCAATGTTGCTGAATATACAATGGCGCAGGATTTGCTTCGATATATCGGCATCGAACCATCAAAACACCCATAATAACCCCCATCGCATTAGGAAAAGTACAATGGTGGATTTCAGTACCGTCCCATTAATTTCCTGGCAGATCTCACTCGCAAGGCACCCCTCCCTTTAGGTAGGGGTGCCTCTCCGCCTACTGCCGTATGCGCATAGTTGTATTGAGGAATGTGTATGGGACGCTACTGGATGAATTTACTGATCCTAGACTATATTTATATAGTATTGTATAATTATCTATATGCTGGAAAATGATAAAAATCGTAATAAAAAAGAAACTATTGAAGAAAAGTTGAATTTTCTCAAACAAAAACATAATCTGACTGATGAGGAAGCAGAACAAATTCGGAAAGGAATACGGGAAGAAATAAAACAAAAAGAGTTAGAAAATGTCGGGCGATTACTAGAAATAGATACATTCGAAGAACTTTCTGATTCAATACACAAAATCTTGAAAAATATTCTTGAAAAAAAGAAAGATCCCACATCACCCCCACCTTCCGAATCCGAACGCGTTGTTCCCGATTTTTCGCGGGAACTGAAAGACATTCTCAAAAGCAGCGAGAGCAAGAACATGCTCGAACGCCTCGCCGGAAAAAGTGGAAACGAGCGATTGTGGATTGATCACAAAGGCACACGCATCCAGCTCAAACTGGAACAGGATCATGCTGAAAAACTAAGAACCATTTACAACTTCCTGTATGAACAAGATCTTCAAAAAGACGGAGAAGAATTACTTACGGAATTCCTCTCCGAAAAACTTAGCCTACAAGCCCGCCTTGATGAAGATAATGACCAAACATGGAAGGAGCGCTGGGCAACAACAAGACGCGAGCAGATCACGAAAAGCAACATGAAAGAACAATGGCAAACGGCACTGGAATCCCCTGCAGGACTCACTGTTGAAACAGTGTGTCAAGACACAGCCAGCGCTCTTCAAGTACAAGATGAAGAGAAGGCCGCATTCGTCGAAGAACTTTCGAGACTCCTCACACCGTTCACAGCAAGCGGGAACATTACAAATACTATTGAATTCTGGAAAGAATTCCTCACACACGCCCGCAACGCCCTCTATGCTGCAGAAGGATGGAAAAAACTGGAAGATGTTTCAGAAGCACAAGGCATCACACTCGCATCGAAGAAATACGAACAGGTCAAGATCCGTACATGGGAGAAAATCGTCGGTATGGATGACAAAAATGCTGCACGCAACAAAGAAATACTCGACACATGGCAAGAGGGTATTACCGTCTACCAACACGGTACCTGGAAACTGGCATCAGCACCTACGGCAGAAAGTCCATACTATTATACGTTTACAGAAGGGAACAGATCTCTCTACGTTGCATCGCACGACATTCGCATCTGTCTGAAACAGAAACAGAAAGGGGCTGCATGGGAACTTAAAGAGCCAAACGAATTCCAACTCCTTATTTTAGGAAAACCGTCAGAAACACCTCCTGAACCCTTGCAGCCAAATCAGGCCGCTAATCCTCCTCCAGTCGCACCTCCTGTGCAACCGTCAACTCCTCCTTCCTCTTCTTCTCCCGCTTCTCCTCCCGCTTCATCGTCAGCACCACCTAAAAAATCAGCAAAGATGCCCGAGAAGCCAACGAATATTCAAAATAGAAAAGGCGTATCTGATAAAGATCGTGAACAACAGCAATACAGAAATCTCAAGCTAAAGGAAAAAAATGGAAATCTCACTAAAGAGCAATCCAATATACTTTTTGCTCTTGAGTTTCAGAAAGAAAAAAAGGAGAAAGAAAGAGAAAAAATATTGAAGGATTTCTTCAACAAGAAAAGAAATGAAGTATTGTATAAGGTAAAGAATAAAATTATCAATCTTTTGGAGAAGGGACACACTATGGAAAGCCTACAAGATAATCTGGATACACTAGTATTCTTCGGCAAAGACATTGATTGTGGTTTTCTCACAAAAATACGAAATTCACAATGGAAGCAAAAACTTGCGGAGGACAAGAAAATTATTCAAAATGCAGTGGCTTTTTTTGTGAAATTGAAGCAGGAGAAGAAGTACTCAGAACAAGATATACTAAAATGTATCCGACATGCTCCTTTGATATCTTGGTCGAAAAAGGCAGAGCGCTTGCTAAATGCTGGGTGAGATTTCACTTAGAAACCCTTTTCATAGAGGAAAATACCGTTACACTGGAAGAAAGATTCCCTTCTTTTTATGCCAAACGATCCACAAGACTCTTCACAGCCACAAAAACCGCCGATCCGACCGGGCGATACTGTGCCACAGGAAGGATTGGATCCATCACAAGTGTTTTCGTCGGGCGCCGGCGCTTCGCAAGATGACAGAAGCGCACCCTCCGGTTCGGGACAAGCCACCAAGCAAGGAGACGATACTGCGTCCGGCCAGACGCAACTTTCGCAGGATCAGGGTCCTCCACCTCCGCCACCCAAAACACAAGCAACGACGGAGATGGGATACGATGAAGAGGATCTTCAAATTCTTACGGAGGTAGGGGATTATCGTTTCGGAAATGTTGTCGATGCGCTGACCAATGACAATATCATCGTCCCTTTGCATGCTGAAACGACATTTGATGAACAGAAATTTCTCACCTTTCTTCGTGGAAGTATTTCTCTCACACGCGATGAAAAATGGCGTATTATTCAGGCCATCCCAAAATTGAGTCAGTTTCAGGTGGATGAACTGCAAAAGATCCTCGAAGAGGAGAAGCGCAAGTTCAGCGAACTCTCTCCAAAACACCTTTCACAATTGCAAAAACTGGAACAGAAGCATGCGGATGACTGGAAAGATCTTCAAACCGTCTCACAGCAACAGAGCGTCAAGCAGGAGGATCAGCAACAAGCAGAGGAAATCAAGAAAAATTTGGGGCTTTAAACATTCGCATGAAACCCCCACCACACCGCCATTCCCAGCATCGTGAGGAGGATGCCTTTGAAGATCCCACGATTCCATGAAAGATGGATTGTTGTGAATAACAAAAACAGAAATGCACCAAAAGCAAAACGAGGAAGAAGAGGGGATTGAATAAGTGAATCGACATAAGGAAGTTCGAAAGGGAGTCGCTTTGTCAGCTGATATGCTCCGAGCACAAAAACAAGGGCATACCATGCGAGTAACCAACCGGCATAGATACGCAGCGTCGTAAGGATCATCCCTCTATTTTGTATCGAAAAAGAGGGTTGGTGGCTGCGAGGGATCTCCTCTCGTTCAATAACCAACCCTCTCTCCCACGGCGGAACTGCATTTTGCTCTTCTCCAGTCGATTCATGAATTTCCTGCACAAGAAACCCCGCCTGTTTCAGCGCATCCCGTGCCTCCTGCAGACTGATGGCCTCGATACATCCCCGATGCTCGTGACCGTCCCGATGAGCTGTGTAGGAGAAAAGTGGCACAGCCGTATCCTACAACTTATCACCTACTACCTACAATCTCATCTACCCTTCCTCAATATAAGCCGTAATGTATTCCACAGCTTCTCGCAATTCTTGAGGAGCGCTTACTTCAATATGTCGATCACCGGACCATGCGCGATAGCCAACCACGAAGTTGCCATGCGTGACAATTATTCCATCTTCTGCCCCCACTTCATCTACCGTATCAGAAAAGAGATTGATGAGAAGGGGACCGTCACCAAGAACCTCCAGCGGCTCTGGACCGATTTCTACGTGCCATAGTGATGATGTAGTCGCACCAAAAGACTTGTACCACCAATTGCGATGGATCGGCAAACAGAAACCAATATGCAGAGAACAGTATCGTTGCGTCCACTCTTCATCACCAAATTTCTCATTCATCATCAGCGAGATTTTTGCACTATCCGGTGGCGTCGATGAAAGAGAACTCGAACGCATCTCTCTATCATTGGACTCCTCGCTTTCCGGCTGTTCTATGTCGATTTCCTCTTCGTTGGGCTCCTTGGTTTCTTCCTTTGTTTCCTTCTCGTTTTTTACCTCTACTCGTTCCACTCGCATAATCATTCCTCCCTCTTCCACCGTCGGACGCACGGAGCCAGACACACGAACCTCTTTTCCAGCGTATGTCTCCAGGTCAACAGTTTCACTTTCCAAAAGCAAAACCGTTTCCATTTCGGTTTCGAGCCGATGCGTTCCTTGCATGTAAATACTGATCCCCGATGGACGCACAATACCCTCATAGGACACATTTTTCGTCTCCATCATCACTTCATCCTCCTCTATCTCTCTATTCTGTGTATCTGCTTCCATCAGTTTCTTACTATCACTTTCGTCTCCGTACTCCACAGGTTTTCCTCCACCACATGCAGATAATCCTAACGTGACTGTGACAAGAAGAATAATGCGCTTCATAACATCAAAGAAAATAATGGAAGCGTAGTATAGACCTCTCTATACCGAATGCAATTGCCAGGCACGCTCTCTATGAAAAACTCTTTTCTGGAGAACATGCGGAAAAGGCGTAGAATGAGTATGGAAGGGTGGCCGAGTGGTTGAAGGCAGCAGTCTTGAAAACTGCCAGGCCCGCAAGGGTCTCGAGGGTTCGAATCCCTCCCCTTCCGCCATGAAGTATTCGCTCACTTTGTTCGCTCAACTTCATGGCAAGCCATCTTAAGCACGCTCTGTAGTTCTTCGTTTGACGGAAGTTTTGCTTTCAGACATGCCCTGCCTTTATGGTACTCACGAAGCGCATGTATATACTCTTTTTCGTTTAGGAGTTTTTCCACGAATGGCATCGCTGTTGCCCGAAAACGTGAATGCTGGATATTATGAATAATGTCATTGATGCAACGAACGAACACATCTTCTCCACCACAGACTTCTCCTTGCACTTCATCTTTAACAGCATCCATAATGGAATGGCTATCGATTCCCGCGATCTTCATCAAATCCTCTGCCGCACCCGAGGGAAAGTAGTTGCGAATCCCCAAACGACGCAACGTGCAGGGAAGCGCGAAATCGGCGATCACATCGGCGACCTGCGTCGCGAGTCCGCCTTCGATGTTATGATCTTCCACAATAACGAGATGTCCCGTTTCGAATGCCGCTTGCATAACTGCAGTCGCATCCAACGGACGAATACAAGGAACATTGAGCACTCGTATTCTGATTTCTGATTTCTGATTTCTGATTTCTGTCCACGCTGCCAATGCAGCATGAACGGCGATTCCTGTCGCAACAAGCGTAACATCATCTGATGTATCACCATTACCGCGAAAAATATCCGCTTTCCCATCGAAAACGTACTCCCGATCAAAAAAGAGTGATCCATCTTCTTTTTTGATCTGCTCATGCCCTGTACGCGCGGAAAAGACATACACACTCGTATGTCCTTCTGCAATGAGCTCCAGGCTACGTTCCGCCATTGCTCCGGCTTGATTACTGTCTGCAGGCATCCAGACCTGTGTGTGATGGAAAGGAATATTCAAATAATTCTGCTCCTGATGGGTTTCACCATCCTCACCAACACTTAATCCAGAATGCGTACAGTCATGGAGCACCGCACATCGCGTATGTCCGCAGTTGATATCGATCAAACGCGCATTGGCACGCGCTTCGTTCGTTCCAAATGCCGCAAAGGTATACGTAACAGGTAAAAGTCCCACCTGCCGCATTCCCGCCGCCATCATGACCATATTCGCCTCCGCAACACCGACATTGATCACCCGATCAGGAAATACTTTCTCAACCGCATCGAATCCACCCGATCCTGCAAGATCTGCATGAAGAACAACGATCCGTTCGTCATGCTCCATGAGATTTTTCAGATGCACCGCGCCGAAATCCTTCCGCGCCGCCCCTTTTTCTTGCAGAAGAATCCTTTGAAATTTGGTGCTTGGAAGTTGAAATGTAAGCTCCAAATCAGTAGAAACAGGAACTTTCGCTGTATATCTCTTTTTTTCTGCTTTCCGATATTTTTCATATTCTTTCACGAGTTCTTCGAGTGGAGGCAAATCTTGTAATGCTTCATCAGCCACTTCCTGATTCAGTGGCGTGCCATGAAAATTCTCTTTTCCCGTATCGGACCCCTCTTCCATGACACGAACCCCGTGGCCCATGGTGGTGTAGTAACAGATGAATGTCGGTCTACCACCCTTTACTGCATTCAGAGCAGCTTTGACTTGTCCAGGATCATTTCCATTCTGCACTTCAATAACCTGCCACCCAGAGGCTTCGGCAATCGATGCGAAGTCGGATGCAACGGTTTTCGAGGGCATGTCACTCAACTGAATATCATTCCAATCTCCATGCACGACAAGATGATCGAGCTGCAAGTGTGCCGCAAGACGGAATGCCTCAATGACTTGCCCTTCCTGGCAATCGCCATCCGCAAGAAGAACATCAACAAATCCACCTTTCTTCAGATGCTTCAGCCCAAACGCCGCTCCCACTCCATTGCTTACAC
Source organism: Candidatus Peribacteria bacterium RIFCSPHIGHO2_02_FULL_49_16 (assembly GCA_001788955.1). Classification (GTDB taxonomy): domain Bacteria; phylum Patescibacteriota; class Gracilibacteria; order Peribacterales; family Peribacteraceae; genus 2-02-FULL-49-16. Next base: position 53,219 of record MFXT01000022.1, on the reverse strand, counting down.
CTTTTCCAAGCGGACCCGCTCCAAAAGGAATGTCGCCGATGCCGGCTTCTGCATGACCGGCAAGTCCGTCCGTCGTGCGAAATGCGTCAATAATCGCCTGCGGACTCTGCAGACGCAGATCGTTCCCTTCCCGACCAAAGAGCCACTGCAGACCATAGGCCAAAATAGAAAGATGCCCTGCACTCATCCGAAGCGGCTGATCCACCGACGGATCGCGCATCTTCGAAAGAGTATAGGCAAATGTAAACGCAGAAAGAGGACCGCCGGGATGACCGGATGCGTGTTTTGTCGGCGCCTGAATGGCCAAGTGACAAAGAATGTGATGTGCAAGTTCGTACGCGCGTTTCTCATCATGTGCAAGATCAACCGCATCATCCGGGCCAATCCAAATCGACTCCGCTCTTTCATTCCAATGTGCAGCAAGACGCTGAAGAGACATGGGCACATCCTTGGTGTTTTTGCCAATGAGAGATTGTGGATCAGGTCGTGGCATGTAGACTAAGTGTATATGAAATTATTTCTCGATACAGCCAACATCGATCACGTTGCAGAAATTGCTTCGTGGGGAATCCTCGACGGTGTAACAACGAATCCGAGTCTCATCGCAAAAGAAGGAAAAGATTTTAAAGAAACAGTTCTGAACATGTGCGATCTTGTCGGTTGTGTGAGTGCACAAGTGACAGCAGAAGATTTTGAAGGAATGAAGAAACAAGGAGAGGAATATTCCGGCTGGCACAAACATATTGTCGTCAAAGTGCCGATGACGACGGAAGGGCTCAAAGCGCTTTCCTCTTTTCGCACAAAAGGAATCCGGACGAATACGACACTTGTTTTTTCTCTGAATCAAGCCATTCTTGCCGCAAAAGCCGGTGCGAATATCATCAGTCCTTTTATTGGACGACTCGATGATGCCGGAGAAGAGGGGATGCATCTTATTGCAGACATTATGGCAGCATGGAAACACTATGATTTTGATACCGAGGTGCTTGTTGCTTCCGTGCGTCATCCTGATCACATCAGAGAAGCAGCAATCCTTGGCGCACACATCTGCACCCTCCCCTACGATGTCTTCCTGAAACTGCCCAAACACCCTCTGACAGATACGGGATTAAAGAAGTTTTTGGATGATTGGGAGAAATATAAGAAATAACCTACAACCTCGTGATATCTCTCGGCGTCATCGGCCTCGGTACAATGGGGGCAAATCTTGCTCGTAACGCTGCACGTCATGGTGCGGAAGTCGCCGTGTACAATCGCACGACGGAAAAGACGGCGAAATTTATGAAAGAGCATGGAAGCGAAGGAAAATTTATTCCTTGCAAAACATTTGAGGATCTTCTTGCAGCACTCAAGCCCCCTCGCGCCATTCTCATCATGGTCAAAGCTGGTGATGCTGTTGATGCCGTTATTGAGGAGCCCCTATCACCTGGCGATATTCTCATTGATGGAGGAAACAGTCACTACAAAGACACAGGACGCCGCATACAGGAGCTACAGAAAAAGGGTATCTACTTCATCGGCATGGGCGTCTCTGGCGGCGAATCCGGAGCCCTGAACGGTCCCAGCATGATGCCGGGTGGATCCGAAGAAGGGTACCGCATCATCAAACCTCTCCTCACAAAAATGGCTGCAGATGATGGCGACGGTGGCAAGTGCATCACGTACTGCGGACCCGACGGCGCAGGGCACTTTGTTAAAATGGTTCACAACGGCATCGAGTACGCCATTATGCAATGCATTGCCGAAAGTTACGACATACTGAAAAGGGTGGGGAAGTATTCCAATGCAAAACTTGCAGAGCTTTTTACAGAATGGAATAACAACGATCCAGAGCTGCGATCATTTCTCATTGAAATCACCGGAAAGATTTTTCAAAAGAAAGATAGCGAAACAGGAAATGACCTCATTGACATGATCCTCGACAAAGCCGCACAGAAGGGGACGGGGAAATGGACCACAGAAGCCGCGATGAACTACGGTTTTCCTATACCCACGATCACCGCAGCCGTGGACGCACGCAACCTTTCGGGTTGTATCGATTGTCGTGCAGGGTGGCGAACCATGCCAAATGAGACTCTTGATACACCCACGCCGGAACACTTCACCGATCATGTAAAAAGCGCACTCACGCTCGCAAGTATCGTGAGCTATATGCAAGGTATTACACTGATTGCCTATGCGAGTCAGGAGGAAGGATGGAATATTGACCTGGGCGAAGTGGTACGTATCTGGCGTGGCGGTTGCATCATCCGCAGCACACTCCTTCCCACTCTACAAAAAGCCTACGGATCAGGAAAAGATATGGAAAAAGGACTTAAAGAAATTCATAAACACTTCGAGGAAGAGGCACAGCAATCCTGGCGCACAGTCGTTGCTCATGGCATCGCACACGGAGTGCCCCTTCCTGCACTGTCTGCAAGCCTCGCATTCTACGACAGTATGCGCGCTGAACACCTTCCACAAAATCTCATTCAGGCCCAACGCGATTTCTTTGGAGCGCACACGTATGAACGGATAGACAAAGAAGGAACGTTTCATACGGAGTGGGAATAAAAGAGCGCGGAATTCTTTCTACTGTACCAACAGCGCAGCTCCCAATGTTGCCGCATGTTCCAACTCCGCCATTTTTAATTCAGGTAAAGGTGTTCCAGGAAGCACCCACTGTTCGAGTTCTTTTTCAATGTGTTCAATGTGCCGCATGAGCGCCCATCCAGCACTGCCGCCAAAAACAATCACGTCCGGATCAAGAAGGTGAGTCAGATTCGTACAAAGCCATGCAACTTCTTTAAAGACATCTGCATGCATGAATGCACAGACTTCTCCTTCCAGATAATCTTTTGGGCGTTTTGCTTTCTTGCATCGCTCTCGCCATGACGTGCCGGAGAGAAATTGTTCCACTTCGCCGCGAAGATAGTCCGTATAGTACGGCGGATCGCCTGGAACAAGAAGCATGTGCCCGATCTCTCCGGCAAATCCGTGAGCACCGTGAAATATCTCGCCATTGATCACAATCCCGCCTCCCACCCCCGTTCCCATCGTGATACCAACAACAACCTTGTGTCCTTTGCCATTTCCCATTCGTGCTTCGGCGAGCGCAAAACAATTCGCATCGTTATCGACAATCACCGGAAGCTTAAGATGATCTTCCATCTGCTTTTTGAGTGCAATGTTCTTGGCATTCGGAATATTGGGCATATTGACAACATTTCCTTCCGGTTGCCGCACAAGTCCCGGTACACCGATGCCAATCGTCGTCGTATCTTCTCTCTGCAGGCAATCAATGTATGACAGCAAATCATCAAAAATATGTTGCCATCCTCTCTCCGCCTTTGTCGGCCATTGTTTCTGTTCTTCCACCTCAAGAGAGTCCGCATTATAGCGGGCTATGGCGCATTTCGTCCCTCCAAGATCACAACCGAGTATCGAAGACATAGAAGAAGATTGTAACAGAAAATGGAGATTTTTTATTTTAATGATCATTTCTTTATGTAGACTTGCTTTCCCCGAAAATTTTGGGGCAGTTTTCTTTCACATCACAGGAGGTCTGTCATGAAAAAGACAATCGCAAACAGAATCGACCACACAAACCTGAAGCCCGATGCGACATTGCGCGAGATTCTGAAGCTCTGCCAAGAGGCGCAAGAGCATGAATTCGGTGCGGTATGCGTGCATTCTTCTCGAGTGCAAGCGTGCTCCATGCATCTCCAAATCGGAGGTCCACAGATTTGTTCCGTCATCGGTTTCCCTCTCGGTGCTTCTCTCTGTTTTGCAAAGGCAGAAGAGGCAGAGATGGCATGGGAATGCGGCGCAGAGGAAATCGACATGGTCATGAATATTGGCTATGCCAAGGATGGCAACTGGACTTCTGTCAAAAGTGATATCATGGCCGTCCGGGATGTCGCTGCGGATATCGTCCTCAAAGTGATCATTGAATGCTGCCTGCTCACGGATGATGAAAAAGTGCGCGCTTGCCAAATCGCCAAAGAATGCGGTGCAGAATTCGTGAAAACGTCCACAGGTTTTGCGAAGGGCGGTGCCACCGTCCGAGACATCGCTCTCATGAGGAAAGCTGTCGGGCCCAATATGGGCATCAAGGCCGCCGGTGGCATCCGCAACTATCAGGACGCCATTGCTATGCTCGCGGCCGGCGCCACTCGTCTCGGTTGCTCCGCAAGCGTTCACATTCTCGAAGAGGAACGCAAGTCCTTACAGAGAGTGAAACCACTGTAACGTTCTTTCTCTTGTCTCCTCTTCTTCCCCCCTCTCTCCCTACGAGAGAGGCACGTCACTCCAGCATGCTGGAGTGACTTTTTTGCTGTAATTTTTTCTTGAGTTATAATACAATGGCTTGCCATCCGTAGTCGCAGCATCGTTCCTTGCAAATACTATGGCAGGTTCGAGAGGCCACGGTCGGCTTCCTCCGCTGCGCGAAGGATGGAGAGGTGCCAGAGCGGCCGAATGGAGCGCACTGCTAATGCGCTGACTGGGTTACACCGGTCCGAGGGTTCGAATCCCTCCCTCTCCGCCATGATCTGTACCCCAAAAAGTGGACACGAAAAGAATGTTCGAACATCGTCCAAAAAACACCGCCATTGATCAGTAACTAAAAAATTGAGAAATGAAAGATGGACTTCTTCAAAGTTTCGCAAACATCGTATCATCCAACCCATAACTTGTGACGACTTCCAAAGACTGCCAATTGAGCTCATACGTGGCCATAAGAACATCCAAAACTTCCCGACTCACTATGATACACCCCATGCTGCGATACCGATCTTCGCCGGCGATCATTTCATCTCCATACAAGTGCTCATGAATACCATAATGAGTCCATTCTTCTCCATCCTTATACAAACGCATAAAGCGACCATTTTTTCCATAAGTAATACGATCCCCCTGTGTGTGCAGAGATTTCACCGTCCATGTACCCACGGGAGTGGTCGCATTATAGTAGAGGCCGATATACGATACGTTGCGACGCTGTCCCGTCGCTAAAAGGAATGAGGTAAAATCCCCGTCGGGATGGATGATATACCCGCGATTCACCTTCGTGTCGACGTACAATACATCCCCGCGCTGCGGCTCCCATTCATCAAAACTTTGACGAGTGGTCGTCGGTACACTTATGGAAAGCACCAAGCCCAGAAGGGTGGAGGCGAGCAATCGCAAAGCATACTATTTTATAACATTAAAATTGAGTGTCAATACTCAACAGTGCCAAATTTTGGTGTTTTTGGAAAAATCATTGTACACTCAATTTGCTCATGGGTGACCACCCACGACATGTTCCGGTCCTTCAAAAAGAAGTGCTTCAGATCCTTTCTCCAAGGGAAGGGGAAACCGTGCTCGATTGCACTCTCGGTGCAGGAGGACATGCAAAACTTTTCTTGCAAACAATTGGTCCAAAAGGAAAGCTTATTGGCCTTGATGCCGATCAGGAGAACTTCAAAATTGCACGAGAAAATCTTTTGGAATGGAGCCATCAGTGCACATTTTTTCATGAGAATTTTCGCAACATCGACCATCTCGATCTTCCTCCTCTCGATATCATCTTTGCGGATCTTGGAATAAGCTCGATGCATATCGATGACCCGATGCGCGGATTCAGCTTTCGACACAATGTTCCTCTTGATCTGCGCTTCAATAGAGAGAAGGGGACTGCGGCAAGGCAGTGGATCCGGGAAGCTTCTCTAGAGGAGATCGTACACATTCTAAAAGACTATGGAGAATGTACTCAAAGCAGAAAACTCGCACGACTCCTGAAAAGCAACAGCGTGCAGACAAATGAAGATGTTGTCTCCTGTGCTCACAAGCTTTTTGGTTGGAGAGCAAAGCACGTGCTTCCTCAAATCTTTCAGGCACTGCGCATTGTGGTGAATGATGAAATCGGCTCACTCGAGATATTGTTGCAAAAAGGTCCTCGTCTCTTAAAGCCCGGCGGCCGCATGGGCATCATCAGTTTTCATTCATTGGAAGATCGTGCAGTAAAACACGCGTTTCGCACACGTACAACTTCGAAATATGATGCTCCATTCACACTCCTCACAAAAAAACCCATTCGACCGTCAGAGAAAGAAGTACAACAGAATCCTCGTTCCCGAAGCGCCCTTCTTCGCGCCATAGAGCGCACTCCATTCTAAATCTTGTCGTCGTCTCCTCCATCCTCATCGGCCCCCCGAAAACTCTCGATGAATCAGCTTATTGCGCATAGCACGATTATGCTCATGGTGTGTATCGGGACGCTGATTATCATCCTCGCAATCCTCATTCTCCTTCACCAGAACCGTAACGCGACAAAAGGCTATCAGTTGCGCCAACTCGAACGTGAGCGTTCACAACTTCTCCTGGAAGAAGAAGTGTTGCGTATGCACGTCGCCGGCGCACAGTCGCTTGAAGAAATTCAAGAAGACAAACGCATCCAGGCGATGATCCCTCCAAAATATACCGGCTATGCGGAAGAAAAAAATGCAGTGGCAATGACGAAAGAATAATCACGGCAACATATTTTTATAAAGACGCATGTATGACTCCGTGAAAATACGGATGGTATTCGTCATACTGCGCTCGTGCATCAACTGACTATGCTTCGTACGTGGCTGATTCTGGGAAGTTGTATCGTCATCACCATACTGTTTTTTGTGCAGGCGGAAATCGCCATAGAAAACGAGAGCATTTCCGTACACATACATAAAGGAAATGTTGCGTATGGTTATCATAAATCTGACCTCATAGATCACTGCGGAAATGGTGTAGTAGACAACAATGTAGACGGCACCGATCAGGATGAAACATGTGATTATAAAATATCCGGTGCAAATTACATTATCCCGGCAGGGAAACCCGATCCTGCTGATGGCGTGTGTCGGGAACGAAATACGACAGGAAGTGGAGCATGTACAAATAATTGTTGTACATACTGTGGAGATGGTGTACTTCAATCTCCTGAAGAAGAATGCGACCCAAGTATAGACGATACATGTCCAAATACTTGCACACGTAGCAAAGCTAAAGGTCCGGGAAGCGGACCGCAAAACGGAAGCTCATCATCGGCTGGTCCTACATGTGGTCAAACGGGCTACACTCCTAATCCTTTTAAAGGAGAGTGTAATCCGCCATTAACATCGCCATGTGTTTTTGGGTACCAATTCCAATGTAATCAGACTTGTACATGGCAAATCGTCACGTGTTCATCCACTTCCTCTTCTTCATCCTCATCCGCTTCATCTTCAGACTCCTCATCCTTTGCATCTTCAGATTCTTCATCCTCATCCTCATCCTCATCCGCTTCATCTTCAGAGAGTAGTAGTGCTTCCTTCTCCTCGCCAGGAAGCAGTTCGTCTTCGTTTTTGCTTATGTGTCCTCCTCTAATTAAACCACAAAAAAGCAGCAGTTCATCCGTGGCTACAACCAGTATGCTGAATGTCAATTGTTGTCTCCCCGGAGCAAATGGGTGTGAGGAAATCAATATTGCTTCATGTGTGACAAAAGGAGGAGCAATACTTACCGATGATCAATGTAAGACGCACTGCCGAGGAGTAGTGCCCGAAGATACTCAAACTTGTGAGAATTGCGGCAAAGGTCTCTTCAATATCTGTGATGCAAATGAATGTCTACGAGGTCCCTGTACATACACGAAAAGACTCTTTGGCATCCTCCCCGGAATGTGCACCGCGAGAGATGGATAGACTGATACCCATTCTTCCATAAAAAGGATTTTTATGATATAAAGGTCGAGCAGCATGCGTCATTTTTCTCTTCTTTTTAGGGTAAGCACCGGAACGTTTTTTTTGCTTTTCGGCGTACTGCTTGTAAAAGGAATGGTCTATGCACAAGGTGCTCCTCCTGATGACCAAGAGTGTGCATCACTTGGAACTGAACAGGGGTGGTGTTGTGATTCACAAAAAGAAAGTTGTGGAAATACGACGAATTCTTTTGGAGATTGCTGCCGCAATATCAATAATGGACGTTTGAAGGTTTACGATACGAAGATCCATCCCAATGGAGATATTGACTATTTCTGTCAATGTACCGTGGATGCTTTATGGGTGACGGACCAATTACAAGATGCCAAAAATATCTGTGAAAATATCTGCCGTTCTCCACAATCATCATCCTTTTCATCTTCAGATTCCTCTTTGTCAGATTCTTCCTCTTCATCTTCAGACTCCTCATCCTCTTCATCTTCAGATTCCTCATCCTCATCCTCATCCTCCTTATCATCATCCTCATCCTCTTCATCCTCATCCTCTTCATCAGAGAGTAGTAGTGCTTCCTTTTCCTCATCAGTAAGTAGTTCGTCTTCGTCTTTGCCTATGTGTAAAACTCGATCAAAACCACCAAAAAGCAGCAGTTCATCCTCAACAAGCAGTTCAATATCTTCTGCTTCTTCCATTTCTTCATCCTCTTCATCCGTGGCTACAACCAGTATTCTGCATGCATATTGTTGTCCCGATTGTGAATCGAAATTGATAACCGCCTGCTGGTTTACGGGGAATTTTAAAACATTTAAGGATGCAAATAGCTGCGAAGCGAATTGCAAAATAGAGGAGGAGGAGGAGGAGGAGGAGGAGGAGGAGAAAAAAGAGGAAGTGGCTACAGCCGCTTCCCTGCATGCATATTGTTGTTCCAATAACTGTAAAGAATCACAATTATTACCCTTATGCTTTCTTAACAGTAATGAGAGTGTTTGGAGTAGGAAGAGGTATCAAACGTTTCCGAATCAAAATAGCTGCGAAGCGAATTGCAAAATAGAAAAAGAAGAATGGTACTATTGTGTGACTGATTGGGTAAAAAATAATAATCAGGTACTTAAGGATTACGGTGTGGGGGATTGTGCTCCAATTACAGAATTTGAGGAGACTATACAAAACTCTGTACTTCAGGCACTGGGGAAAGACGCCTGTGAGAAAAGTTGCAAAAAAAGTGCCCCGCAATCATTGCCGTTCAAGTTGATCAACTTGACGGATATATAGTTACTATGAACTGCATCATGCGTATTCACTCAAGTGTGTGCTAGAGTTTTTTCGTATGGTGTCTTCTTGTGTCCCGCGCAGTCAGCTCGGTTTGCTGGCAATCGTTTTGTCCTTCTGTTTTTCGCAAATCGCAGGCGCGCAGGCACAAAAGCCGCCATTCGACCTAGATAAACTAGGAAAATTTCAGGTACTTCCTTTGGAACGTGGAGGAGAAGGATTTTGTTGTCTTCGCAATAAAGAGACTGAAGAACCTCTGGAAAATGTAGAAGATCAATGCGCAAAAAAAATCACAAAACAAGCATGTGAAGAAAAAGCTCAAGGAAAAGACAATGCATCACCTTCATTCGTTGGCAGTATTTCTGCCTGTGCGGAAGTTTGCAAACTTCCATCATGCGCCCGGTGCAGGGAGTGTGAAGGTCCGACTTGTACAAAGGAAACATGTGAAAATAAGCTGGGAGGTGGAGAATTCTGTACATGGTGGCCTGATACAAAAACTTGTCTTCCAAAAGCGGACCGATGCACTTTTTGTTGTGATCCACAGTCACCATTCCCACAAGACGCATGTACTCAATATGGTAATGTGCTCGCACAGCAGGAACATGCATCGCAGGATATGATTGATCCGGGGGCACGCTGCAGACCGGGTTATCTTTTTGAAGGAGACAAGGACTCTTGCACGGAACAATGTGGAAGAACCTATTGTGTTTCCACCAATATTCCACAGCCAGACGTCTTGCTCCCGATGTGCCGGAGCAAAAATCTATGTAGTATTCCCAATGACTACATAGGAAAAGTTTTGGTATCAAAAATACTGAAGAGTGGACAAGAGGTCACGGAGGAGATCGGTTTATTCGGCACTCTTGAACACATCCATCAACAATTTCCAGAAAGAGTGTTATCAAAAATTTGGATAGAGAGTGCAGGTGGTAGTTCGTACGAATTCACTCTTCAAAAAGATACCATCGAAAGAATTCAAACACTGGTTATCAAAAGTTGGGTAAAGGTACCCGGAAAAGATGATCGGGTCTTTAACCTCGTCTCTACGGAAAGAAAACAGAGTGAACGCATTATTGTGTTTCCTCTGACGAAAAGATTAAACCCCAAAAACGATCCTCATGAGTACGAGATTATTGGCGTTCGCGTGTCGCGGTGTTATGATCCGCCATTTTTGCTGCCGCGCATGACGTATGAAGCTCAACGATTTGCGCATAAGCTCACAACAACGTCGCCGTATGGTTACGTCGCACCGGATGTGTGTGGCGTGGTGCAGGATTCCTGCTGGAATGCGCCGCTCGATCTTCCTCAAAGCCTTGAAACAGAAGAGCAACCGGGCGGAGGAGGAGCACCTGGTGGAGGAGCACCTGGTGGAGGAGCACCTGGTGGAGGAGCACCTGGTGGAGGAGGAGCACCTGGTGGAGGAGCACCTGGTGGAGGAGGAGCACCTGGTGGAGGAACTCCGGGTGGAGGAACTCCGGGTGGAGGAGGAGCACCGGGTGGAGGAACTCCTGGTGGAGGAACTCCTGGTGGAGGAACTCCTGGTGGAGGACCAGAAGTAGGAATTGGCGGTGGGTCGGAGGGAGTACCTGCAGATCAACAAGGAGAAGTCGGTGGCGAGCAGCCTGCACAGGGAGGAACTCCTGGTGGAGGAACTCCTGGTGGATTTTCTTCATCAGCCGCCTCTTTCTCGCTTCTTTCCTTCTCCTCTCTTTCTCCACGTTTCGATTGCGGCGACGGAAAGATTGATGCAAGGGAAGAATGTAACGAGCCGGGTCTTGCTTGTCCGGTTGGTGTAACCTGTGATAATAATCAGTGTCGTTGCCGCTACTCATCACATTCTTTCTCCTACGCATTCCTTTGCGGCAACGGCCGACAGGACGGAGGGGAGCAGTGCGGTGAACCTGGCCTCTTTTGTTCCGTAGGCTATTCCTGTAATCCATACATCTGTCGGTGCGTATCGGGGGGCAGAAGAGGTGTAATAACAGGAGGTCTTACAAAAGAAGATTTTGCAACAGGAGGTTTTAGAACAGGAATACAAGGTAGCATTGATGAAGAAACATTTTCTCTGTCGTGCGGCGATGGCATTCTTGACGAAATGGAAGAGTGTGATGACGGTAACAGGAACAGCTTTGATGGCTGCACTGATCAGTGTTTTTTGGAAAGGGGCATCTGCGGAGATGGCATCGTTCAGAGTCTGCTTGAAGAACAGTGTGAACCACACCTGCACGATTCTGTACTTCCCTATGAATGCCGAGACTGTCGCTTCTTTTCGCCTTTCTGCGGAAATAACAGTCTTGATCCCGGCGAGCAGTGTGATTCTGGGATCAATAATGCCAATATTCCAAATGCGTGGTGCCGTACAGATTGCTCCTATGCCGGATGTGGCGATGGCATTCTTGACGACGGCGAGCAGTGTGATGATGGCAATAGAAGAGACGGAGATGGATGCAGCTCTCTTTGCACGGTTGCTTTGGGACCGCTCCAACCGGTCTTTCCCTCATTTACCGCACAGTTTATGCAACCCTTCCCTTCTTTCACTCTGGATCAGCCCCATCCCGCAAAAACCACAGAAACCGGCCCGGGTCTTCTGGCTGTAATAGCCACAGGAGCAGCGGCAGGATTTGCGTGGATGAGAAGAAGAACATCACAATGACACTTTTTTGATCTATCATTCCCGTATGTCTCGAACCTGCACCATTCTTCCACAAACAACATCTCTTCATCATGCTTTTTCTCTTCTTCGCAAGGGATATCCTGATCTTCCATTCTCCGTACAATCACACGGAAAACCCTTTCGCTCCGCGTCCCGCGTGATCACAGACGCTTTGGTACAGACGACTCTTGAAAAACTTTCCACTCTTCCAAAAAATCGCATTGTCGTCCTTATGCCATGGCGTGCGGGATTGGCATTTGCAGAACCTTTTGGAGAGTATGGGATTGACCGCTTCTATCATGTAAGCGCGAGACGTGATGAAGAGACGCTGCAAACAATGGTTGACTACGAAAACGGTGATTTACATCCTGATGATACCGTCATCATCGCCGATCCGATGCTTGCAACGGGGAATACATCTGTGGATTCCATGAAACGCATGGCAAAACAAGGTATCCCTCCCGACCACATTATCCTCACGACCATCATCGCCGCCCCCGAAGGTATCGCCGCCGCGCGCAAATTCGCGCCCTCCGTGGAAATCATTGTCGGTGCACTTGATGAGAAACTCGATGCAAATGGTTTTATTGTCCCGGGGCTCGGAGATTTTGGTGATAAATATTTTGCAGATATGAATGCAGAGGAAACCAACAGATTTCTTCAAGAACTTCAGTTACCAAAAAAGGCGAAGGAAAAACTTCGACAACGATTCGCATCGCATACAAAGTAATTTTCAAAAATAATCGCGTGCTATGGGTCTTGTGGGTCCCATCGCTAAGCGATACTTTGAAGGAGGGGGTCCGTGGGGGAACCTTGGTTCACCCACGCTATGGTACCCCCGGCAGGATTTGAACCTGCGACCAACGGGTTAGAAACCCGCTGCTCTATCCCGGCTGAGCTACGGGGGCATAGAACCAGTGTACCCGTCTTGTTATTGATAGAAGAATATTCAGTGGAAAGTATACCAAAAGGATAATCCCCCCTCCTTACCCTCCCCCTACGGGGGAGGTGTTTTCATTAACGAAAGAAAAAAATGCAGTAAAGAACAAGAGAACTCTAAGAAAAGTGCAATGATGGATGGACTGATACAACGGGTGGTCAATGATCAATATTCCCATTATGCTATGCATTATGAAATATAAACGCATCATGTTGAAATTATCGGGAGAGACTTTTTCCAAAGAGGGAAAAGGGCAGGGGATTAATCAGGATCGCCTTCACGCGGTCGCCGGGAAAGTAAAAAAAATCCACGACACGCATGTGCAAATCGTCATCGTTGTCGGTGGGGGAAACTTTTGGCGATATCGCGATCAGCAGGGAAGCGGCATCGAGCGCACCACAAGCGATTACATGGGTATGCTTGCCACCATCCTTAATGGCGTCGCACTTCAGGCGGCATTGGAATCTCTTCAGGTAGACACGCGCGTTCTTTCAGCCATCCAAGTTCCACAAGTCGCAGAGCCTTTTATCCGTCGTCGCGCACTGCGGCATCTGGAGAAGGGAAGAGTCATCATCTGTGCCGGTGGAACTGGCAATCCATTCTTCACCACAGATTCAGCAGCAGCTCTACGTGCATCAGAGCTGAATTGCGATGTATTAATCAAAGCAACAAATGTCGACGGTATTTATGATAAGGATCCGAATAAACATGAAGATGCAGGGCTGTTATCGAAATTGACATATAAGGAAGCTATTGAAAAACACCTAAATATTATGGATCAGTCAGCTTTCAGCTTATGCCAAGATCAAAAACTTCCTATCCGTGTCGTAAACGTGGAAGATACCGATGCCATTATGAAAGCAATAAGAGGGGAGGATGCGGGAACAGTGGTGGATGGTGGGGGATGATAGATTATACGTTCATTACTTCTTTCTCCTTTTTTTCTCGCGTTTCGTCAATGGTTGCATTTGCTTCATTAACAGCTTTTTGGAGTTCTTCTTCAAGCGTGTAGCGCACGTCTTCTACCTTTTCCTGTTTGATGCTGTCATGAGCCATTTGTCGTGCTTGCCTGACGGAAACGCGGGCATCTTCGGCGAGTGTGTGCACAATCTTTACGAGTTGTTCCCGTCTCTCTTCCGTCATCGGCGGCAAATTGATGCGAATGACGACGCCGTCATTGACGCAAGATGCGCCGAGATCAAGATAATGGAAAGCCTTTTCTATATTTCCCAATATGGAACGGTCCCATGGCTGAATCGTGAGTGTGCGCGCGTCCTGGATGGCAATGCTTGCGAGCGAGCGCAGTTCTTGTTTTTGGCCGTAGGCCTCGATATCAAGATGTTCCACAAGAGATGCATTGGCGCGGCCGGTTTGTAATTTGCTGAATTCACTCTGAAGAAATTGCAGAACTTTCTCGGTTTCTTTGGTGAAAGCGGTAAGACGAGAATCCATGAGCGAGATGATATCATACAACTTACCCATGCAACCTATTCGTCTTCTCTGTCACAACATCCGTTCTCTCTGGAATGTCGGTTCGTTGTTTCGCACCTGTGATGCATTTGCAGTCGAAAAACTCTATCTCACGGGCTACACCGGCCATCCACCTCGCAAGGAAATTACCAAAACCGCGCTTGGTGCAGAGGAATTTGTGTCATGGGAACATCGCAAAGATCCCATTCCTCTTCTTCAACAATTAAAAGAAGACGGATGGCAGATCGTTGCTCTCGAACTTCTTCCAAATGCCACCCCTTTGACAAAATTTCAGCCACAAAAAAAAACCTGTCTCATCATCGGCCACGAACTCGATGGCGTTCCAGAAAACATCCTCTCCCTCTGCAATGCAACCGTTAAAATCCCTATGCTCGGTAAGAAAGAGTCATTGAATGTGGCTGTGGCAACCGGTATTGCGTTGTATGCGCTTCGTAATTTTTCATACTAACCGTTGCCTTCAAGACGACCCCTGGAAAATCTGTTTTCAATCTCTTTGTCAGAAAGAGCACTTTTTCCTTCCCGTGTGGGTAATTCCGTCTGCACCGTCGATGAAGCTTCACCAAATTCCGCTTCAATTTCTTTCCGTGCTTCGGGATCCCCTTCTAAAAATTTCGAGTATCGCACTTTATATTGCTCAAGCATTTTTTCTGAAAATGACAGACCTTTACTGCCTTCAAGTGGTTCAACTCTCTCTTTATAATATCGTTCTGCCAATTCTTTATCCTTGTTCTGCTGTTCTGACATTAAATATATAATACACTATTTTATAAATACTTGCAATATCCGAATTTGCTATATTTGCACATTGCCTATGTCCATCGAACTCACTCCCGTACAGAAAATATTAGCCAATAAGCTCTCCGAATATGCAAAAGACGCATGTGCACTCGTAGGTCTAAAATGCCAAAAATGCGAACCGCAACATTTTTACCTTACTGTGCATCGTTTTTATGGAAAGGTGCAAGGGATGACCGGAGAAATAGATCGATGTATTGACTGGTGTATGAGTAAAGGAAAATTAGTCTTTACCGCACAACGATTTGGCAACTGGTGCGCCAATAAAGTGAAGTGGGATCGTGAGCAAGAGATCAACAAGCAAGAAATGGAAAAACTGAAGACCGGCACCGTCGCACAGCGTTCGGATTATCAAAGGCGTATGTGAAATTCCTTATGCATTTTAAGATAAAGAAGTTCCCCTCCCAAAGGGGAGGGGTGCCCACTCCACTATGAAATGAATTGCCTGCGCTCTAGCCAACAATACACACGGCAAAACATCTGCTATTCTTTTCTCTGATCGGGGCAAGCTTAAGTTGGGTCGAGTCCGTTTCGGACGAGCCGTGTAAGAATGGCGCCTGCTGCGCTCTAGCCAACAATACACGCGGCAAAACATCTGCTATTCTTTTCTCTGATCGGGGCATAGCTCAGTTGGCTAGAGCGCCTGCTTTGGGAGCAGGAGGCCGCAGGTTCGAGTCCTGCTGCCCCGACCATAAACATTACATTTCCGGTTCTTCTTCATTCATCTGTAGTTCGTCACCCGTATCCGTAGGTGCATCGCCGGTTTCACATTCGCACTCTTCACAAGTCGGACATTTGTCACACGTTGCACATTTCTCTGTGCCACAGTCACAATCTGTCATAGGAAGATGGGGGAAAAAAGTGAATGTAAGCAGGATACCGTTTTACCCATCCAAACACAAAATAAGATATACTTGATTAAGTATCAAATATATTTTATAATATACATACAAACACATATGCAATCTGCACTCCGAACATTCGCGCATAAACACGATGAATTGCCTGCATTTCATGCGGCATATCTCGTCATCACCGTTCTTATTGCGGCACTGCTCAATCTCGGCGTTTTCGTCTTTCTGATTGCCACACACATGGCACTCGACTATGTGAAATACCGAGAGTATCACAAGTACTCTCTTCGTCAGACACTCCGTGGCGTGATGCGAGAGAGCCTTTTTGATATAACACTTCTTGCCCTTGCCACCGTCATCACCATCTACCTGCATCATTCTCTTTCGAGCATTGCAGGACTAAGCGGCCTTCTTCGTGCGGAAGTCACCATCGCGCGCGGTCTTGGAACACTCATCCCAAAATTCGAAATCCTCCATCGATTTTTTCATACGATCTTCCATATCGGCCATCACATCCGTTATATGAATATTTCGATCGAACAATCATGGACCCGCGGTGAGAAAGTTGAATGGTTGTTGATCGGGATATCCATCGTTCTTTTATTTCTTGCACCGGAAATCCTCAATATCGAACTTACGCTCTTCCAGAAAATGCTCATGGAAGAATTTTTTCCATGGAGGATGTAGCTCGTTTTTTTAAAACGGCATTCTCTCTTCAAAAAGCTCTTTCTCCACTTCCTGTGCGCTGTGCCACCACTGTTCTCCTTTTTTCAACATAAAATCGGGATAACGTTTCTCTAAATCTGCAAAACGCTCTTCCAGTGATACAACATCACCGATTTTGACACGCTTGTCGGCATAGAACAGAATTTTCTGCTCGATTGTCAGATCGGGAGTCGTAAAAAATTGATCACCGTGTGCCTGCACGATATCTGCACAACCAAAAAATCCCTGTTCCCGAAGAAATTCCCCACATGCCTCTTCATGACGCATGTTGGCATATCGCCGTTTCCACTCCTTCCAACATGCAATCTCCTGCAGAGAATCCTGAAAATCATCGGGCATCGCCTGTGGCTTAAAATCCACAAAACGCAGTAAATCATGAAGCTCTCCCGCGCGCCGCAGGAGAAGAGGACGCACCAGTCGTCCTCGTAAAAGAAGGTGCTTGGCAATCTTCTCACTGAATCTTCCAACGGTATCACAATGCTCTTGAATATGAGGAGGGAGCATCACATGCAGTCGCCACTCACAAATCTGCTCATATGACGGAAGTACGACATCAGAAAATTGCACCTCTGCCGTACGTACGTTTGAGTTCTCGCATATGTCAATCAAAATAAACAGTCCATCAAAGGGTACCTCACGCCGATCTGACCACTCAACGCACCGGATACCCAGATGATCATCCGTCGAGGCGAGAAGTTCTTCACTGTCTCGGGGAGAGAGTCGATAACAATCCACATGAAGGAAATTCAGCTCTTTTCCCCGCCTAAAAAAAACATGATGTTGTTCCAGAGCAAACGTCGGACTCGTCACAGGCGTCTCGATGCCAAGCCCTTGAGCAAATCCCTGAATAAACGTCGTTTTTCCGGCTCCAAGTTCTCCGCGAAGAAGGATGGTCAAGGGAAATTCGTAGATTGTTCGGGCAAGAGACGATCCTGCAAAATGCATGTTTTCTCCATCTACAAGCCGAATAGACACTGTTTCACTCATTGACCAAATTAAGTAATAATGCTATTATTATATAAGGAGAATATACACACACTATCTCATGCACACACAAAAATATCATCAAAAAAATCCCTTCAGGAAAGATACTCTCTACCATGAGAAGGATGGATCTTTTACAGTGTGGTATCTCCGACAGAAGTCGTCCTTCTGGATTGCGTCCTTTTCCCTTCTTGCATTTATCGCTGGAAATATGATCGGCCAGCATGGATGGTATACCTTCTGGAATGCCGTCTGGGGCAAGGAGTACAACGATCATCTTATTGTGTACACAGGCACGGTTTCCCCAGTCACACTCATTCCGGATTATAAAAATTGGAAAGAAACATTGCCACAGTCGTATACGGACGTACCGGAAAATCTCCTCATGCCACTGCCATGGTATGACAGTTTCGATCAGAAACAGGGATATCACGATGCATCTTTTCAGCATGATGTCTATTCCATCGGACATTTGGGATCATATCTCACCGGTGGTGAAGGGGATGGAAGCCATCCGGGCGTCGACATTCGCGTTCCTATTGGCACACCAATCGTCAGTATTGCCAATGGAATTGTCACAGATGTTCAGGAAGATCGCACTGGATTTGGAAAGTACGTCGTGATCCGTCATCCCCATGCTCCGGACCCCGATGATCCATCAAAGCTCACTGTGCTGCATTCCGTGTATGCGCATTTGAGCGAACAACTTGTACAAGAAGGAGATAGTGTCATAAAAGGGCAAAAGATAGCCCTCTCTGGAATGAGTGGATTTGCCACCGGGCCGCACTTGCATTTCCAGATTGATCGTGACAGTGCTCCATGGCATCCATATTGGCCATTCACCATAGATGAAGCAGTCGGTGCGAACCTCACTTTCTCACAAGCAATCAATAGCAGATTTTATCAGGAACGCGGATACAAACACACCGTACACTCCATGCTCTATGTACAGGCGGATTATCCTGCAATCAGCACGCCACTGATTGCACAAGCGAAAGAAGAATCCAAAAAAGAATATGTGTCTCCCATTGAACAAATTCTGGCCCGACGCGAAGAGCGTCGTCAGCAACGACTTTCCCGACGCACATTTGTCGACCTTAAGCTCATGGCACAAGCCGGTATGACGGATACGATTATTGAAGGATTGCAAGAACCAGAAAAGCAGGAAGTTGCCGGCGTAGAGATCAGCCACGATGGACGATTTATCGCAGGGCAATCCGAAACCATCGTGCTGACGCTTGTTGATGATGACGGAAAGATCGTTCTTCAACCGCAGTCGGATATCAAGTACCTCCTTCGTCCCGGATACGGAGACATACATATCGAACCGACAACCCTCTCCGCAAACGACTTTCGCAGTGGCATAGCAAAGATTCAGATTCTGTCTCTCGACAATAAAACCATGGTGCTCCATGTTTTGCCCATGAATGTATTGAGCGAACCGCTTCTACGAGAGTAATGAAAGAATCCACGGGAAAAAGGACCACCAACTCTTCCCATCGCTAAAGACGCGTTCCTGTTTCAGATACCAGTTTGCAACGGTCAGAAAGCGATCCGAATGCAATGCCGGCGTACCAAAATCAATACCCTTCACGTCATGACGATAGGCATACGCATACTCTGGAGAATACAGAAACACGGCAGGAATGTCTTTTTTCAGTGCGTCACGCAATTCCAAAAGAGCATCTTCACGTTCCTTCGTCGCTACAAAAGAGCGAATCACTTCAAGTAAGGCATCCACTTCAAATGACGCATACTGCGAAAGGTTATACGCATCAAGACGCAAATCACTTTTCTTTCCCTGCGTGCGTTGCACGGCACTGCTGTGCCAGTACGGATAGGTATCGAGATTATTGAGCAATGATTGTCCGAAGAGAACGACATCATAATCACGAGCAAGAAGGCGTTCTTCAAATTGTTCACGCGTGTCCGGAATATCGATTTTTATGAGTACGCCCAATTCCTTCCATTGCTTTACAATATTTTCCGCAATATCGCGATAGACGGGCAGAGATGGACTCGTCAGCAGAACCATATCGAGAAGTTCTCCTTTTTCATTGATACGCGTTCCAAGAGGATCTTGGTCTCTTCTTGAACGCAGATGTCCATCTTCCAGAAAGAAATCCATAGCTGTGAGATGTTTTTCTGAAGAACGCACGGCAAGAAAATCCGTAACGAGCTTCTGCTCCAGAGAAGCTCTTCGAAATGCCCGCGGATCGGTCGTACGCCAGAGATAAAACGAATCAATAATCGCACCTTTTGCATCACGTAAACGAAGCAGGTTGGTACCAAGTGTAAGAGATCCTGTGGAACCATCTGTCGGGACAAATGCAGTCCAGCTTCCCGTAGATGATTGCTCAACAAGAACATCATTCAGTGTCAGGCCTGTTTTTCCTTTCAAGAAAGCACCCGTAATTGTTACGATCGCTCCCGTATCCAGAAGAACAATCGGATCCATCTGAAGCATGCCGACCCGGTTCGCCTCCTGTTCCTCCAAAAGACGTTGCAAACGGAGCTTCTCCGGGAAATACCATTCCGAATCAAACAGCGCCCCTTGTGCAGCAGACGCATCAAACTGATATCGCCAGTCGGACGTATCCAATTCCAAAAATGGTGTGTCGACAATGAGAGATGATCCTGCAATGTGTGCGATCTCTTCTTTGTTCGTTCCCAGCTGCAACCCCAAACGCAACTTTGGATCACGCAGCACCGGATGATCGAGATTGAAAAAGAGTGCCGTATATTGTGGTAAGCTGTACGTCAACACATCAAATCGTCGTGGCATCATAAATGTGCCATCATCTTCGCGTGGAACGAGCCGGATGCCATCCAGATTTCCCACGTCCGAAAGGAGCGTGCGAAAATTGGGAAACACCCGAAATACCATTCGTTCCAGATGATGGATCTCACTGGAGGCAGGCTGTATGAAGTGTTCCAACGTGATCTCCGTACTCAATTCCGTCTGTATCAAACTCTTAAAACGATAGGGACCGGTGCCAATGGGATGGAATCCAAAGTCAAATACTTCACTGAGACGATTCACAGGAATGCCTTCAAAAGAACGACGGGGGAGCAGACCCAGAGTCAGATTACTCGGAAAGAAGGAATACGATTCCTCCAACCGGAACTGCACGGTCCGTTCATCAATCTGCACAATCTCCACACCACGAAAGTTCTGCTGAAGAAGCGTGTTGGGAAAATCCGGATTTTGAATGGTTTTGAAAGTAAACAGAATATCGTCAGACGTGACCGGATGCAGATGTTCTTTTGTTGAATCGTGCCAGAAAATATTCTCTTTCAATTTGACAGTGTATATTTTCCCATCCGAAGAAACGTCTAATAAAGCAAGATCTTCTTCAATGTCCTTTGTGTGCGGATTGTATCGAAGCAGTCCCGTAAAAATAAGAGACACCATGTCGCGATTGACATCATTTGTGAGAACGAACCACGGATTTAAGGGACGAAATTCTCCGATAGCGCCTTCGATATATGTGCCACCCTCTTGCGGCACTAAAAAGGTATTCTCACGGTAAAACCTGCTCTGCAGAATGGCGGCACTCCCGAAAAATGCAACGAGCAGCAGTGAAAACACTGCGTGTTTCCATCGTATCCACCGAAAAAAATGCTGTCGAACCGAATGCATCTAAAAAAAAGATACTAGAAAATGTACCACTGCAGCACTGCCAAAATGAAGAAAAGCGCACAGAGCAGAGTCGTAACCTGAAAAAGGACTTTTTCCGCTCCACGCCTTTGTACAACGAGAGTCTCTCCGCTTCCGCCAAACACCGAAGACAATCCCGATGCCCGCTGCTGTACAAGAATACAGAGGGAAAGTAAAATACTGACAACAATCTGGAGAAGAAACAGAAAATTCATAGTATGCATAGGCTACAGGAAAACGGGAAAAAGGCAATCTCTGCTCTTTGCAGCTATGCGAGGCACCTTTCGCTACATTTTCTCTTACCGCGCCGCGCGTAGCTCTCGTTCAGTTCGTTCACAAGAGCGAAGTGTGGTGGGCGGTACAGGAGTCGAACCTGTGACCTACTGGGTGTAAACCAGTCGCTCTAGACCAACTGAGCTAACCGCCCACATCATCCTCATTATGTTTACGATGATTACAGCGCTCGGAAGATTTCCTGCATCAAAGCGACGATCGTCGAGAAGTTGAGATCAAAGGGGATATCAAGAAGGCGACTGATCCATGACACCAGGAAAAAGGCGATAAAAGAAATAACAAGTCCGATAATCGCATAACGGATTGTATTTGTTGCCTTCTTAATCTTCTCATCATCTCCCGCAGAAAGAATGAAAGAAATTCCACCCCAAATAATAAAGAGAAGCGAAAGAATGGAAGCAAAAATGATGCTCAAAGCGATCAGAGTTGCAACAACATCAATGATACTGCCGCCTTCAAGAAGATCACGAATCATAATACAAAAGGAGTTAAGGAGGTTTCACTATATCAATTTTATGAACCCGGTTCCAGGATTTTCAGATTAATCCGTTGTTTTTCATTCCCTCCGATAACACGAACGAGCGTACGAAGCGCTTTCACCGTCTGTCCGCTCTTTCCAATGAGCTTTCCCATATCACGATCACTGACGCGCACGGTCAAAAGGATTCCCAAAGAATCCTGCGTCGCCTCGATGGCTAACTGATCATGATCCTCAACAAGAGATTCGAGGACAAACTTGAGAAAGTCGTAACCGGGAAGGGAGGAGGACATTGAGATGATAGGGGATAGGTGATAGTGATAGCTTCTTCGCTTTAGGATTTCTTGGTTTCTTCTTTCTCGGCTCCCTTTTTCTTCCGATGCACATACCTCTTCACAAACGGTTGGGCTTCCTGCATTCCTCCTTTCACGAGAAGACGAGCCACAGTACTGCTCGGAGCGGCCCCATGCTTCAACCAATGCCGGATACGATCATTCTTTACTTCCCATACTGCAGGATTTCGATCGGTCAGATAATGACCCACAATTTCCAGAAAACGCCCCTGTACCGCCCGTCGTTTTTCTGCAACGACAAGACGGTAGGTCGGAATACCTCTTCTGCCGGTTCGCTGAAGACGAATCATGAGCATTCCGCAAAAGTCTACAAGTTTTCGCCAAAAGGGCAAGACCAGCCGTTTGGAAGAGCTCTATCTCTAAAAATGCTGTGATCAGTCCTGATTGTCTATTGCATTATTCCAATGCTCTCTGCATCATTTTGGAACTTTTCCCCCATATTTCTCCCTCTAAAAATATGCGTATCCGTTTTTCGCTTTTTCAGGGTTTGCTCCTCGTATGCCTTGGAGTCACTCTTGGGAATGCAAGCGCTGCATTGAGCGCCACTCTGCTTGGATCTGTACTATTCCCAGATGTCCAATCGGGAATGTACTACGACTCCGCAGTGGGAGAACTCTATAACAAAGGTATTATGAAAGGATATGATGATGGCACTTTCCATCCGAACGATTACGTTACGCGTGGACAAATTGCCGTTATGTTTCAGAGATTTATGAATGGGGGAGAGGTTGTCGCAACCAATGACAGCCAGTCGTCAAGTGCCACGACGAGAACAACTACAACGCGTTCGTCATCCAGCAGTGTAAAAACGAGCTCGAATCTTACGGCAAATCTCACCGGAAAAGCCATCTTCTCTTTCTCAAAAGAGAAATTTGCTTTCCCCGAAAAAGTAAATCAAATCTCTCTTCTTGTAGAACGCAGTGGAGATCTGTCAGCGGCAACCGTGGAAATTCATACGGAGAGCGAAACAGCAAAAGAGAATGAAGATTTTCTCGCCGTACATAAAACGCTGGAATTCGCCAAAGGCGAAACCTCTTTGGTAGTGGTCATATACATTAAAGACGATGCAAAGAATGAAGGAAGTGAACTATTTCATCTCGTCTTAAGTAATCCCGGCAACTCTGCAGCTGTCGGAGAGATCGGCAGCGCCGCCATCACCATACTTGATGACGAAGATCCACTGGGAACAAATGTTCCATTGGAAGGCAAAAGCAGTCAAGGAACGTATGCCTTCAGTGCGCTCGAATATGCGTTTGCCGAAGACGCAGCAACAGCCACCGTCACCGTGAATCGCACAGACAGTGCAACGGTTGCCGCATCCATCGAATATGACGCTGGCAGCAATACGGCAATTGAAGGAAAGGACTTTAAAACGACCAAAGGAATACTGGAATTTGCAGAAGGAGAGAAAAAAAAGAACTTCACTATTTCTCTCGTGGATAACGACGTCGTTGACGGAAATGTTTCCGCATATCTGTATCTGCGACATGAAGGAAAAGTCATCGCAAAATCTATCTTGACTATTATTGACACCGAAGCAGCTGCTTATGACAACGGGAAGTTTAAATTTTCAGATTCGAACTTCTCTGTTCAAGAAGGAGAGAAGATGGAAGTCGTCATTATTCGTCTCGGAGGAGCAAAAGGAGACGTGAGTGTGGACTACGCAACCAGCGCCGGTACGGCCAACCCGAGTATGGATTATTCGGATATCTCCGGCACGATGGAATTTAAAGAAGGAGAAATGAAGAAATCATTTTTCGTTTCCACAAAAGCCGATTCTGATAATGAATCCGATGAAACGGTCACGCTTACACTTCAAAACCCAACAGGAGGCGCCGTCGCAATTTTTCCGGACATCGCGACGCTGAATATCAACGACTGATGTTCTTTACCGTCTGCTGCGCAACGTCTTCCCACCCCCGGTTCCATCGTTCATGCGAATGAAACGGGGGATTTTTATATGCGGAAATCAGTGAATGTACTGTTGGTTCAATAAACATTCCACGATTTCCAATCATCTCCATAATTGCTCCGGTACGCGTCGCGATAACCGGACATCCGCATGCAAGTGCTTCTGCAACCGGCAAACAGAATCCTTCATAGGATGTCGCCGTGATGAATGCACGCGCCGCACAGTAGAGTGCGGGAAGATCATCTGTCGGAATAGTTTGTAAAACGCGCACACCGGCGACTTCTTTAGGAAGAGTACCCTCACCAATCACAAGAACAAGTTCGGTACCCATGCAATCACTTTTTGTAAATGCTTCGATAAGAAGAGGAATATTCTTGTGTTGCTTCGTGTTACCGACATAGAGAAAAAATGGCTTATTCAGGAAATATTTTTCACGAACCGATTTCTGTATTTCCAAAGATTGCGGGCAAAAGAGGGGATTCACTGCTTCGTGAATAATCGAAACCGCATCCTCTGCGAGGCTATACATCTTCATGAGATCATCTGCCACCGTTTTACTGACCGTAATCACATGTTTTGCACGTTTGACGGCATGGTTCATTACCGTGCGATATGCAAATTGACGAAAGAGTGATGCGTGGTTAGGAAAGCGATGAAGTATCAGATCGTGAATCGTCACAATAAACGGTACGGGGCATAAGAGGGGAATATTAAAATGTGGTGCAAAATACAGATCGACCTTTGCATGACGAATGGCTCCGGGAAGGAGGAGTTGTTCGGCGAGAGAGTAATGGGAATAGGCGGTAGGTTGTAGGCCGTAGGTTGTAGGCGGTAGCGCCCGTAACCAACCGTCATCCTTCAATCGTGTAAATAGTGTGTAACGAATAGGATCGTCACGTTGAAGGAGTGCTTTTACCAATTCTCGCGTGTAGCATCCCAGCCCGCTCTTTGTACTGGCAAAACGGCAATCAATGCCCACGTGCATCATGTGCTGTATCATACAGCAATGAGAATAGAACAAGGAGTCAAGCAATCAGGCATTGCAACGGAAGATTGCGAGGTTCTTTTAGTGCATATTCTGCACAAAGACCGATCTTGGATTCTTGCCCATCCAGAACACGCTCTCACATCAGATCAGCAGCAGCTGTTTGCAGAATGGATCACGCGACGAAGTGGAGGAGAACCTGTGGCCTATATTACAGGAGAAAAAGAATTTTATGGAAGGATGTTCGATGTCGATCCACGAGTACTCATTCCACGACCAAGCACAGAGGGATTGATCGATCTCACCCTCGAAATACTTCACCCTTCGCAGAGCCCACGATCGGCAAACACTTTTCACTGTCGCTTCATCGATTCCGAAATAATCGGCATCGCTCATCTCTTCGTACGCAGTCCCACTTCGTCCGGTTCTGTACAACCTATCCTCATCGACGTCGGGAGCGGCTCCGGATGCATTGCCGTAACGCTTGCCTGTGAAAGACCCGACGTGAACATTATTGCCACAGACATCAGCCATGATGCATTGATCGTCGCACAAAAAAATGCACAGAAGCATGGCGTCGATCGGCGCATTGATTTTCGACAGGGGAGTCTGCTCGATCCAATGATGGATCTCGACATGCCTTTTCTCATCATTTCCAATCCGCCATACATTCCGGATGATGAGAACGTATCTCCGGATATCAAAAATTACGAGCCGCACGGTGCGCTCTTTGGCGGAAATGCTGGAACATACATCCTCAAAAATCTCATAAAAAAAGCACAAAAACATCCATTCTGTCTTGGCATAATCATTGAATGCAGACACGATCAAAAAGAATTCGCAATGGACAAATTGTCACAAATGGAGTAGTATGTTCTGATATGTCTATGGCTGACATCCACGGGTGCGATGTCACCATCCTGCGACCACAGGAGACGAGTTGGTATACATTCTTAAAAAATCCTGAAAAATACAATGCATTCATTAATGATTGGCTTGATTATTTCCGTTCCGAGGTCGAAGACATTGCACATACGCATGCCATACCGCTCCATATTTATGATCATCAGTTAACCGATATTCTTCCTGATCATCGAAACACCCGATGGATCAAAGAATCAGATGTACTTACTTTGGTTGACCCCGAAGCGCATGCCGTTGAATACATCGAAAAACATATGCGCAATAACCCCGTTATGCGTACAGTGATTGGATTTTCTTCCGTCGAAGAACGTGACAGGCTACTCGAATTTTTTGCACGGTATCAAGTGCCCCTTTTCACAAAACAGGAGTGCACTGTTGCACGGATTCTGACCATTCAACTTCAGGAAGAAGATCGCATGCGTGCTATTGCCACCAAAGCACTGTTGTATCCAAACTAATTCTCCAGTCTCTCGCCCCATTTGAGCTTGGAACGAAGCGTCGGGAAAAATGTATCTTTTTTGTGGCGCAGGAATTTAATCGTTGTGCCATTCATGAATGCCGTCACACGATCCTGATATTGCAGTTCAAAATATACCTGTCCATCGAGCGTTAAGCTCAATTGCGTATCAAAAAAACGATTCGGACGGGGAAGAACTTCGATTTCGACTTTCTGATCCCCGGGAATAACGATCGGTTTCTGACTGAAACTATGCGGATTCAGTGGTGTGAGAATCATCGCATCGAGCTGCGGATGCACAATCGGACCTCCTGCAGCAAGCGAATATGCCGTTGATCCTGTCGGTGTGGAAAGAATAATACCGTCAGCATGAAATACTGTGAGATCCTCCCCATTCACGCGCGCAGAAAGATCGACGAGTCGCGCAATGGCGCCTTGAGCAATAACGGCGTCGTTAAGCACATATCCTTTGAAGAGTATTTCTGAACCACGATGCACTTCGGTATGAAGCAATGTTCGTTCATCGAAAACGCCATCGCCATGAAGAAGCTTCGCAAGAGACTTCTTTACATCATCTACATGAATCTCTGTCAAAAAACCCACAGAACCTCTGTCGATACTCACAATTGGCACAGAAAAGTTCTTGAGATCCCGCACGGCACGCAAAATTGTTCCATCACCCCCAATGACGATAAGAAGATCTATATTGCCATAATCAATTGATGATGCGAATCTGCGCGTACAGAAAAGTTCACCGATGCGCTCTGCATCTACCTGAACATCAACATCCAAATCGCAGAGCACTTCCATGACATCCGAAACGGCACTGTCCTTCTCATTGAAATCTGATTTGACCGTCAGGCCCACGCGTGAATAATTCATCATGAAGGGAGTGTAATACAGTCGAGAATTTTCTCAATCACATGCTTCCAAGAGAAGCTCTTAGCACGCTGCAGACCTTTTTCCTGCAATTCCCGTCGCAGACTCTCATCAGAAAGCAGTTTTTTCAGCCCATCACCAATCGAAAACACATCCTCCGGATCTACAAAGACCGCAGCATCACCCGCCACTTCTTCAAGACTCCCGCGTCTTGATGTCAGTACGGGAATGCCAAGAATCATCGCATCCAGTACCGGAAAACCGAATCCTTCATACAGAGAGGGAAATGCGAATAACGTACTCGTCTCCAAAAATTCTTGCAATTGTTCGTCGGAAACGTATCCCAACCAGCACACACGA
This sequence comes from Candidatus Peribacteria bacterium RIFCSPHIGHO2_02_FULL_49_16, assembly GCA_001788955.1. Lineage (GTDB taxonomy): Bacteria > Patescibacteriota > Gracilibacteria > Peribacterales > Peribacteraceae > 2-02-FULL-49-16. The sequence continues at coordinate 25,504 of MFXT01000022.1, read as the reverse complement.
GGGGTCTCTTTCACTTTCCGAATAATATCCGCATCATGCCAACCGCGGGACCCGATAAGAATAAGTTGTGCATCCGTATCAATCTTTGAAAATGCCTCAATCAATCGCAATTGATTTTTGCGTGGACACAGTGTGCCAATACAAAGAATGTGTTTCCTTTTTATTTCTGATCTCTGTCTTCTGATTTCTGATTTCATCATTGTCGGTCCTGCCCCTACCATAGAAATCTTTTCTCCATCCATCCACGGAAATCGTTTTATCAAGTCCTTCTTCGTTGATTCACTTATTGTAAAAACAAACGCTGCTCTTTTCAGACATCGAGAAAGGAGGAGCCGTTCGATGAATGTTGCTTTCCTATTATGCGGCTCATCGTGAAATGCAATGAGATCATGCACAACGGGAAAGCAGCGAATACGGCACGGCAAGAATGCCGGAACAATGAAACTCGTCGGACTGATATATTTCGTTCCCGGTTTCTGCCTGCAGAGAAAAAACCAAACAGCGACGTGCCACAGAATGCCACGGGAAAATTGCCGGATGCGAACATGGGCAGCAGTATTCCACTCTCGTGCAAGCGGTCGATCTGTAAGCAAAAGAAGAGGAATTTCCTTTTTGATAAGTTCCGAAATGCAATGATACGTCCAAAGCCCCTTCCCGGTTGGGGAGGAAACACCTGCCTCACGCACATCTATAATGAGTGAATTCATATGACAATTATCAATGTTCAATGATCAATTTTCCTCTATGCTACATGAACATACTATGAATATGTCTTTTCTGCGAAATATCCGAAATCTGGATATTGGAGAGCGCATGCTCAACTCTGCTGCTCTTGTCAGTATCATCGGAATTTTTCTCCCATGGATATCCGGACAGTGGCTTGGGGGAGAATCTATTCGCTACTCCGGATTGCATTTTTACACCTCTTCTATCGGCTGGAGCGTGTTTGTACTCAACACCTTTATTTTCAGTATCACCGCTGTGCCACTCATAAAAAATGGCGCCTGGCGCCTGCAAAAAAAAGACCTTATACGCCTCCTTTGTGCTCTCCAGTCAAGTATTCTCCTTCTTGCCGCCCTCTCCATCCTCACAAAATTCACTTTCGAATTCTCCAGACTTGACGTGCGTTTCGGTATTTATGTTGCCTTATTCGGGAGTCTTTTTGTAACATTTGAATCATTTTGTAAATGGAAAGAGCAACCAGCATGGACAATACCTTTACCAAAAGAACCTGTACAAGATGGCAAAAAAATCGATAATCCACGAAAGTACGACGTCTCCGCTCTCCCGCCGCCGCCACCTCCACCTGTCGAAGAGCATAGAATTCATTCATTTTCTCAACATCTATGACCGAAAAGGAGAACAATTTGCCGGATCACGAACTCGTCTACGTCGATCCAGAACAAAAAACAATCGTCGGCCCCATAGAATGGGGCCGCAATGGAAAATTGAAATCTTTTCCCATCCCCAAAAAAGAAACAGGAGAGGAAACGCGCGTACGAAGGAGAAAATTCTTTCCTATCTGCACGGTAAAAGCTGCAAAACGTATCTGGAAAATCAGCGGGACCATCGCTCCTCGTCCTCCCATGCCCTTCGACGATGCGATGGCGAAAGCGCTACAAGAACCGTACTGGGATTAATCGATTTTCAACATCTCACATACGTGCTTCACTTCTTCGGATGAACCCGCAATGATAGGTGTCCTTTGATCAATGGCTTCGATCGGAATATCGAGGATTGATCGCGTCCCATCTGATGTTTTTCCGCCAGCTTCCTCAATGAGATACGCAAATGGTCCACATTCATAAAGAAGACGCAGTTTTCCATGCGGATACTTGTTACCACCGATATTTGTAAAAATACCCTGACCCTTCTTGAGGATATGATGCACATCCGCCACCATACAACCGGAATAGCGAAGTGTCAGCGTTCGCTTCAGCCAATCCTGTACTACCGCGGCATATGCCGCATTATCCGATATCGCACGTAAATTCCCCGGGCTATAATTTTTTGCTTCATCCGTGATATGCAGATTCTCCGATAGCATCGTGCTTTCACCGTTATCATCAATGGCGAACTCATGGACTCTTTTTCCGACGGAATAGACAAGAATCGTTCGTGGACCATAGAGAACATATGCAGCGCCAACTTGCTCGCGTGGCGTTTTTCCAAGCACATCTTTTCCCTTGTAGATACCAAAGATGGAACCAATGGCAAAATTGGCATCGACGAGTGATGATCCGTCGAGAGGATCGTACGTAACGGTATAGAGAGCGTCGGAAGAAAGCTCTACAAAATCATCCTGCTCTTCGGACGCGCACTGAAGAGCGACACCGCTCTTCTTCAAATGATCCTGAATCAGAGAATCACTCAATACATCCAGTTTGAGCTGCTCTTCACCAAACTGATTAGTGGAACCGGCTTGCCCGGTTTCCAGTGTCTGAAATTCCGTATGAATGGCCTGTCCAATGCGCGACAAACAAAGAATGACCTGTTGCAGGTCATCAGGAATGTCAGAGCAATGAAGGTGATCACGAAGCAACATGCGCTTTTACTTTTGGAAGAGAGTCTGATTCGTCGGATGAATTCAGAAAATTGCCAATCCGCATCACAAGTTCGGTCACCCGCATCGCATATCCCCATTCGTTATCATACCACGCAAGTATTTGCGCCGCATGATCACCCACAACTTTTGTGGATGGCATATCCACAATGGAGGAATGTGGATCAGTCTGAAAATCAATCGAAACACATTGATCATCGCAGAGTGACAGTATCCCACCCATATATTCATCGCTTGTCGCTTCCCGAAGGACTGCGTGAATACCATCTGCCGTCACAGCCTTTTTAAAGGCAAATGCCATATACGCGCAACTCACTGTTGGCACAGGAACACGAAATGCCATGCCATCGATTTTACCTTTTAGATGCGGAAAAATATTTGCACATGCTTTCACGGCTCCGGTTTTTGTCGGGATCATGGAAAGTGTCGCAGCCCGGGCTCGTCGCAGCTCGCCTCCTTCTTGTGATTTATTGTCAAGAAGGTTCTGGGTTGCCGTATATGCATGAACAGAATTGACCAAAAGGTGCTCAATTCCGAATGCGGTATCAAGCACTTTAATTACCGGTGCAATGCAATTTGTCGTACAGGAGGCGTTCGAAAGAATCAGATGATCTGCATCCACAACCTCATCATTCACACCAAGAACAACCATCGGCGTATCATCTTTCATTGGAGCCGTCACAATCACGCGCTTTGCTCCGGCAGTCAGATGTGGTCGCACTGCCTCTGCATGTATGAATTTTCCCGTCGATTCGACGACAATATCGATATGGAGTTCTTTCCAGGGGCACTTTCCCGGATCCGGCTCACACACGACCCGTACCAAAGAACCACCAACGATAAAATCATTTCCTTGCACTTCTACGTCAAAAGGAAAACGACCGTGAAGAGAATCATACTTCAAAAGATACGCACGCATCGTCGCATCAGACGATGCATTCACCGCCACCACTTCCACTTCTTTTCTGAAATGTTGTATAAGCTGCCGATGGACATTGCGCCCGATACGGCCATACCCATTAATTGCAATCCGGATCACGAGAGGTAGTGTAAAGGAAAGAGGATTGATTATCCAACAGCCCCGATAATCACGCCAAGAAGAGAGCAGAAGCCGCCGATGATCCAGAGGCGCATGGTGACTTTGGATTCGCCCCAGTCGAGAGCCTCAAAGTGATGATGAATAGGGGCAGCTTTGAAGACTTTTTTGCCGCCACGGAATTTCTTACTCGTGAGCTGAACAATGACCGAGAGCATCTCGATTACGAAAACAAATCCGATAAGAGGAAGAATAAGCACACTATCGATCATAAGCGCAATCACCGCCAACGTTCCTCCGAGGGCGAGCGAACCGGTATCTCCCATAAAAAAAAGCGCCGGTGGCACATTATTCCAAAGGAAAGCCACAATCGCACCAACACACACGGCACAGAATGCCGCAAGAACGGAAAATCCGTGAATGTAAGCAAGAACGCTAAAAGATCCAAAAGCAATTACAAGAAGACCGCCGGCAAGGCCATCGAGCCCATCCGTGACATTCACCGCGTTCGCCGTTCCAATAAGGACAAACATAAAAATCGGCACATACCACCCTCCGACTATAAAATTTCCATAAAAAGGAATATGGATCTGATCGTAGCCAAGTTTTGTGTGAAACCAGAGAGCACCAAGAATACTAATAAGGAATAAAAAGGACAGTTTTGGAAGCACATCCAATCCCTTCTTTTTCCCTATACCCAATATATTGAGATAATCATCGATCCCACCCAAAACCGCCATCGAGACGAGCGTAAAGAGCGGGAGATACACTTCACCCCTCTGCAGAAGCGAGTGCTCGACAATACCCATGAAGGAGAGTCCTCGTGAAAAAAGAACGGTCAAAAGAATTGCACTCCAGATGAGCATGCCTCCCATCGTCGGCGTACCGAATTTATCTTTATGATATTTACGAAAAATACTCGGCTCACGGCCATCCACCGTTTCCACCCGTAGTTGTTTTCCAAGTCGATTTCTGCGCAGAAACGCTACAAACCACGGTGTAACAAGCAATCCTAAAAGGAATGCGAAAAGCATGTAGCCAAGAACAGAAAGTAAGGGAATATCGGGACGAGGTAAAATCATGCGAAAAAAGAGTACATGAGGAAGATCATATATTACATCTCGTCCAAACTATGGATCGTATCGACGTCGTAAAAACGCATCTGTTCTTTTTTGAAGAGAAGTTCCGTACGACCCGTGGGGCCGTTTCTGTGTTTACGAATGTAGAGATCTGTCATGCCGGGACGATCGCTATCCTCGTCATAATAATCCTCGCGATACATCATCAGAACCACATCCGCATCCTGCTCAATCGAACCGGAATCACGCAGATCAGAAAGCGCCGGGATGTTTCCCGGTCGACTTTCCACAGCCCGTGAAAGCTGCGACAATGCCATGACAGGTATATGAAGTTCACGGGCAATTTGCTTTAACGAACGGGAAATTTCTGAAATTTCCTGCACGCGGTTCCCGGCATAACTCGCATTTCCCGTTGTCAAAAGTTGTATATAGTCGACGACGATCAGATCCAAACCATGTTCCATCTGAAGTCGACGCGCCTTCGTTCGCAGTTCTGTCAGAGAAGAAGCGACGGCATCATCAATAAAAATATTCGCTTTCCCAAGTTCATCCATAATCGGACCCATATTCTGAAAATCACTATCATCCAGCTTTCCACGTTGCAACTTCCACGAATCCACGCCAAGCATAGAAGAAAACAAACGATCGACTAATTGTTCCTTACTCATCTCCAAAGAAAATATTCCGACCGATTTTCCAAAACGGACAGCGGCATTTTGGGCAACATTTAAGGCAAAGCTCGTCTTTCCCATGCTGGGACGCGCTGCAACAATGATAAGATCACTCGGTTGCAGTCCGGAAAGTTTCCTATCCAATGCCTGAAATCCTGTCGGCACTCCCTTCACTGCCTCCTTGTCTTCCGTTTCATGCATTTCGGCAAAACGCTCGTAGCGTTCTGAAAGAATATCGCGAATATGAATGAATTTCTCTTTTAGAAACGTATTCGTCACCTGAAAAACTTCGCGCTCCACTGCATCAAGAAGCTCGATAACCGGTGTATCCAGATGGAATCCCAAACCCACGATTGTTCGTCCTGCTTCGATAATACGTCGATGTACGGCCTTCTCTTTAACAATCTGTCCATATTGATAGACATGAGATGCCGTGGGCACTGAAGATGCCAATTCTGCCAAAAATGCGCTTCCGCCAATCTCTTCAATTTGCTTATGGTCACTTAATTGATCCGCAATCGTGACGAAATCAATGAGTTCGTGCTTCTGATATAAATCCATCATCGTCTGAAAGACCAGACGATATTTTGGATCGTAGAAATCTTCAGGACGCAGGAAATCGGATACGCGAATAATCGCTTCCGGATCTACAAGAAGAGCCCCAAGAACCGTCCGTTCCGCTTCCGGGGAATGGGGGGGAGAATCTAATGCCGGAATCGATGACGTCACCATAGACAGATATCATATCCTCAAATCTTATGAGAGACATTTATTTTTTGGACGAAACTTCGTTGGATAAGTCCACCTTTGCTTCTTTGCGCACCTTCGTTTCGATTTCTTTCATGAATTTCGGATTCGCACGAAGAAAACATCGCGCCTGTTCCCGTCCTTGTCCGATCGTTTCCTCTCCATACTGATAATAACTCCCGGACCTCTTCACAAAGCCGTACTTTACACCTGAATCGAGAATATCGCCGGAACGACTCACACCTTCGCTATGAAGAATATCAAATTCCGCCTGACGAAACGGAGGAGCCACTTTATTCTTTACCACTTTTACACGCGTGCGGCTCCCGACAATGACTTGCTCGCCCTGCTCATTCTTATCAAGAATTTTCTCGATCCTGCGTACATCCAATCGCATAGAGGAGTAGAACTTCAGTGCATTCCCGCCAGTTGTGGTTTCGGGATTACCGAACATCACGCCAATCTTCATGCGAATCTGATTAATAAAAATCACCGAGCAGTGTGTTTTACTCACAATAGCCGTGAGCTTGCGAAGCGCCTGACTCATAAGTCGCGCCTGAAGCCCCATATGACTGTCTCCCATCATCCCTTCAATCTCCGCTCGTGGCGTGAGGGCGGCAACGGAATCGATCACAATGACATCGACTCCTCCGGACCGTACGAGCGCCTCAACGATCTCCAGAGCCTGTTCTCCCGTATCCGGTTGCGATAGAAGAAGCGCATCTATATCTACACCAATACGTTTTGCGTAATGTATATCCAGAGCATGCTCCGCATCGATGAATGCCGCTTTTCCACCAAGACGCTGTGCTTCAGCAATCGCATGGAGCGTGAGAGTTGTCTTGCCCGAGGCTTCCGGGCCAAACACTTCGATAATACGTCCACGGGGAATTCCACCTCCAAGAGCGATATCCAATGAAATGGATCCGGAAGAAAATGTGGGGATTCGCGTTCCCGGTCCATCACCCATCGTAATAATCGAACCCACACCGTATTGTTTTTCAATCTGGGCAATCGCTGCCTTGAGCGCATCAGAGCGATTCTCTTTCTGTTGATCAGTAGAAGATTGTGAAACAGTGGCATTTTTCATCATAGTAGGAAGAAGAGAAAATAGGTAAACGAACGTACACCCACTTTGAAAGTGTAACAGAAAGCAGTCAAGGAACAACCTGTTGCTCTTATGGAGAAGTTGTCGTGTGATGAACGCACACACCGGTTTCTGCTTTTAAAGAAGGGAAGGCACAATACTCATCTTCTAAACAGAGCAATCCGCGAGGACCACCACACGGAAGCAAACTTCCCGAACTCTGTACGACAACAGAATCCTGTTCCATAAACTTCATTGTGCGCAGCATCCGTAAAAATCCGGAACGCACGGAGGGATCTTCCGCACCATCCTGCGTGAGCGTCAGAATGACTGTTTCTGAATCCCGTTTGAGAAACACTTGCTGTCCACCATGCGTTTCATAAAAGAGACGTATCGCAGGAATGCCATCGACAACAAGAAAATCACCGCTGGCCGGTAGGGGATCACTGCTTCGATCAATGCCGACAATCGGCAGAAAAGAACCAGATACTGTGAAAAAAACACGTGAAGCATCTTCATGCCGCACCCACCAAGATGGCGCATGGAAGCGCAGAGAAAATGCCGATACATTCCATTGCTTTTCCTGTTCAATCCGTCCCTCCACATGAGACACAACGAGAACAGAAAGATCCTTCGGATCGACATTCCGTTCCACTGTTCCCATGAGCAACACTTCCTGATCTTCATACGGCTGCAGACGTACGGTTGGACTTTCGACATAGAGAATCGTGGAACCATCCTTCTCCAGAACATGCGTACCGCGACGCACCGCAGAAAGATGTGCTCGTCGCAGGATTCCTTTCACCTCTGCATCGCCTTCGGAAAAAAGATGCTCGGGAAAGCCCATTTGACATCCTTCTAAAAAAAGCATGCAGGCAGTCCAAATGCAGAGCAGTATCAAGGACTGTTTTTTACTACCTCTTCTTTGTATCATCAAATGCATATACAGCACGTCCTACACGGACGAAAAATGGCATTTTTTGGAGATTAAGAGAAATTGTTCCAACCTTCACCGTACGCTGCTTTGCCACTTCGGCAATAATTTCCTTTTTACTTAAAGGACCTTTCTCCTTGAGAATATTTTCGATCACATCTGCAACCGTTCCCGGCTCATACCCCCATTCCTTGAGTGCATATAAACCACGACCAACAAGAACAAATTGTTCATAACGAATGAGTTCGTTATGCACAGCCTGTACGGTGACATTCTTATGATCAAACCTCATGTCACGAATGCGGTTGGCGATTTCCATGAAATGAAGAGGATGACCGGATTTTTTCAGCACGATTTCCACCTTGTCGCGAATACTGCGCGGACGCACAAAGCGCCATTCCGTGAGCCCCCATCCTTCATCAATATTCCGCAAACGCTCATCAATTGTTAAGCAACTGGCAATAAGTTCTTTACTGGGAATACGATCTTTAAAAAGTTGCATTGCCTGCACTGCTGTCACAAGATTCTCTTCTCCCATACAGGATTTTCGTTTCTTGAGAATTTTCACCACCGTATCGGTGATCAGAGAAACATCTTCCATTGCCAGAGCAGACAGACGCCAAAAAGGCGCATACGAACCATTTTTGCTTCCGTTATCCATATCCGCATCAATGGAAAACGACAAACGCAGAATTGCGCCATCGATATCGGTATTGCCTTTTGTCATGATCATCATCTGCGACAGGAGAGTTTCCTCCAGAAGAACACCCCCGTACGTCTGTATACATTCTTTTGCCATGTCATTGACATCATTAAGACGTGTTGTCCGTACCGTCCGGCGAAGTTTGGAAAGGGCAATACTCTCAATCTGACGAATCCGTTCCCGTGTTACTTTATATTGTCTTCCGATCTTTTCGAGCGTCTGCTTGGACTGTCCAAGAAGTGCAAAACGTTTCTTAATAACGCCGGATTCTTTTTCTGTCAGAACCAGAAAGAGATCTTGCAAAAGATTTTCGAGGGAGACAGCCACACCTACTTTCTTTTGTTTCAGAGAAGTGACAGAGCCGGACGAGGTAGATGAAGATAGGGAAGATCGATAATCAGCCATTGAGCGAAAGGGGAAGGATTAACCTTCGTTCTACCAGAACATTGACAGGGAGTAAAAAGTACACGTACGTTTCACGTGGACGAATTTCAAAGGATATTGTGTCCTAAGAAATACCGCATTACCGATACTCTTCAGGAAGAGAAAAGATCGCATTTAATAATACGGATTTTTTTGTAAAATTGTCAAGTTATATTCTGAACAGAAAATATGTACTAGGGGAAATTCATGAAAAAACACGCATGTTATGGAACAAAGGACTTATTGAGTCTGCTGTTCGAGCCAGCAGGACAAAATAGTGCATGCTGCAGCCGCATGAGAATCTCCCACATGCTCTTTCCATGACGTGTATCGTTCATCCCACCATTCGAGAGGAAGAGCACTGTATTTCTGAAGATTTCTGACAACATCCCGCGTATGACGCACCTGCCGTCCTTCGGATCCATCCGGCAGATAAGGCATCCCGATAACAAGAAGCTCGGCATCCCGATCCCGAATGACAGAACACACCGCCTGCACACACTCTTCAGAAGAAGAATGCGACAGTGTGGGCAGAGGCACGGTGCACTGCGTGCGGGGATCAAAAAAAGCGAGACCGGTTTTTCGCGTCCCGATATCCAGAGCAAGAATTCGCTGATGTGTGCTGTTCTCTATTGACACAATTTTGAGAGTGCGGATTTCCTTCGCGCAGCCGTGCGCCAGTGCAGGATGTTTTTCTTCGTGGACATATCAAGTGCTGAAAAAACGAGCGGAAGGAGAGCGCGAGCCTGTTCTTTGTTTCCTTCGGCCACGGCATTGGACAGTTTGCGCACGATCGTCTTCATATATCGTGAAGAAGCGCGACGCCGGATACGGCGATTTTCGCTTTGTTTCATGGCCTTCTTGGCAGATTTCATTTGGGACATTGTGGAAATGATAAGAGAAAATCAGACATCTGGTCAAGAAAAAGCCATATTGACCCATACTGCCCCAAGAGTACAATATTCGCTATATGTGTGGGATTTTTGGATATATAGGGAAACGAACAGATGCGGGTACCATTGTCATCGACGGAATTAAAAACCTGGAATACCGGGGATATGACTCGTGGGGGATCGCTCAAAGACAAGGGAATCTTATTATCGTCGAAAAGAATACGGGGAAAATTAGCGACGTGGATACTGCCCGCTTCCATCAGGAATGTTCTGCTGCCATTGCGCATACACGTTGGGCAACGCACGGCGGCGTAACGCAGTTGAATGCTCATCCTCACACAAGCAGCGACATGCATATCGCTGTCGTACATAACGGAATCATTGAAAATAATGAACTTCTGCGCAAGAATCTGCAGGAAAAGGGGCATATATTCTTATCGGATACGGATACGGAAGTGATCCCGCATCTCATTGAAGAAGAACAGAAGATCTCATCCGATTTTGCTTCAGCTTTTCAAAGAGCCTGCAAAAAACTCGAAGGCCGGTACGCCATCCTTGCCATGAATACCAAATCCGGTTCACTCGTCGCTGCACGAAAAGGTTCACCACTCATCGTTGGCGTGGCGAAAGATCAGGGATACTTCATCGCATCCGATATTCCCGCATTCCTGAATTACACACGCACAGTACACTATCTTGACGATGGAGAAATGCTCGTCACCGATGGATCATCCATCCTCTTTGCCGACCTCGAAAGTGGAAAAGAGCATCCGAAAAGACACATCAAAATTACTCGAACAGTGGAAGAGACACAGAAAGGAGATTTCGATCACTTCATGCTTAAAGAAATCATGGAGCAAAAGGAAACCATCGCGAGAGCTGTCAATCAGAATGAGGAACAAATTCGTACGATCGCCGATGCCATCAAAAATGCACAGGGAACATTTCTTGCCGCCTGTGGTACTGCTCATAAAGCCTGCATGGCTGCAGAATACTTCTTTTCTGTTATTGTCCAGCATCATGTGAATGTTGCCTCTGCCGGAGAATTCAAACTCTTTCATCACTTCCTGAAGCCAGAGAGCCTCTTAATTGTTGTCAGTCAGAGTGGAGAGACAGCTGATGTCCTCGAGGCCATGCATATTGCAAAATTGAAAGGAGCTAAAGTTCTTGCCATTGTGAATAACGAAGGATCCACCATCGATCGCGAAGCGGATTTCACGCTTTCGATCAACGCCGGACCCGAACGCGCGGTCGCATCGACCAAAGCGCTCACGGGACAAATGGCTGTTCTGATGTTGATCGCCTACACACTCGCCGGGAAACTTCACGAAGGAAAGACGCTGCTCCTTGAAACAGGATCCATGATTAATGATATGTTGAACCCGCGATACCTCGAACGCATCAAAGCCCTCGCACAGACATTGAAAGAAGAAGAGGACTGTTACATTATCGGCAAGAGCTGGAATTTCCCCATGGCTCTTGAAAGTGCGATTAAGATTCAGGAAGTAAGCTACATTCACGCCGAAGGATTCGCCGCAGCAGAATTGAAGCACGGACCCATCGCGCTTATAGAGGAAAATACACCATGTCTCGTTCTTGTCGGAAACGACGAAGTCACTGTCGACATCATCAATAATGCCATAGAGCTCAAAGCCCGCGGCGCGAAGATCATCGGCGTCGGACCCGCCAGGCATGCCGTCTTCGACGAATGGTTAAAAGTTCCTGATGTCGGCCCCGCTCAAGCGATTTGTAACATCATTCCCATTCAGATTCTCGCATATTACCTGGCAGTGGAACGAGGGAAGAATCCCGATCTGCCAAGGAATTTGGCGAAGTCCGTTACAGTAAAATAAAGAAAGGCGGCGATCATCCTGCATCATCCGGCTGCACACCATAATATTTCAAAAGAAATCCGGCAATATCCCTAAAAATGGGAGCGGCTGCGGCAGCGCCGTGGACTTCTTCTGCAAATTTCGGCCGATCAACTTTGACGAGTACAACGAAGCGCGGCCGATTCACAGGGGCATATCCTATAAAAGAAGCAACCGTGGAACCCGTTCCAGATTCATACTTGCCTCCCGGGCCCGCAATCTGACTCGTTCCCGTCTTACCTGCAATGTGGTAGCCGGGAACCTTGCCGGATTTTGCAAATCCATTCTCCACGGCACTTACGAGCATCGCCGTGATCGTATCGGACGCTTCCGGAGTAATGACCTGATCGAGTATCTGTGGCTCTGTCATCTCTCTTTCTCCATTCGCATGACGTATATGATCAATAATATACGGCTGCATCAGTTTTCCTTCATTGGCAAGTACAGAAAATGCCGTCGTCATCTGCAGTGGCGTAACAGAAATACCTTGACCGAAAGACGCCGTTGCAAGAAGCGCACGGCTCCATTTTCGCCATGGGAGAATTTCGCCGGGAAGCTCATCCTCCAAAGCAATGCCGGTAATCTTTCCGAAACCGAATCGATCAAGCATATGATGAAAAAGTTTTGGTCCGAGTTTTTCCGAAACACTTGTCATGCATGTATTAATCGATAATTCAAGGCATCGAGTCATTGTGACATCGCCATAATACGTACGCAGGGCATTTTTAATGGTATATTCATCCACTTCCACCGGACCGTCGTCATGATAGATATCGGAAGGGGTGACTTCTCCTTGATCAATCGCAATCGCCATTGTAATAGGCTTTAGCACCGAACCCGGCTCATAAATTTCTTGCACGACACGATTAAGATATGCTCCAACACCAATGGAATTCTTATATTTCAACCACACGCCCGAAATATCGGTGGGAAATATTTCAAATCGATTATTTTCTCCTGTATAGACGTAGTACCGCGTTAAATCTGCCAAATCAAAAGATTCTTCCAAAGCGTCGAGTGTTTGTCGGGTCTTCTCCGTCAATATCTCACGGCCATCCTGACTAAATATATCCAGAAAATACGCTTTCACGACACGCGTATTCGTTTCGTAATGGAATACTTCTACAACAATATTTCGCTCATCCTGCGAAGAAAGCAGAACTGGCTCTTTTTCAAAGACATCTCCATAACTATTGCGATTAAACAGAGGAGTATTCACAAGTGCAATAATGCGCCCGGTCGCAGGATCCATAACAATCGCCTGAATACTATTCGCTTTATACAACTCTCTGCCTTCGGCAACAATGTGTTCCACTTCCCGTTGCACAGCAGGATCAATCGTGAGCACGATGGTATCGCCGTCTTCAGGATCCACAATCTTCTGTTCTGAAGTAAAAACACGCCCTCCTTTTAAATCATTCACTGTGCGAATGTATCCCTCCTGACCATACAACTGCATATGAAATGTACGTTCAATGCCGTACTGTGGCTCCTGATTTGTGTTCAAAAAACCCACAACCTGCGAGGCAATGACGCCGTCGGGATAGTATCGCCAATGTTCGCCGAGCAGCGCGATATTCCGCAGCGGTTCCTGAATGCGATCCGCTTCTTGTCGTGTCGGCGCAGCGGCCTTGCGCGCCTGCGTATCTTTATATGACTGCACCTTCAGTTCTTTGATCTTCAGTGAAAGCGCGGGTGGAAGACGACGCATTATCGGAACATAACGAAGCGGCCTGGAACGCAGAGTATATTCCAGAAGTGATGGATCGAGATCGAGGACATCTGCAAGCACACGGGATATATTTGCAAGACGTGACTGGGAAACGCTCTCGGGATCCGCAAAAATGAGATACTGATTAAACGACACAGAGATGCCGGGAATGTTCAACTCCTCTACGGCGTTCATCTCCATTTTTGTCGCACTATATTTAATGGGAACAAAGTTCACGTGATCCGTGGAAATACGTTTCTCAATATCAAGCATGAATTGTCGACGTACTTCTGTGATAGTCGGCACAATATCTTCCTGCAGTGTGCGCGTTGCCAAAGCGGAAGAAGATAACGGTTCGAGCAGTGCACCGGATTGCAGCTCTCGCGCCCGAAAGAGAGGATCGAATGCCGCCTTAAAAAACTTCACCAATTCCCGCGGACATCGTCGATCACCGTTTTTGCAATAGTCATAAAACGCATCGGTGATGAGCACATCTGCAAGCAAACGGGCGATTTCAGACGGATCATCGACAATGAGCGGATCGACATACACCATATCCAATGTTGTATTCGTTGCCATAACACTCGTTTCTCCCGTCTTGCTGCTCATTCCCAAAATCTCTCCGCGCCGCGCAGGGAGAACAACGCCACCATAATGTTGAGAACGCGCAGCATTATGGTATGATTCTACTTTTATCAGCTGTAATTCGACAAGACGTGCGATGATAAAGAGTGCACCCACCAGAAGAACTCCATGAAGTATTCCCATACGCCGCAGAAGCAAGCGCTTCTTCTGTGTTTCCGTTTTGGAAAATCGCATAAGTGAAGGTCGAGAAGATCGTAGCAAAACTGCATTAAAAGTGCTATAATATGAAGATGCAACATCCGGATTTTTCTTCGCAGAATGGAGATCAGTTGCTGCAGGCGCTGCAGGAGTACTGTGCAAAAATGGGCGTGTCTGATATCCACACTTCACCGGAAAAAGAACATGTGCGATTGGAGATTCGTCTGCATGGCATTCTGCAAGAGTTGTCATCCGTTTCACATGCGGTCTATACCGATTACATCCGCCGTGTGAAATTCCTCTCCAAACTCAAACTGAATATCACCAACATACCACAAGACGGTCAATACACGTTCGATACTGCAGACGAAACGGGCCGGAGAACCATCAACATCCGTGTTGCCTCACTCCCGTCTCGTTTTGGAGAAACATTCACACTGCGTCTTCTGGATCCATCCCGCGGCATCAAACCACTTCCGGAACTTGGATTTCCAGAGGAAATTCATAACAAGCTCGGAGAGCTTATCAAACTTCCCAACGGACTCATTCTTGTGACTGGTCCGACCGGATCGGGAAAAACAACAACACTCTATGCATTACTCCACACCATTATCGGAAAACAGCGGAATATCATTACACTGGAGGATCCCATCGAGTACGAAATCAATGGAATTGTACAGAGTGAAATCGACGTCGACCACGACTTCACCTTCGCCTCGGGATTGCGCTCGATTCTGCGTCATGACCCCGACGTTGTTCTTGTGGGAGAAATTCGTGATCGCGAAACCGCACAAACGGCCATCGATGCCTCGCTGACCGGACATTTGGTTCTGGGAACTTTGCACACGAATTCCGCAGTCGAAGCGGTGACAAGACTGCTTTCAATGGGTGTCAGTCCGTATACATTCGCTCCATCTCTTCGGGCAATTCTTGCACAGAGGCTTGTGCGTACACTCTCCGATGAAGCGAAAAAAAATAAAGAAAAATGCGATCCCAGTAATCCGGATATCTATACGGGACGGCGCGCGATGCCGGAACTTCTCATCATAACGCCATCGATTCGCGAACTTATTCTTCAACAGGAACGCGAATCAACCGTGCTCGACAAGGCGAAGAAGGAAGGATACATCACCATGAAACAATGGGGAGATACATGGGTGAAAGACGGGATTACTCTTCAGGAAGAAATCGAACGAGTAACGATGTAAAGCAATGAACATACTTGCGTATCATGCAATACATTCCGTAGTATGAAGGCTTCTTATGTTTTCCCGACGACGCCGCAGAGAACATCGGCCGTACGGATTTGAATCACACAATCCGAGATACACGCTTAGCGCATCCCGAATCCTTCTTATTCTCGGCAGTGGACTCATTCTGTTTGGCGGATGGCGTATGACACACCTCTTTACGAATAATGCACTGCGAGGAGCGGCAATTACGCTCCATGCGGAAGATCGGGGTATCGTTCGCATAGCCCTGCAGGACGGAGATGCGCAGCAGATACAGGGAGAAATTAAACTTTTTTCAGGAGACCGCGTTATCACCAACGCTGTCGGACGCGCTATGTTGCTGCTTTTTGATGGAACACGGATTCATGTGCAGGAAAATACAAACTTGCAGATCGAGGAAAGCGAGTACGGAAGCGAGAATTCCGAATATGCATTCACCCTCGCTTCGGGCACACTCTGGATTCGCGTCCCGCCGGAAAGTACACGCGAAGGATATGCAGCGGCATTTTCCGGCAGCGTTACGCGCACCATACAGACAGCTTCATTCACTCTCGATCTCCCGCCGCGGACAGAAGCGGTTATCACCCACGACAGTTTCGCTGTCCTTCAAGCAGCAGGCATCGGTATTACAACTTTGTTACACAAGGGAGCATCGGGGCCCATTTTCATTGGAGAAGGACAGCAATTTGCCATGACAGAAGATATCATTCCTGCAGATTGGTACGATGTACGCACACCTCTGAAACAGGATTCGCCTCTCCTCGCCGCTGTTTGGGAGAGTCGGCTGTCTGTAGAGGAATTCGAGAAGATCCGACAACAAAAAGATCTCTCTCTTCCTTCACTCTCCGATGATCTTATTACTCTTGCATACCCGATTGAAGGTCAGCAGGTACATGGCAACACTATAGAAGTGCGCGGCACAGCCGGTCCCGCTGTTTCGGTAATTCGCGTCAACGGCTACAAAGCAATCATTGACGAAAAAGATCGATCGTTTTTGCAGGAAGTGTCTCTGCCGAATGAGGAGGAATTCAAACTTATTGTCACCGCACTCGATGAGCGCGGTCTCATCATGACAGAACTGTCCCGGTCTGTGCAGCGGGATCTCCAGCCGCCACCGTCGCCCACAATTGTCACGCCATCTGGTTCCGGAACCATCTATCGTACAAACAGCCGCGAGCTGGAAATCCGGGGGAAGGCCGCGAAAGGGACAATGGGTATTCGTGTCAATGATTATCGTCTTCAACTCTTTCAACCGGGCGACACCGTATGGAGTTATCTTGCAAGTGCTCTGCTTGGCAACCTGCAAAGTGGGACGAATGTTTACAGCATTGTTGCAATTGATGATGCCGGAAATCAGAGTGCACCAGTACGCATCACCATCGTCATGGGAGAAGGGGAAGAAGGGGTCATCGAAGCACAAAGGACAGACAATCAGAGCGAAGGAGACAAAGAACCAGAATTACGCAATCTTCCGGATAATCGCCCCTTGGACCCGGGAAGTCTTCGTGTGCATGCACCAACGGCCGGCGATATCCATTATGCAACAGGAAGCCAATTACTCATAGAAGGCTTCACATCGCCGGAGACGTACAGTGTGTGGATCAACGAGTATAAACTCCGCTTGTATGAACCGGAAAAAGACTTCTGGAATTATATAGCGAGCCATGAACTTGGCACGATGAACCGCGGAAATAATGTCTACACGATCATCACGCGCAATCGCAAAGGAGAGATTTTGGATAAGACGCAGTACACGGTGATCTGGAGGCCATAATGTGAAATGAGCATGATAAAAAAGTGGCTGTCTAAGAGACAGCCACTCTATTGCCATGAGCTAAGAGTATTCTCTGAAGCGATAGACCATGTGGTACGCATCCTCTCCTCTATCTTCGTAATAGTCACGAAGAACGTTGATGGCCTCGAATCCATTGGTGCGAAAGAACAGCTGGGCAGCAAGATTCGTTTCGGGCACATTAATGCTGACGCGAGTACGACGGTGACTGGAGAGTTTACTAACCAGTTGGGTGATCATCTGGCTGCCCACGCCACCATGACGCATGGATGGCAGAACGGCGAGGTTCACAATGTGCAGTTTCGATGTATACAGTTCATAGATCATGAAGCCGACAATTGTTTCGCCCATCTCTGCAACCATACCGATGCAGTTTCTCTGACGCAGGCACCACAGAAAATCTTCTTCGCACATCGTATACTTGAAGCTCAAGTCTTCGATGTGTAGAACTTCGGGCATGTCGCGGCGAATCATCCAGCGAATGTGGATGCGATTCTGCTTCTTCAAAGTGCTCATGGACAGTCCTCCGAAAGAACAAGTTTGTTATCTTATTGGAGAGTAAAATTCTTTGTCTAACATTGTCAAATATTTATGGAGCTATCCTGCATAATCGAAGCGCCTTATGGAACAATTCTGAAATTGGAGCTTCAATTTCGTGCCACACGTTATCGGCAGGAGAGGTGAAGCCGAGTTTTCGGGCGTGGAGGCAGAGATTTTCGATCCCCATTTTTTTCGAAAACTCCTGACTCGCCCGATTTCCATATTTTCTATCCCCAAGAACAGGATGACCGATGCTCGAAAGATGTACACGTACTTGATGGGTCCTTCCGGTATGCAGATCGCATTCAAGAAGAGCACATGCATCTCCCTGCCCCCGCACACGATATGTTGTCTGTGATGATCGTCCTTTACGCACGCCAATGACACCCATTTTCACCGTATTTTTCATACTCCTGCCAATCGGTGCATCAATGACTGCTTGCGGATGCTTTGGAATACCGAAAACCAGAGCAAGATATATTTTTTGTATTGTTCTTTCTGAAAATTGCTTCTGCAGCTGTGCATGTACTTCAGGATTTTTTGCAACAAGAAGGCATCCTGTCGTCTCTTTATCGAGACGATGTGCAAGAACATCGTGAGAAGAAAATGGAAGTGATCTTTCCTCAAAAAGATACGCCACACCATGAAGGAGTGTTTTTTCATTCTCTGCCATACCGGATCCGGGATGTACCGAAATGCCCGCGGGTTTATCAATCACAAGGCATGCATCATCCTCATAGAGAATGGAGAGAGAAAGGTCGTGCGACTCCGGGTTGATCCATTCTGGCATGGGAGGAGTATACGCGATACACTTCTCCCTGTGTCCAACTCGGAACTTCTTACTCGCGGCGTAGCCAGCGTGATTCCCAAAGAACTCGCGGAACAAAAACTGAAATCCAAAAAGAAGCTTCGCGTCTATCTCGGAATTGATCCGACAGGGACAAAACTCCACATCGGTCACACGATTCCACTGCGAAAACTGCAACAATTTGCAGAAGCCGGGCATCATGCCATCTTTCTTGTCGGCAGTTTCACAGCCATGATAGGGGATCCATCGGATAAGGAAGCCGTACGCAAAAAGCTCACACAGGAGGAGGTGAAAAAGAATTTTCATTCCTACCAGACTCAAGCATCAAAAGTGCTCGATTTCTCTAAAGTAGAAATTCGTTTTAACCATGAATGGCATGAAAAAATGGGATTGGAAACATATTTAGAAATCGCCAGTCATTTTACGAAACAACAAATCGAACAACGGGATATGTTCCGTAGACGCGAAAAGGAAGGGAAGCCGATTGCATTTCATGAATTAAGCTATCCGCTCCTCCAGGGATACGACTCTGTGATGCTCGATGTTGACTGCGAAATCGGCGGCACAGACCAGGAGTTCAATATGCTCGCCGGACGATCACTGCAGAAAGCATACGGTACACGTGAAAAATTTATCCTCACAACGAAGCTCATCGAAGGAACGGATTGTCGCCTTATGAGCAAGACCTATAACAATTGCATCTACTTGGAAGATGAACCCAATGACATGTTCGGCAAAATGATGTCTCTAAAAGATGAGTGTATGGACATGTATTTCGAATGCTGTACCGATGTATCAACAAAAGAATACAAAGAACTTTTAAAAGGAAGTCTGCGAGTTGCCAAAGCCCGTCTCGCATCAGAAATCGTAACGCTCTATCACGGACAAGAGAAAGCCAAAAAAGCCGAAGAAGAGTTCATAAAAGTCTTCACAGAGAAGGGGACTCCAAAGGACATACCAGAACGGCCCTTTCCAGAAAAAGATCTCCTTGGCGATCTTGTAAGCAGTGGATTGGTATCTTCAAAATCAGATGCGAGAAGACTTCTTACAGAGAAGGGGATTAAGGTTTTGAATGAAAAAGGTGATACTGTTTTAACAGCAGAATCAGAAGCGGAAATAGTTGAAATAATGGCAAAAGGGTTAGGCAATATTGTAAAAATTGGTAAAAGAAAATTCTTGCGCTATACAAAAAATCCACCGATCATTTTTAATGAATAATTTAACTTCCAAATCCTGTCAACCCTGCGAAGGAATAGGGGATTCTTTATCGCAAGAGGAAGTCAAAAAAATGCTCCAAGAGGTTTCAGAATGGGAAATAGATGAAAAGTCAAGTTCCATCAAACGGATGTGGAAGTTCAAAGACTTCAAAGAAGCGCTGATGTTTGTCAATGAAGTAGGGGAGTTGGCAGAAAAAGAAAATCATCATCCCGATATTTTTCTACACAAGTATCGCAAAGTTACGATCACACTCTGGACCCACGTGATTAAGGGATTATCGGAAAATGATTTCATCATGGCTGCAAAGATCAACGAATTATCCAATTCCCAGTAACCACGGCACACTGGCGACCGCAGTCACTATGATGACCGAGAGCAGAAAAGCGTAGCCGAAATTGCGGGTATCGCGTGACAGAGGATGATATAAACGAAGAAAGCAGATTTCTGTTACAGACACAATGCGGTTCTTGTAGTGACCGTGCAGCCCAGAGACAAGAGCGTGTGGCGTACGCCTCGCACCATAGGTGACAAATAGACGTGCACACTGCTTGTCTCCGGTACCGTGCGGACCCAGTCGAGAAGAGAATCTGTGTGGGTGTGATCAGAAACCTGTGTCCAATCGAGAATAACTCGCGGCCGGTTCTGGTGCATGGATGAAAGCACGTAGATAAGTGTACGCTCGTACACCTATAAAAACAAGAGTGAAATTTTCGCAGAACAAAGGCATCACACATATTTCTTCTTGCACGAGACAGATGTTATGACGCCGCGTGATATTTTTTGTGAACCTCTTTCAATTGGGGATTGGTCACGTGAGTATAGATTTGCGTTGTAGAGAGATCTTTATGACCAAGGAGTTCCTGCACCGAGCGCAGATCCGCACCGTTACGCAGCAGATCCGTTGCAAAGGAATGGCGTAACGTATGAGGAGAAGGATCGGAAACAATACCTGCGGCGAGCGCATATTTCTTGACCAATCGGTACACGCTATTGCTCGTGAGTCGAAAACCCTCACCAGGCGGCATGGCATTCGCCGCACGATCGATAGTGCCGATGAAAAGCGGTTCCAAATAATCAATGCGGGAATCCATATACAAGCGCACATACTCGACAGCACCGTCTGAAAGAAAAACGACGCGCACCTTGCCGCGCTTTCCCCGCACGCTGATTTCGCGTGTTTTGAAGTTGATATCCTTGCGATTCAGGGAACAGAGTTCCGCAAGTCGCAATCCCGTTGAAAAGAACAGTTCGAGGATCGCACGATCCCGTTTGCCAGCACGCATTGCCATATTCGGCTCTGCAAAGAGTCTCTGCAATTCATCCGTAAAGAGCACCTTCACTTTTCGTTGATCTTCTTTGAAACGTTTGACACAGTCCGGCGGGTAGATCTTCAGTTCTTCCTCCTGTGCAAGGTAGCGCAAGAATGCACGTAGAATCGTAATATGATGATTCTTGCTGCGAATAGAGAGTTCTTTGCCGGATTTCGTCCGGTAATTGTGCAAATTTTGCTTATAGGTGCGCACTGTTTCCTTGGAAAAATCTTTCGGAGCTGATCCGCAGAAGAGGATTGTAAGAAGAGCAAGCGATTCGCGGTAACTTTTCATAGTGAGGGGAGATTTATTTTCTTCAGACTGTAAAAATGTAAGGTACCGCTCAATTGCATCCGAGAGTGGAGTGGAGGTGGCTTCGATCTGTCGATTCATCGTATTCAAGATAATACATTTTATCTTGAATATTCAATTGACAGATATCATCACTGTGGGACAACCGAAATATGTGATGGAATCGCAGAAATCGATGCGGTCCATGGTGGCCATAGTGATATTTCTGTTTTTTTTACTTCAGGCATATTACCGATGATGCGCAGCGCATCGTCTTTCAAAAGTCCCGCCACCTCCCCTCTCACCCGCTTTCCAAAACGCACACCCAATGGCGAGAACGAATCGAGCACATATCGCTCCTTCCCGCTTAAATCGACAGTAAGTTTAATCCACGATAAATCATCCTCATAGTCAATTACATGTACGACAAGTCGTTCTAAGGACAATGTCTCTGTGAGAAGTTCTTTTCCCGGTTGTATATGAGAGCGCAGTTCTTCCGTAAGAAGATCGAGAATTTCCTGTGCGTCATACGTGTAAACGGTATAGGTCATCTCTCCTTTTATCGGAATGGAACGCACTTCTTCGCCAAGAAACTGTCGCTGAAGTTGAAAATCAGAAAATTCCGCCCGTGTGAGTTCCGGGTAATAAAGGATATCATAGAACTTTTCGGGAGAATTGGTGTTTCGTAACAAACGCTCCTCTTCGACTAATTGCTTTGCCGTCGCAAGAAGTTCCTGCTCTAAAAGTCGTTTCGCACCCTCCAAATCTTCTTCTTGCAGAATCGTCGTGTACGCCGTTATACCACCGGTTCCCGCAACCCGATTTTCTCCGTAGACCAATTTCCGCTCCTCTGCAGAAAGTCCATACATTTCCCATTTTAAGCCCGCCGGAACATTTCCACGATCACCGATAATCTCCTTATAGATATCGAGATCATCCGCCTGTGCACGAACGGTAACCTCTCCTGTGGCAGAAATAAATACCGGATCCTGAATACGAAATACCGTTCCCGCCTGATTCACAAACCGTGTTCCCTTGCGAAGGGCATATTCTTCCAACGATGTATTGATCACCGTCATATCGAGCACCGCGGATTCACCGATAAATTTCTTACTGATCTGATCAAAGGTCATGGCACGATCTGCTGTCACGACAATCGGCGTCAACTGCATCATACGCACGCGTGGCGGTATCGTTGCAAGCGCACCGGAAGATACAAGAAAAATATTTGCCGTCTGACTGATCGTATCTTCCCGCGGCCAGATACGAATCTGTGCAGATGGGAGCAAATGCAACATGACAAAGAGAAAGAGAAGCACGCTAAAACCGCAGAGAAAGAAAATCCGAATGCGCGGGAGTGGTAACCTTTTCAGGCTCCGCAAGACCGATTTCTGTGGTGGAACATCGGACTCTGTCATAAAAGACACCATGAGAATACCGCGTGATCTCTACACCTGTAACGCCTCCAACGAGGCAAAGGGCTTACCGGCAAGAAATTCTAGCATGGCTCCTCCTCCGGTGCTGACGAATGCGTAGGACTGCATGCCACATGCGAATCTTCGATGCATATCAATTGTATCACCGCCGCCGACAATCACCTGCACACCGTGCTCACGTGATGCCGAAGTCAGCGTATGCGCAAGTAACTGTGAAGCACCGGAAAATATTTCACGTTCATACATGCCAAGCGGACCATTCCAGATCACCATACCGGCACGTCTGCACATATCACCGTATCTTTCTGCCGTAACATGTCCGATGTCATAAATGCCAACATCACCCTCGACGTCTTCGAGAGGAAGATCAAGTATCACTTCTGTATCGGGGCTATCGGCAATCACCACATCCCGGGGCACATGAATATTCGCCTTTTCTTCTTTTTCTCCCTCAAGCATCAGTTCTTGCGCTTTAGAGAGAAAATCCGATTCATATAAGGAATGTCCCACATGGAATCCCCGTGCCGCAATAAAAGTATTCGCAATTCCTCCACCCAAGAGAATATCGTCACCGATCTGAAGAAAACGTTCAATGACAGGGACTTTTGTTTCCATCTTCGCACCACTGATAATGAGTACCAATGGACGACGTGGATCTTCGTTCACCTGTGAAAGATGCTTGATCTCTTGATGTAAATGCAGACCCATACAAGAAGGCAACATCTTCGCCAATGCGACGACACTCGCATGTTCACGATGGCAATTAGGAAATGCATCATTGACATACACATCACCAAAAACCGAAAGTTCCTTCGCAAAACTCTCATCGTTTTTCTTCTCCCGTTCGTCGAAACGCAGATTTTCGAGGAGAACAACCTCACCCGGCAAAAGGTGCTGCGCAAGTTTCTTCGTTTCCTCTCCTATGCACGATGGCGCGAATCGGACGGAAGTGTGAAGCAAACTTTCCAACACAGCAATAAGCGGTTTCTGGCTGAATTCCTTTTCGTATCCGGTACCTTTCGGTCGCCCCTGATGCGCAAGTAAAATGAGTGACGCACCGTGATCGAGAATGAAGCGCATTGTGGGAAGAATGGCTTCAATGCGCTTTGTATCGATAACAACGCCTCCTTCAATCGGCACATCAAACCCCGCTCGAAGCAGCACGCGCTTTCCCTCTAATTCCATCTGATCCAATGTTCTATACTGCGTCATGCATACTAATGTAGCTTATGTCTCCCCTCCTCATCACTCCCCTCCTTGCCGCAAGCAGTTGCATCATACTTCTCCTGTTTGCACAGAAAGTATTTCCACGCATCGGACTTGTTGACTCACCAAAAAAGTATGGTTTAAAGAGAAGGCCACTCCCCTACCCCACCGGAATGATTCCTGTCGGTGTCTTCCTCATTGTTCTTCTTGGCAATGAGTTCTGGAATCGACAAATTATTGGCATTGCCATAAGCATTATTCTTCTTCTTATTGTCACATTTCTCGATGATCGCTTTACGGTTGCACCAGTGACGCGTTTGGGTGTTCATGTCATGATCGGCTTGATTCTCTTTCTCACGGGAACACACATCTACACACTCACAAATCCTCTGGAATCCATGACCGGCATTCCTCTTATTCCTCTGGATATCATCGACATCACACTCCCCTATTTTGGTACATTGCCATTCCTTAGCGGACTCTTCACGATCGGCTGGATTGTGTTTACCATCAATGCTCTCAACTGGTTCGACGGCATTGCGGGGCAAGTAAGTTCACTCACCACCATCGGCTTTCTGACAATTGGTTTTTTGGCTTTAAGTACGCGAGTTGATCAATCGCAACTTGCACTCCTTACATTCTCTCTCGCAGGAATCAGCTTCTCATGTCTTCTCTTCGATTTTCCTCCAGCGCGTATGCTCATGGGTGACACAGGAGCGATGTTTTTCGGTCTTATGCTCGGTATTCTCACAATCTTTGCAGGAGGAAAAGTGGCAACCGGATTCCTCGTCCTCGGCCTGCCTCTCATCGACTGTCTGATCGTGTCGATGTGGCGAATACTCAAGAGAAAAAGCCCATTTCTGGGAAGCCGCCATGGTGAACATCTGCATCACCTCCTTCTCGAAAAAGGATGGTCGGAAAGCCAAATAATCACTCTCACAGCCGTACTTGGATCGGGATTTGGCGTGACAGCCCTCTTTTTGAGCACCGGTCAAAAATTTATCGCAGCCCTCATATTTATTGCAATTGTTCTTATGCTTTCGCGCTACGCGAGAACGTCTTTGTAAAGCACCGTGCATAAGTTCAGAAACATTTGGCACTCCTCATAACTGAGGAGCAATGAAGCAATTCAACATTCTCAAGGGCACGAAGGGCTGGTTGACCATGTAC